>QZKE01000006.1 GCA_003598015.1 Actinomycetota bacterium | reverse complement strand
CTGCTCGCCGATGTCGCTCCAGACCGGCCCCCGGTTCTCGGGCTGGTGGTTGCCAAGGCGGACGTCGCCCGACCAACTCGCTCACCGGGCTGCACTCAGCTCTTGTATATAGGCGACGCCTGGAGCGGGCAGATCACACAAGTAACTCGACACCAGTTTCGAAACTGCGATCGGAAGAAGATTGGTGCTTTATTCCTCGCTACTCAACCCTCTGGGACTGCAGCCTTACATAGACGTAGGCCAAAGCAATTAAAAACAGAGGAAACATAATAGATGCTATGAACCGCCCCCGGGTTTACCGGAGGCTCGGTTGCTTGAGTCCTTCCGTCTTTTCCTGACCCTCCTTTCTCCAATAGTAAGCCTCTAATTCCGCTGGTGGAATATTGCCAATGGGTTCTAAGAGCCGGCGGTGATTGAACCAGTCGACCCACTCCAATGTAGCGTATTCTACCTCGTCCAAGTTCCTCCATGGTCCGCGGTTGCGAATGAGCTCGGTCTTGTAGAGGCCGATGACCGTCTCGGCCAGGGCGTTGTCGTAAGCGTCGCCCCGGGATCCGACGGATGAGGCGGCACCGGCATCGGCCAGGCGTTCGGTGTAACGGATAGACAGATACTGGCTTCCCTGGTCGCTGTGATGCACAAGCCCTCCCAGGCTGCCGCGCTGGCGTGCCCAGATCGCCATCTCCAGGGCGTCTAAGGCCAGGTCGGTGCGGAGCGAGGCGGAGGCCCGCCAGCCCACGATGAAACGGCTGAAGACATCGATTACAAAGGCGACGTAGGCAAATCCCCTCCAGGTTGCCACGTAGGTGAGGTCGGCTAGCCAAAGGCGATTGGGCCCCGGGGCGTTGAAATCACGGTTGACCAGGTCAGCCGGCCTTATCGCTTCTTCGTCGGGGATGGTGGTACGCTTCTTTTTCCCACGTCTCACACCCTCTAGGCCCAGCTCACGCATAAGCCGCTCCACCGTGCAGCGGGCCACGTCAAACCCTTCGCGTTTCATCTGCCGCCATACCTTGCGTGCGCCGTAGACGCCGAAGTTCTCCGCATGCACGCGCCTGATCTCTGCCTTCAGCTTCTCGTCCCGCACCGCCCTGGCCGAGGGCGGGCGCTTTTTGGCGTCGTAGTAGGTAGACGGGGCGACCGGCAGGTGCTTGCAGATCGGCTCGACCCCGAAGCGCTCTTTCTCCTCGTCGATGTAGGCGATCATCTCTTCTGTTGGCGGTCGAGCTCCGCCCCGAAGAAAGCCGCGGCGCTCTTTAAGATCTCGTTGGCCCGCCTGAGCTCGCGATTCTCGCGCTCCAACTGGCGCAGACGCTCGCGCTCCTCGGTCGTTAGCCCCTCGCGCAGGCCGGCGTCACGTTCGGCCTGTCTCACCCAGGTGCGCAGCGTCTCGGCCGTCATGCCGAACTTCTCCGAGATCGAGCGCATCGCCGCCCACTGCGACGCGTACTCCGGTGCGTGGTCGAAGACCATGCGCACCGCCCGTTCCTTCAGCTCCGGTGGATATCTCTTTTGTGTATTCATGGCTCCATCCTCTCAGACTATGGAGCCTCCAGGAAAGTCGGGGCGGTTCACTATGATTTGTGAAGCTGTCTTTGACAGTAACCAAAGCGGCCAAACAATTATGGCTTCAATTGCCAAAAAGACCAAGTCGAACGCAAGAATCTGTCCCTTTTTTCCCATAGTCAGTTGGCCGCTTCTCGTGAGCGCCTCGACTGGCTTCATACCTTTATCGACGATGAAGTAGCCGAAAAACTGGTACTTGACCGCCCAGATTATGCCGGGAACGATCAAGAGTAGTAATCCCCCGATAAATATCAGACTGTAAAGAAATAAGCCCAATAAATAACGCCAATAATAAGAAAGTGCATCAGAAAGGTCCGACAGGTTTGCTTGTTCTGCGGCGGCGAAGCGAAGCCCGATCTTGATGAAAGCCACATAAACCATGGCAATCAGGAAAAACGCAACAAAGGTCGCTAGTTCATAGACACCCGAGCGTCTCTCCATGAAAGCTCTCTGGAAATAATAGAGTATGTTCAGGGGCAACAAGAGGATCAACCCAACCATTAATAGGTAAACTAAGTTTCGCTTTGCGTTATCCAAGACGAAACGCCAGGGTTCAGCGATGGTAAAGACCTTTTGTCCCATAAAATAGCACTTTCACTGTCCACTAAGAAAGCATACCAACCCCTTCCCCAATCGATTTTATCATCATCTTGACCCGGAAAGGCAGCGGCCCTCTTTCTGCTATAGAATAAATGCTGAGACTTGGACAGGCTATCACCGGAACAGATGCGGCAAAAAGCCTCTCTCTTAAGCTGTCACTCAGAATATGCAATGTATGCTGCCGACTCTTCGGGGAAGTATATTCCGGACGCAAAGAGTGCCATTGGCAACAGGCTGTGAAGATTTTCCTGAAACGCACCTCAAAGGGTTTGTAAGGTAGAATCGTCTTATGCCAAATTACAAGCTTACGCTGCAATACGACGGGACTGGCTACAAGGGGTGGCAGAAGCAGCCGGGTTTACCAACGGTGCAGGGGACGCTGGAGGAAGCGCTGGCGGCTGTGGCGACGCTGGATTCACCCATATATGCGGCGGGGAGGACCGACGCGGGAGTCCATGCACGCGGGCAGGTGGTGAACTTCTTCGGCACGCTCAAGCCGTCTCTCGAGAGATTTCCCGCCGCATTGAACGCCTTTCTCACTCCCGATATCGTGGTCAGGGAATGCGAGGAAGCCGAAGAGGGGTTCAACGCGCGCCGCAGCGCTTCGGCCAGGGAATACGCCTATTATGTGTTTCGAGGCGGATATCCGTCGCCGTTCCGGCGCAGGTACACATATCATTTCCCCGGCGACTTGAGTGCGGATGCGATGGGTGATGCCTTGGGAACGGTCGTTGGAGCGCATGACTTCGCGGCCTTTGCCCGCCGCGAAGAAGGAAAGTCGAGCGTACGCGAGGTATACGAGGCGGAATTGCTGCAGCATGATGATGAGCTTTGCGTCAGGATCAAAGCGAATGCTTTCGTGTGGATGATGATGCGCATGCTCTGCGGCAGCCTGCTGGAGGTGGGAAGAGGCAGGTGGTCAGTCGAGTATTTTGTCGAGGTGCTGGAGAGCAGGGACAACTCGCGGAGCGGACCGGCCCTGCCCCCGCGTGGACTGTTCCTGGAGAAAGTCTATTATTGAGGCCGGCAGGCTATGGGCACTGCTCGCAAACCCGCCGGCGGGGGCGGAGGCTGGTTTATAATCAGCATGTGGAGCAATAATATCTAGTGAAAAGCAAGCGAGGAAGAAGGGAGATAACATGGCACAGAAACTGCTTTTCGCGGTGGATTTCTCACCCTATACGGAGAAGCTGCTCGGCTGCGCGGGCGAGCTTGCCCAGGTAGGCCTCAACGATGTGGCCCTGGTCTATGTCCTGGAGTCCAAAAAACACGCCGAAATCGGCGACCACAAGAACCCGGCCTATGAAGCCGAGATGCGCGCTGCCGAAGAGCACCTCGGCGAGTTGGCGAGCCAGCTCGAAGCGGAGGGTATGAAAGTTACACAGCTGCTGAAACACGGCAGCCCGTCCACGGAGATCGTGGAGGCGGCGAAGGAAGTTGACGCCAACCTCATCTTTCTGGGAGCACATGGCAAGGGATTCCTCAACCGGGCCATCCTGGGCAGCGTGAGCGAGAGGGTGCTGAAGCTCTCGGATCGCTCGGTGATGATCCAGCACTGCAAGGTCCTGAAGGATGACGGGGGCTTTTCATGCGAGAATGCCTGCTCGTCCCTGTTCGGGAATATCCTTGTGGCCAGCGACTTCTCCAAGTACGCTGACAGCGTCAAGCCCGTATTGCTGGATCTGGCCAGGACCTTGTGTACGCCCATCACCCTGCTGCACGTCGTCGAGGGCAAGAGTGACATGGGGTACGAACCCCTGGACAAGTACAAGAAGGAGCAGGCCAAGGAGCAGATGGAGAAGCTGGAGGAGATGAGTTACGAACTCGGCAACTACTGCGAGAGTGTCAGGTTCGATGTCGTCAACGGCAGCACTCCCTCGGCCATACTCGCCTACGCGAAGGAGATGGACGCGTCCCTTGTAATCCTGGGAGCTTTCGGGGGGCGCGGGGCCACCGCGGACCTTCTGGGAAGCGTGACGGAGAGGGTGGTCCGTAAGAGCGACCGGCCGGTGCTGGTGTTGAAAGCCGCGCTATAGTATCAGACGCCGGGCTCCATCAGCTGGATCTCCTCGGAGCGGAAATCATGCGGGTTGAGGGTGGCCACGACCCGATAGCGCTGCAGCCTTTCCTCGCGGTCGAAACCGATCACCTCCAGGCGCAGTGAGAGCGGCGGCGTGGAGGCGTCGGCGACCCATATACGGCAGTTCAACTCGAAGTCCAGCGGCGAGAAATACGACCAGGCGCGTTCCGGCAGGGCTTCCTGCGCCTTCTCCCGTCCCAGTTGCAGGAGATAGCGCCGGCACAGTACATCGGAGAGTTCCTCTTCGCCCTCCAGGGATATGGAGCCGTAGGCGGAGGCGAGCACCGTGAAGAGCTCGGGGTCATAAAGCGGGCTGGGGACCTCTTGCGCATCGATGGGACGCCATGTCTCCCCCTCCCTCAGGTAAGATATGCCCCGCAGTGAAGTATAGACCAGGTTTTCCTCGCCCGCGGGGTAGGTGCGCAGGATGGAGACCGAGAAATCTCCGTCCACGTATGCACCCACCCCTTTTTCGTCTCCATATACGCTCTGTCCGGATACGCCCACCCAGGTCTCGATATGTATGTCGTAGCTGTAAGGAGCGGAGTCCTCGAGGGCTGCCAGGGAGGCGTTGACCTCCTCCCTCCAGGCCGATTCGGTTTTACCGTAAGGATTGCCGCAGCCATAAGCTCCCGCGAACAGCAGCATCGCAAGCGGGAGAGCGATGAGGCAACGGCGCATGGCCGCCATCAGGAGCGGATCACCGCCAGAACCTCGTCGCGTTTGGCTTCCATGAGATCACGAGTCCTGGCTTCGAGGTTAAGCCGGATGAGCGGCTCCGTGTTGGATGGACGCACGTTGAACCACCAGTCCTCGAACTCCACGCTGATACCATCCAGCCGGTCCATATCTCCGTCTGCGTAGAGGCTGGCTATCTCGGCGAGTTTGGCCGGAATATCCTCTACGCGACTGTTGATCTCCCCGGAAGCGTAGTATTTCCTGAACGGCTTGAGGATCTCGGAAAGGGGCCTGTCCTCCAGGCTCACTATCTCCAGGATGAACATGGCCGCGATGAGACCCGAGTCAGCGCGGTAATTATCCCTGAAATAATAATGGCCGGAGTGCTCGCCCCCGAACACGGCCCCGGTTTCCGCCATGGTCTGCTTGATGAAGGAATGTCCCACCCTTTCCCGGATAGGTGTTCCTCCGTACTCGCGGATGGTCTCCGGGACTACCCAGCTGTTGATGCAGTTGTAGATGATCTTCTCGCCTGGATGTGTCTGGAGGATGCGCCGGGCGACCATGGCGGTGGTGAGGGAACCGCTGACCGGCTCCCCCCTGTCGTCCACGAGGAAAACGCGATCGGCATCGCCGTCGAAGGCCATGCCCAGATCCCCAGCGGCCTCCAATACCCATTGCGATAGCAGCTGGATGTTCTCGGGGTTTATGGGGTCGGGCTGATGGTGGGGGAAGGATCCATCGAGCTCGAAGCAATGGGGCACGAGCTCGCAGGGCAACCTGGCGAAGAGGGCTGGCAGGATAAGCCCGCCCATGCCGTTGCCGGCGTCAGCAACCACCTTCAAGGGGCGCAGGGAGGAGATATCGATAAAGGAGAGCACGTGGTCCACATAGCGCGGCAACATGTCCATCTCCTCCACCGTACCCGCGCTCCCCGCTTGCGGGAATTCGCCCCCCAGGACCAGATCCCGGATCTCTACTATGCCGGTATCCATGCTTATCGGCCCCGCCTTGCGGCGGCAGAGTTTGAGGCCGTTGTACTCCTTGGGGTTATGGGATGCGGTGAACATCGCCCCCGGTCTGTCCAGCACTCCGGAGGCGAAATAGAGCATGTCCGTGGAGCAGAGCCCGATGTCCGCCACGTCCGCACCCTGGGCGACGGCTCCCGAGATGAAGGCCCGGGAAAGCTCGGGTGAAGACAGCCGCATGTCACGTCCGGTGACGATCTTCCCCTCTCCGAGAAAGGCCACGAAAGCCCTGCCGACGCGGTAGGCCACCTCTTCATCGATCTGCTCAGGGTAGATGCCGCGCACGTCATATGCCTTGAATATCCCGGGATCTACGTCCCTCATTATCTGCCCTTCCTCTTGACCTGATAGAATTCTATCATAGCCGTGCTGAAGGGCAGTGACCAGCATGGGGAGAAGAATATAGGCAGGCTTGCACGCCTCGCGGATTTCTATTCGCAGCCGCGTTGAAGATAACCATATACGCCGAAGGATTTCGGAAGAGGGGGTTTACATGGTTGAGGCGATAAACCTGGATGACGTGATGTCGCTGGAGGAGAGAGATCCCGGCGGGATGCTCGCCGCCATCGAATCATTCTCGAAGCAGGTCACGGAAGCGCTGCGCCTGGGGCGGGACCAGGAGGAAATACCGCCCAAGGATGGCATAACGCGTATCGCGCATGTGGGCATGGGCGGTTCGGCCATCGGTGGGGATATCCTCAGTTCCCTTCTGGAGGATGCGGTCGGCATGCCTATCTCGGTGTATCGCTCCTACCGCCTGCCCTCCCTGCTGGGTCCCGACACGCTGGCCATCTTCGCCAGCTATTCCGGCAACACCGAGGAGACGCTCTCGGCACTGGAGGACGCAATATACCTGGGATGCAAGATCCTGGCCATCACCACCGGTGGAATGTTACTGGATATGGCGGGCAAATATCGCTTTCCCGCCATCATGGTCCCCACGGGACTGCAGCCCCGGGCTGCCCTGCCTTACCTGTCCCTTCCGGCGGCAGCGGTCCTGGAAAAGATGGGATTGCTGCAGGGTTTCGTCAAAGTAGCCTACGAGACCGCCGATTTCCTGCGGGGCAAGAGAGAGGATTGGGGCCGCTTGACCCCCGTGGCCAGGAATTTCGCCAAGCAGCTGGCTATACGCCTGCACGGCAAGATCCCGGTTGTCTACGGTACGTACGGCATTCTTTCCGTTGCCGCATATCGCTGGAAATGCCAGTTCAACGAGAATTCCAAGGTCCCCGCGTTCCACCATACCATTCCGGAGATGAACCATAACGAGATCGTAGGGTGGTATGAGCAGAATGACTTCTCCCGTAAGGTGGAGATAATCATGCTGGTGGAGGAGGGCGACACTTCGCGCGTGGCCAAGCGGGTGGAGGTGAGCGCCGAGATCCTCCAGGACAGGGTGGGCGGAGTGACGGTCATCCACGTTGGCGGGCGCACGCGTACCGAAAGACTGCTTTCCGCCATTCATCTCGGCGACTTCGTCAGCGGTTACCTGGCCTTGCTCAACGGGGTGGATCCCACCCCCGTGGAGAGTATCGCTCTGCTCAAGGAGCGCATGGCCGAGGAGTGACGAAGAAAACCGGTTCCGGCACGGTAGGGCGAGGAGACCAGAGGATGATGGAAGGCGAGGCGCGGAGCTATTTGATCTCCCTTCTACGCGAGACAGGGCTTGCTGCTCCCCGCATGGGAGTGGTCCTGGGAAGCGGCCTGGGAGGAGCCACCCCGCAGCTGGAAGGCACCTGCGAGGTCGACTGCCGGGAAGTACCCGGCTGGCCGGCATGCAGCGTCCCGGGCCACGCGGGTAAGCTGTGCTGCGGCAGCTACGGGGGGACGGTGGTGATGGTGCAACAGGGGCGCCCCCATTACTACGAGGGTCTGGACATGGGGGCGGTGACCTTCCCGGTCGTGATCATGGCCGCGATGGGAATAGAGAAGGTGTTTATGGCCAATGCCGCCGGAGCCCTCAACCCGGTCTACGAACGCGGGTGCCTGATGCTCGTGCGCGACCACATCAACCTCATGGGGTCTAACCCGCTGCGAGGAATGCGGGATGGTGAAGGGAACCCCGCGTTTCTGGACGTCTCATCCCTCTACGACGAACCGTCGGGAGACGCGCTTATGGAGAATGGTAAAGCACGTGGCTGGCCCATGGAGGGCGGCGTACTCGTGGCGGTGTCGGGACCTACCTACGAGACGGGCACAGAGCTGCGCTACATGCGCCTGGTGGGTGGGGATGCCGTGTCCATGAGCATGGTGCCGGAGGCACTGGTGGCCCATTACCTGGGTATTTCCGTTACCGCGGTGAGCGTGATCACTAACGTATGGGATCTGCGTAGGCCACATGCTACTTCGCACCGGGAGGTGTTGGATACCGCGGCTGAGGCTGCTCCCATCCTGCGGGATGTCATCACCTCCTGGCTCGATCTCTGAAGTGCCGCGAAGCGCGACGGCGCGAAGCGGCATCCCGCCGAGCAGGGGCAATACAAGCGGGTATCGGACGCTTCCCGGATACACTGGTTTACCCGCCCGATGTTGCGGGTAGATAACCTAAGCAGTTCAGCGGCGTTCGGAAGGAGGGATCGGCATGGCACCCGCATTCGGCACTGATGAGTGGGAAGCTGCTTACCAGGAAGTCCTGCAGAGGAGGCTCAAGGAGAAGAGCCCGCCCTTCGTCCAGGGAACGCCGGAGTGGATCGCTGCCTACGAGAAGCTGGTCCAGGGAGACGCCGTGTACAGGGAGGCCGCGGCGGAATGGGAGGGCACGGTGGTCCTGCACTCCGTGGCCGAACCTGGTCTGGGCATTGAACGGGATTCTTATATCCTCATGGATCTGTGGCATGGAGAATGCCGCAGCATACGGCCGGTGCCGCCGGAAGTCGGCGAAGCCGCCGACTACGTCCTCACTGCTTCCTACTGGACCTGGAAGGGGACGAGTTGCGGTGAACTGGATACGAATAAGGCCGTTATGCAGGGTAAGATAAAGCTCAAAGGAGATCTGAGCAAGATCGTGCGCTACAACCAGGCTTCGTCCCGCCTGGGCGAGCTTTCCTCGCAGTTGGGGGGCCGCTGGTTCGACGAGCTGAACCCGGAGGAGCAGGAGGAAGTGAAGCTGCTCGGCGAGGAGCTGGTGGAGAAGTTGACGTAGGCACGCCGGCATACGAGTGGCCGGGTACGCGATATATGACGTTTTCCCGGATACATGCAGTATCCGGGCCTTTTTATGTGACTGATGGAATATTGCGGATGTGCGCCACAGGGCTTCAGCTTTAAGGCAAAGGTAACGATTCCTTAACAGATGTTTAACAACCATGGCCTTTAATGTTAGCGAAGCTAATCATGGGAAAAAGCGGGATAGGGAGACAGTCAGAAGGCTTGTGGTGATATGTGGATCAAGAGACGGGAGATGATCGCAGTATGGAGAAGAGGCGGACGAGATACCGGATAATTATCGCCGCGGTTGTCGTATCGCTGCTCGTGCTGACGATGCTGGCGGCGTCATGCGGGGGTGAGTCGCAATCCACGCGGGAGGCCAGCGATGAAAGCAAATACCCGCCGGGCACCAGCGATGAGATGCTCACCGAGACGACGGGCAGCGGTGGGCTCGTCCTGGAGAGCGGGGAGGAGAAGCCCGAAGAAGAGGAGGAGAGCAACGCGCCCGCGGAAGCCTCTACGGCGGAGCTGGCGGGTGCGCGCTTCACGGTTATCGAGGCCACGCGCCAGGAATCCAACGCGGACGTGCTGACATCCGGCCAGAGGGAAGTTCCCGGGGACTATCTGGAGATCGAACTGCTGATAGAGAACGTGGGTGATGATGTCATCGACCTCTCGGAGTATTCCTTCCGTATCTGGAGCGAGGGGATAGACGCCGACCAGTACGAGGATTATTACGGCATGGTAGGCACCCTGGGAGCATACGTCTCCGAGAACATGATCTCCGCCACTCTGATGGACTATACGACCCTGCAGCCGGTGGCATACAAGCTGAAGATGGGAGAGTCGGTGGATGGGGTATTCCTCTTCTATGACCTCAACCCCAAGAACACCGCCCGCAACGAAGGGATCACCAAGGAAGGAACCAACCTCGTCTTCTACAAAGCGCGCGGAGAGGACTCCGGGGAGGAAGTCGAGATCAACCTGGCCGCCTACCCGGATTGAAGAAGAGGGGGATCACATGCGTTCGGCCAAGAGAGGCTTCCGCAGCTTTCGCCGCCATCCCTCCAGCAACCTGGTGGTGGTGCTCCTGCTCTTCGTGTGCCTCACCTTCTCCCTCTCCATGCTGGCGGTCAAGCTGGCCGCGGACAGCCAGACCGAGACGGTCAAGGAGAGGGTGGGAAATTACGGCGAGATACGTTCGAGTTCAGGTTTCATGATGTCCACCTTCGAACAGGAGCGTGAGAAGAGCGAAGCGGAAAGGACCAGGGAAGCCCGCGGCATGTCCGAGGAAGAAGAGCTGGAGGAGAGGGCTAAGACCCTGGTGCCGGAGGAGCTCGCCGACGCGTTCTCTCGGGATCCTTACATCATCACCTACGACAAGGTGCTGACATCCGGCGTTACCATGCCCGGGATGGAGAATGTCGAGCTGTCCTCCATGCTCAACTTGAGCAGGGAGATCAGGGAAGGCGCGGCTGCCTCAGGTATCACCGAGAGCACCTTCGTCTTCGAGGGCAACACCAACGGTGCCTCGGCTTCGGAGTTCCTCAACGGGAACAAGAAGCTCATCTCGGGGTCCTACTACACCTACGCCGATTACCGGGAGGGCAATACGGTGGTGCTGATCGAGAAGAACCTGGCCGAAGAGAACGAGCTGGTGGTAGGGGATACCGTGACGGCTACTATCAGCGGCGAGAAGGGCAAGGACGCCGAACTGGAACTGGAGATCGTGGGGGTATACGAGACGGTGGAGGCGGAACGCCAGAGCCAGGGCGGCTCCTTCGCCACGTTCAACCCGGCGGGCAACAAGTTCTTCGCACCCCTGTCCGTCGTGCAGGTGCTCAACAACACCCCGGGATACGTCGAGCTGGGGTCGTACTATTTCGACAATGTCGACCATACCGGCGACCTTCAGCAGGCTTTCATCGACCGGACGGGCGGCAGCGACCAGTACGAATTCGTCACGGACTTCACCGAATACGAGATCATCTCCGATCCCCTGCAGAAGGTGGGCAAAACCTCGGTGATCGGGCTGGCGGGGGCCTTGGGCGCGTGCGCGCTCATCATCCTCCTGGCCATGGCCATCATCGTAGGCGGCCGTACACGCGAGCTCGGCGTACTCAAGGCCATAGGCGCCACGGACCGCCAGGTTATCATGCAGTATGCCGTGGAGGTCATCTGCATCTGCCTCGTATCCATCATCCTGGCCACGGGAGCCACGGCGCTAATCAGCCAGAAGATTGGCGACTGGCTGCTGTCCGGGAGCGAGATCACCCAGGTGCAGGAGGAAGAGGAGGATTCAGGGGCGGCCGCCATGATGTCACGCCTCACCGAGCGCAACCTCTACAAGGAGGGCGGCCTGTTCGCGTCTCCTGTGGGCGAGGCGGAGGATGCGGAGCTGGATGTGGTCTACCAGGGGGACATGTTGCTCTACGGCATACTCATCCTCCTGGGCATCAGCCTGCTGGGGATGGCCATTCCAGTGGCGTGGATTACCCGCCTGAGACCGGCACGAGTCTTGAGCATGGAGTGAGGAGGCGGCGCAGATGTCTGGGGACAACGCAATCAACCTGGAGACCGGCGACTTTCTCGCGGTCCACGGCCTGTCCAAGACCTTCCGGGGCAAGGCCGGGGACGTGGTCGCCGTGGACGGAGTGGACTTCTCGGCCCGCAAAGGTGAGGTGGTGGTGATCGTAGGTCCATCCGGCTCGGGGAAGACCACCCTTCTCTATCTCGTGGGCTCCCTGGAGAACCCGGATGCCGGAGAGATAGAGGTCCTGGGGGAGGACATATGCGCCTCAGGAGCGGATCTCATCGCCTACCGGCGTGAGCGGGTGGGTTTCGTCTTCCAGTTCTTCAACCTGGTTACGGCGCTCACGGCCCTGGAGAACGTCACCCTGCCCATGGACCTGTCCGCCGTACCCCCGGAAGAGCAGCGCCGGCGCGCAGTGGACCTCCTGGAGAGGATGGGTATAGACAGGCGGCTCCAGCGCACCAGGGCGAACAAGATGAGCGGAGGCGAGAAGCAGCGGGTGGCCATCGCCCGCGCACTGGCCAACGATCCGGATATCATCCTGGCCGACGAGCCCACCGGCAACCTGGATACGGCCACCGGAATGACGGTGGTGGACATCCTGGTCAAGCTGGCCCGCGAGGACGGCAAGTGCGTGCTCATCGTAACCCACGACGAGTCCATCCTGGAAGTGGCCGACCAGGCATTTCACATGGTCGACGGCAAGCTCAACGGCAGATAGCGGAGGGCGCGTCCTGCCTTGACTTCCGCACCCGCTACCTCTATCATTATTGTTTGTCGTGCTGAGAAGAGGAAGGCAAAAAGGCACGTAGGAGAATGAAGACATACAGCGTGAAACAGGCAGATATAACCAGGTCGTGGTGGTTGATAGACGCCGACGGCGTGCCCCTGGGGAAGCTTGCAGTGGAGGTGGCCAAGATCCTCAAGGGTAAGAACAAACCCATCTACTCCACCCACATTGACGTCGGAGATAACGTTATCGTGGTCAACGCGGGAAAGGTCATGCTGACGGGGAACAAACTCCAGAAGAAAATATACTATCATCACTCGGGATATCCCGGCGGCCTCAAGGAAACACCCTACGAGGTGCTCGTGCGGGACAAGCCCGGGTTGGTGGTGGAAAAGGCGGTCAGGGGCATGCTGCCCAAAAATCGCCTGGGCCGGTCGATGCTGTCCAAGCTGCACGTCTATGCCGGACCCGACCACCCCCACAAGGCGCAGAAGCCGGAGACGCTGACCCTGGTCTCCCGTGCAGAGTGAAAGGGCGGGTGAATCATTTGCCGCAGCAGCTGGGTTATGGAACGGGAAGGCGTAAAGAGGCCGTAGCGCGGGTATGGTTGTATCCCGGAGACGGCGAGATGGAGATCAACGGCAAGAATATCGAGGAATACTTCCCCCGCTCGACCCTTCGCTACCAGGTAATGCAGCCGCTGGAGGTCTCAGGCGGTGTCGGACGCTACCGTGTTTTCGCCACCATCAAGGGTGGAGGTATATCAGGACAGGCCGGAGCGTTGAGTCATGGTATCGCCCGCGCCCTGGTGGACTGCGACGAGACCCTGCGTACCGATCTCAAGAAAGCGGGACTTCTCAGGCGTGACCCGCGCATGAAGGAACGCAAGAAATACGGCTTGAAGAAAGCCCGCAAGCGTCCACAATTCTCCAAGCGCTGATCTCCCAATCTGTTACGAGCCGGGATTACCTCGCCAGATCGGGGTTTCGGCATATTCGGAAATGACTCGGAGGATCAACGCGTTCCATCTCCGGCACGACCTGGAGGAAAAGGGTGCGCATAGTGGCCTTCCTTGAAGGGCCGAAATAATGGGTGCTATAGTCCAGGTATAGAGGACCGGGAGCGTATTTATGGACAAGTCAGAGGTAGCCAGAACACGGCTTTTCGGGACCGACGGCATAAGGGGAACCGCCAACAGGGAATTAACCCCCGAGCTTGCCTTGCGTATCGGCTATGCGGCGGTGAAAGTGCTGGCCAGGGACAATGCCCGGCCTTTTCTGGTAGTCGGCAGGGACACCCGCATTTCCGGAAATATGCTGGAGTCCGCACTGGTCGCCGGGATATGTTCGTCCGGGGGCAGCGTGGAGTTGCTGGGCGTGGTACCTACCCCTGCGGTTGCTTATCTCACCGGGAGCAGGGGAGCGGACGCCGGGGTGGTCATCTCGGCCTCGCACAATCCCGCGCGCGATAACGGGATCAAATTCTTCCATTCCTCCGGCTTCAAACTCCCGGACGAAGTGGAGTGGGAGATGGAAGCGCTGATCGACACGGGATTAAACGAGGACCGGCCGGATGGCGACGCCGTCGGCAGCGTCAGCCACGCGCAGAATGCAGAGGAAGAATACCTCTCACATCTGCTGTCCATCGTACAGCCGGATATCGGGCAGATGAAGATCGTGGTCGACTGTGCCAACGGCGCCGTCTATCGCCTGGCCCCCACGCTATTGCAGCGTCTGGGCGCCGAGGTCACCGTGCTGAATGCCGAGCCGGACGGCCTGAACATCAACTGCGAATGCGGTTCGACCCATACCGGGTCGTTGCAACAGGCGGTGCTGGATACCGGCGCGGACCTGGGGCTGGCTTTCGACGGAGATGCGGACCGGCTTCTGGCGGTGGACGAGAGAGGGCGGCTCGTGGACGGAGACTTCATCATGGCCATCTGCGCACTGCATATGAAGGAAAGAGGACTTCTCAAGAGCAACACCATGGTGACCACGGTAATGACCAATCTGGGTTTCCATCGCGCCATGGAGCGGGAGGGAATACAGGTCCACGTCACACAGGTGGGAGACCGCTACGTCCTGGAGAGGATGCTGGCAGAGGGATTGAGCCTGGGTGGGGAACAGTCCGGCCATATCATATTCGGTGACCATGCGACCACTGGAGACGGCCTGCTGACGGCCCTCAAGCTCTTGGAGGCGGTGGTGGAGTCCGGCGAACCCCTTTCGGCGCTCAGCGGGGTGATGGAGAGGATACCCCAGCTGCTCATCAACGTCGAAGTCAGGGATAAGGAGGCGAAGCTGGAATCGCAAAGCATCGCGCAGGCGCTGCGCGAATGGGAGGAGAGGCTGGCGGGTGAAGGGCGGGTGCTGCTGCGTCCATCCGGCACCGAACCCGTGATACGGGTGATGGTGGAGGCTATGGACTCCGAACTCGCCGAGGAAGCGGCCAGGGCACTGGCCGCGCTTTTCGAGGGAGAATAGACCAGATGTGCGGCATCATAGGATATGTCGGGGACCGTTCCGTGCCGCAGATCCTCTTCAGGGGCCTGCGCCGCCTGGAGTATCGCGGCTATGACTCCGCGGGTATAGCGGTCTACGACGGGGAGAGGATAGCCCTCTTGAAGCGCAAGGGCAACCTGGACAATCTGGAGTCGCACCTGGACTGGTTCTCCGGAGATGGAGACATGGGTATCGCGCATACGCGCTGGGCCACCCACGGTACCCCCTCCATGGAGAACGCCCACCCGCACCTCGACTGTAACGAGGAGATCGCGATAGCGCACAACGGCATCATTGAGAACTTCCACGAGTTGCGCGAAGGATTGGAGGCCAAAGGACACCATTTCCGCTCCCAGACGGACTCCGAAGTCATCGCGCACCTGGTCGAGGAGTACTACCGGGGAGACCTGCTGGAGGCGGCACGCCTTGCCCTGCAGGAGCTGGAGGGAGCATATGCGCTGGTTCTCATGAGCGCCCGTGAACCCGGGGTTCTGGTGGGAGCGCGCAAGGACAGCCCGCTGGTACTGGGTATAGGAAAAGGGGAGAGCCTCCTGGCATCCGCCACGCCGGCCCTCCTGGATTGCACGCATGAGGCGGTCGCGCTGGAGAACGGTGAGCTGGCCAGGATAAGTCGGGAATCGTATGAGATCATCGATGCACAGGGCAGGCCGATACAGCGTTCATCGTTCGAAGTCCCCTTCGACGTATCCGCGGTGGAGAAGGGCGGCTATGCAGACTTCATGCTCAAGGAGATCTTCGAGCAGCCCCAGGCATGGACAGACACCCTGCGGGGCAGGCTGATGAGATCGGGAGCCCTGCGTATCGAGGAGCTGGAAGAGGCCGCGCTCGACTTCCGCGATATCCGGAGGATAATATTCGTCTCCTGCGGCACTTCCTACCACGCATCTCTACTGGCGCGATACATCATTGAGACCTGGATGGATATTCCCGTAGAGGTGGACATCGCCTCGGAATTCTATTACCGCGAGCCGCGCCTCGACCCCACGTGCCTGGTGGTGGCGGTGAGCCAGTCCGGGGAGACCCTCGATACCATGAGCGCGGTACGCTGGGCCACCCAGAGCGGAGCGCCGACGCTGTCCATAGTGAACATAGTGGGGAGCATGATGGCCCGCGAGTCCGACGGGGTTATCTATACCCACGCCGGTCTGGAGGTGGGAGTGGCGGCCACCAAGACCTTCCTCTCCCAGATCGCCGCCGTGTACCTGCTGGGGCTGTATCTCGGACAGGAGCGAGGCCTGCTCGAGGAGGGATTTATCAAGGAGACCTTCTCGGAGCTCGAGAGGCTGTCTTCCAAGATAGAGGAGGTTCTCAGGGATACGGAAGCGGTGGAGCGCTGCGCGGACAAGTACTGCCGCTGCGAGGACTTTCTCTTCCTGGGTCGCAACATCAACTACCCTATGGCCATGGAGGCGGCACTCAAGCTCAAGGAGATCTCGTACATCCATGCCGAAGGTTACCCTGCAGGCGAGATGAAGCATGGCCCCATCGCGCTGCTGCATCCCGGATTCCCGGTAGTAGCGCTGATCCCCCAGGACTCCATCTACGACAAGGTGCGCAATAATATCGAGGAGGTGCGAGCGCGCCAAGCCCCGGTTATCGCGCTGGCCACCAGGGGAGACCGGGAAGTGGCGGAGTTCTGCGAGGAGACCGTCTACGTTCCGGAGGTGAGAGCCCATTTCAACCCGGTCGTGCTGGCCCCCGCCCTGCAACTGCTGGCTTACAACATCGCCAAACTGCGCGGGTGCAACGTGGACCAGCCACGCAACCTGGCCAAGACGGTGACGGTGGAGTAGGGAGGAGGTAACCGCGGCGGCGCGGAGAATGAAGATATAAGGCACCGGGCGCCCGGGCGGGTTCCGGGCGCGGGCATACGAAGGGGCTTATGGAGATCCTGGGTGTTGGAATCGACCTGGTCGAGGTCGCAAGGATAGAAAGAGCGATAACGCGGCACGAAGGTTTCGTGTCGCGCGTTTTTTCGTTGCGGGAAAGGGCCAGGTGTGAGGATTGCGCCCGTCCGGGCCGGCGCTATGCCGCGTGTTTCGCGGCCAAGGAAGCAGCGGGAAAGGCACTGGGCACGGGGATCAGGGGATTAGACTGGCGCGAGCTGGAGATGCTCGCAGGCGATGGCGGGAGGCCGTACATGGAACTGTCTGGCCGCGCCGGGGAAGCGGCGGCGAAGCGGGGAGTGGTGGAGATCCTGGTGAGCGTATCCCACACCGGGGACCTGGCCATAGCCATAGCCCAGGCCGTTGGCGGAGGGGTGACGACATGAGAGTGTTATTCCCCCACGAGATGGCGGCGCTCGATCGGGCGGCCATACAGGGAGGCATTCCCTCGCTCGATCTCATGGAACGTGCCGGCAGGTACGTGGCCGAGCAAGCCCGCGACCTTGTGGTCATTACGGGCGGGAAGAGGATCTCCGTGGTCGCTGCCAGGGGAAACAACGGGGGTGACGGATTCGTGGCGGCACGCTACCTGGCGTCATGGGGGGCCGCGGTGAAGGTCTACCTGCTGGGCGGCGAAGGCGAACTCTCCACCGATGCCGCCGCTAACTACCGCCGTTTCTCGCAGGAGGGCGGAGCGACCGTCAGGGCGACGGGTTCCGTTCTCAAACAGGAGCTGCCGGGCTCGGACCTGGTCATCGACGCCATCTTCGGGACGGGTTTCCACGGCTCGGCAGAAGGGGAGACTGCCGAGGCCATCGCGGCGATTAACGCCTGTGCAACACCGGTGCTCGCGGTGGATATTCCCTCCGGAGTGGAGGCCGAGACGGGGGCGGTTTCCGGCCCTGCCGTCCGGGCGGCGCGCACGGTGACTTTCGCCTATCCCAAGGTGGGCCTCTATCTCTATCCCGGGGCGGAGATGGTGGGGGAACTCGTATGGGTGGACATCGGCATACCCCCGTGCCTGCTGGACGAGATCGTGAAGAGCGAGATATACGTCCTGGAGGAAGAAGGGGTCGCCGCTCTCATCCCAAACAGGCGCCCGGATGCGCATAAGGGCGAATGCGGCCGGGTATTCGTGGTAGCCGGTTCGGCCGGCCTTACCGGGGCGGCGGCGCTCTGTTCGCGGGCCGCCCTGAGGGCTGGTGCGGGAGTGGTAACCCTCGGTATAGCTGCAGGCCTCAACGCGATAATGGAGGTCAAGCTCACCGAGGTGATGACCATGCCCCTGCCAGACGAGGACGGAAAACGACTGGATACGGGAGCTTCGGAAGTGGTGCGGGAGGCGATGGAGGGATACGATGTACTGGCTCTCGGGCCGGGGTTGGGGACGGCGCCCTCTACCTGCGCGGTGGTGTCGGAATTGCTGCGCAGCGTGGAGAAGCCGGTGGTCCTGGATGCCGACGGCTTGAACTGCGCCGCGAGAGATACCGGCTGCCTGTCCGGCAGGGAATATCCGACCGTGATCACGCCCCACCCCGGGGAGCTGGGACGCCTGCTGGACAGGAGCGCCGGGGAAATACGCTCATCGCGGCTGGAAGCCGCCGTGGAGTCGGCCCGCAGGTTTGGCTGCGTGACCGTTCTGAAAGGGGCCAACACCCTGGTCGCAAGCCCACAAGGGACTGTGCACATAAATCCCCTGGCCATGGCGGGTCTGGCCACAGCGGGCAGCGGTGACGTTCTGACCGGCTGTATTGCCGCATTTTGCGCCCAGGGACTGGAGCCCATGGACGCCGCGATATGCGGCGTTTTCACGCACGGAAAGGCTGCTGAGCTGGCTGCGCAGATGATCGGTCAGGTGGGTATGGTGGCGGGAGACCTCAACTCCCACCTGCCTCTGGCATTGTCGGGATTGCTGCGCGATAAAAAGGGAGGTAGGTGAAGGTGAAATCAGCACGCGAGATAATGAGCCAGGATCCCATGACGGTGAGGCCGGAGACCCCGGTCAAAGATATCGCCCAGATCATGCTGGACAGGCGTATCCGCTGCCTGCCGGTTGTGAACGAGGAGGGCGAGGTACTGGGTGTAGTCGACGAGGAGGATCTGGTGCATCAGGATGCCAAGATACATTTTCCCTCATTCATCCACTTCCTGGACAGCTATATCATGTTGCCCTCCTCTCTGAACCGCTTCGAAAAAGAGCTGCGTCAGGCCGTGGGCTCGGTAGCCCGTGATGTCATGGAAAAAGACTACCGTGCGGTGAATCCCCTGGACAGCGTGGAGAAAGTGGCCACACTCATGAACGACAAGGATCTCGAGTACGTGCTGGTGATCGAGGAAACCAGACTCCTGGGCCTGATAACGCGGGCGGATATCCTGAAAACCCTGATCGGGGGCTGAACCCGCCATGGTTGAAAGAGGCACCTGGCGCCCCACGCGGGCGGAGGTGGACCTGGAGTGCATACGGCATAATGTACGGCTTTACGTGGAGTTGGTTGGGCCCTCCTGCGAGGTCATGGCCGTGGTCAAGGCCGACGGCTACGGTCACGGCGCGGTGGAGACTGCGCGCGCCGCTTTGCAGGCAGGAGCCAGCCGCCTGGGTGTGGCGCTCGTAGAGGAGGGAGAGGAGCTGCGGGCCGCGGGCCTGCAGGCTCCCGTACACCTGCTCTTTGAACCTCCCCCCGCCGCGGCCCGGAGGGTGGTGGAACTGGGCCTGACCCCCACCGTCTATACACTGGATTACGCCCGCTCCCTCTCACAGGCATGCGTGGCGGGAGGGAGAGATGTCTCCGTGCACCTCAAGGTGGACACCGGCATGCACCGGGTAGGGATGACCCCGGAAGAAACCGTGGTCCTGGCGCGGGAATTATCCTTGCTGCCCGGGCTTTCGCTGGAGGGGATATATACACATCTGGCCAACGCCTCGGTTCCCGGCGATCCTTTTACCACACGGCAGATGAAGACCTTCGATGATGTCCTGCGGGAAGTACGGGATACGGGACTCGAGATACCCGTACGCCATGCCGCCGCCTCGGGAGCTGCGATATCTTTGCCGGAGTCCCGCATGGAGATGATCCGCCTGGGTATCGCCATGTACGGTCTCCTGCCCGGCGCTGAGTTCGCTGGCAGCCTGGATCTGAGGCCGGCGGTCTCCCTCAAGACCAGCATCAGCCATGTCTTCCGCGCCTGCCGGGGGGAGGGTCTGAGCTATGGTCTCACCCACCGCTGCGAGCGCGATACCTCTATCGCTGTCCTGCCCGTCGGTTATGCAGACGGCCTGGCACGCGCTCTCTCCAACCGCTGGGAAGTGATAATCGCGGGCAGGCGTTATGCACAAGTGGGTACCGTGTGCATGGACCTGTGCATGGTCGACCTGGGGGATGACGTGTACGAACCGGGCATTGAGGTAACGGTCATAGGCGGGTACGGGATGGAGGAGGTAGGGGTAGAGCGCATGGCCGCATTACTCGAGACAATAAATTACGAAGTCGTGTGCGACCTGGGAAAGCGCGTCCCACGCATATATCTGAACCGTTTATAAACGGATGATGGGGGTAGATTTATAGTAAGAGCCGGATGGCGGCACATGAAGATCGGGGGCAGATGCCCAACAATATCCTGGTGAACGGCAGGCCCGGAAGCGGAAAGACCACCCTGGTGGTAGAGCTGGTGGAAAGGCTGGCCGGCTGCGGGTTCAAGGCGGGGGGCTTCGTAACCGAGGAGATAAGAGAGGGCCCCAATAGGGCCGGATTCGAGGTGCGGGACCTGGGGGGAAGCAGAGCGATACTGGCGCATGTACAGCGCAAGGGAAAACCCAGGGTGAGCAAGTACGGCATCGATATAGTGGCCTTCGAGAGCATCGCTTTACCGGCTTTGGAGATAGGAAAGAAGGAAGCCGATCTGCTGGTTGTGGACGAGATAGGTCGCATGGAGTTATTCTCCTCTACTTTTCGCTCCACCCTGCTGGAGCTCCTGGTTCTGCCTGTACCGCTGGTGGCGACCGTGCATGCCGGGAACGATGCGTTCACCGAGGATATCCTGTCCAGAAAAGACGTATCCGTATATGGTCTGAACCCCGGACAAAGAGAGGAATTATTGGAGGTGGTATATGGGTCGATGCACAAGATCCTGATGGTCGGTTGAGTCTCCTGAGAGCCTGAAGGAGGAATAGGATTATGAAGATATGTCCTTCCTGCTATGCCGTTTGTATCGACCAGAAGTGGGAATTCGACGAAGCGGCCAGGGCCAAGGCGATGAAGCGCAACGGGTGGGAGAAACACCTGTGCCCGGGTTGTGAGAGAGTAGCAAAAGGTCAAGTTGACGGTGTGGTCTATCTCAGGGGGGACTTCCTTAATACACATAGAGAGGAAGCGAAGAACCTCATACGCAGTGTCGCGCAGAAGAAACTGCACAAGAATATCGCCGCCCGCATCTATCATATCGAGGAGAGCAGAGACGAGATCGTCATAGAGACAACCGATCGCGTTCTGGCCGAGCGGCTGGGAAAGGAGTTCGAGAAAGCATACTCCGGCCACCTGGACATACAGTGGCAGCATCACTCCGATTTCGCCCGCGTATACTGGACGCGGGATTAGTGTGCCTGGGCCTGGGGGTAACGGTCTTCGCTCCGATTCTTCAACCGGCCCTGGTTGTACTTTCGGCCCGAGCCTTGGGGTAATGGTCTCGCTCGGCGCGCAATACGCGGGATAGGAGGAAGAGACCTCATCTTCACTTGCGCGTACCCGCTGCGACCAACCCCATAGTTCTCGGGCTGGCTCAGTGCTTATCAAGCCCTGAGCCACCACATGGCGCGATAACTCCGCTCGCCCGACATGGTAATTCCCCGGGCTGGGGGCGGCGGAGATGGAGGCCGTGCCCGCACACCGGCGGCGTCGGGCCAATGGTT
Source organism: Actinomycetota bacterium (assembly GCA_003598015.1). GTDB lineage: Bacteria > Actinomycetota > Geothermincolia > Geothermincolales > RBG-13-55-18 > SURF-21. The sequence goes on along the minus strand of QZKE01000006.1, from coordinate 46,060 downwards.
TAATAACAGGGTGACACCCGGGCGTAATCGTCTCTCCCATCGCTGTGGATATGCCCGTGCGGCGCCTATCGGCCCGTCGCTCGGACCGACCCCGCAGTTCCCAGGCAGTGATTTCTATACAGTCTATGCCCAAGCGCGTTCGCCTGCCCGCGCCCGTGCGTTCTTTTCCCCGTAGGGTGTGGGTCAGGTGTTGCGTTTCGCCCGCCGCAGGTCTCTTCTATTGCAAGGGTGGGTGGCGAAATGCCAAGATCTGACCCCAGATCCCATTACATAACACCCAGGCTGGACGGTGTACTCCGTGCAACGGTCTCGCTCTGTTGACATGCTCCGCTCAGAACGGCCCTCTCCATGAGCTATAATGTTGGCGCGGATACCGGCCATGCAAGAAACGCAAGGAGGAAGGTTGAGCACCCTGCCCAACAGGCTGACCCTCGAGGACATCGACCGCGCAGACCCATTCCTGGGCGCCCTTCTTTCCTGCCTGGCTTCCCTGGGACTGGGCGAGATATACCTGGTTGGCGGCTACTTGAGAGACTATTTCCTGGGCGAGGTGCCCGAGGATATCGACTTCATCACCTCCGCGGATCCCGAAGCAGTTGCCGTGGAAGTGGCTGTGCGCTGGAAGGGAAAGGAGTTCTGTCTCCACGAAGAGGAGAGGACCTTTCGGGTGGTCATCGATAAAGGCGAGCGGCGGCGAACCCTCGACCTCTCCCCCATCAAGGGCATGAGCGTGGAGGAAGACCTCTCCTATCGGGACTTCACCATAAACGCCATGGCGGTCGAAGTCGACAGGTTGGCGCAGGAGGAATTGCGGTTGCCGCGCGATCTCATAGACAAGCATTATGGTTGGCGCGATCTCTCCCGCGGTATCCTGCGGGAGTGCTCCAACGAGTCCTTCCTCTTGGACCCGGTGCGCCTGGTGCGGGCTATGCGCTTCCGCCACATGCTGGGGCTGGAATACGAGGAACGCACCCTGAACCATATGAAGAAGTACGCTTCTCTCATTACCAAGGTCCCGGGAGAGCGCATAACCGTGGAGCTGATGGAGACCCTGCTCTCACCGCACACCTCCCGCATATTTGCTGAGCTGGAATCGACCGGTCTGCTGCAATATGTCTTTCCCGACCTTACCGACACGGTGGGCCTGGAGCAGAACGCCTACCACCATCTGGATGTATGGTCTCACACCCTTCTCACACTCGAGGAACTCGACCGCCTGCTTGCCGACGCGGGCGATGCCTTTCCTCTTTACGCCGGAAGGATCGCGGAATGGATGTGCCGGACCCTACAGGATCTGCAACCCCGCAGCTCCTTTCTGCGCCTTGCCGCCCTCTACCACGACGTGGGAAAGGCCAGTACCGTAACGCGCGACGCATCGGGGCGCATCCACTTCTATTCCCATCAGAAGCACAGCCAGGATGCGGTACAAGCCCTGGCGGAGCGGCTGCGCCTCTCACGCAGGGCCAGCGATTACCTGTTCAATACGGTGGGGAAGCACATGGATATTGGACTGGCCGACTCGCAGCGCATCTCGGACCGGCAGCTCAGGAAGATCGTCTCCAGGCTGGGGGATGAGCTGGTCGACGTGGTCCTGCTTTCCACGGCGGACCGTTTTGCCACCCGCGGGCCACTCTCGACATCGGAGGAATTGGAGGATTACGTGGCGGTCTGCAACCGGCTGTTGGAGGCATACTGGCGGGAAATGGACGTACCTCCCCTCATCGGCGGGCGCGATCTCCTGGAGGAACTGGGCTTGCCGGAGGGACCGGCCGTCGGTGAGATACTCAAGGAAGTGCGTGTCGCACAGCTGGAGGGCGCGTTGAAGAACAGGGAGGATGCCCTGAGGTTCGCAGAGGACATCATCCGGTTCGGCGATTAGCGTGCAGGGTGCGGTAGAACGGAAAGGAGCGGCAGTGAAGAAATACACGGTGGGAGCCGCCGTCATATCATTGGGGATACTGGCGACCCCGGCTATCGTGCGGCGTCTCGACCATCTCAGGTCAGAAGGAAGTGCCCGGGATCCCCGCTGTACCGCGGGCAGGGAGGTCAGGGAGGGAATAACGTCGCGAGACGGCACTGCCTTGCATGTAGAGTATTGTGGAGATGCCGGCCCTACCGTCTTCTTCGCGCACGGCTGGACATGTAATCACACCATCTTCCGGCACCAGATGTCCCATCTGTGCGACCGCTACCGGGTGGTCTCCATGGATCAGCGGGGGCACGGCAAGTCCGCCGTGCCCCTCAGCGGGGATTTCAGCATTGACCGCCTGGCGGAGGACCTCAAAGCGGTGGTGGATGCCTTCGATCCGGAGGAGTTCGTCGTCGCCGGGCACAGCATGGGTGGTTTCACCTCCTTCAAGTTCCACGAGCATTTCGGGGAGGAGTACCGCGGCAGGCTCAAGGGGATGATGATCATCGATTCGACCGGCACCGATGTCCTGCAGGGTATATACATGAGTAGCCTGGTCAGCCGGCTCTATCCCTATCCGCTCTCGCCTTTCCTGGTCATGGGAGGGCGGCAGAACCGCCTGGTGGAGATGGCGAGGAAGATGCTGAGCAATACATCGTTCGCCTATCTCATTTGCCGCTGGGCCGCCTTCGGCAAGAAACCTCCGGCGGATGAAGTGGAGCTGCAGCGTGAGATGACTTTTTCGACCCCGGTACCGGTGACGTCCCTGGCGGCCAAGGCGTGTTTCGATTATCACGTCGAGGAACACCTGCCCGATGTGGATGTCCCCGTCATCATGTTCGTGGGGACGAAAGATAAACTCACCAGCGACAAGGTTAACCGCCGGACATGCGCAGTGCTTCCCGACGCCCGCCTGGTGGTCTATGAAGACGCCGGCCACTCGACGCACCTGGAGCGCACCGAGGAGTTCAACGTGGAAATGGACGCCTTCCTCGAGGCATGCTTCGGGCGCTGAAGAAAGATGGGAAGAACGATTCCATCCCATGCGCGGGACAGTGGGTGAAGATGGATGGTGGAGCCCTTCTCGAGCGATGAAGGGTTCCAGTCCCCTGATCTGCCGCACCAGCGGCTTCGCGGGAAGAGCGGCAAGAAGGGAGGAGGTATGGCCTTCAGGATCGATGGGGTCAAGGTGGGGCACGCCCAGGACGAAGCTGGCCTGACCGGATGTAGCGTTGTGTTGCTGCCGCCGGGGGCTAAGGGCGGAGTGGACGTACGTGGTGGAGCGCCCGGAACGCGGGAAACAGACCTGCTGAACCCGGTTAACCTGGTGGAGGAGGTTCATGCCTTCGTCCTCTCAGGGGGCAGCGCGTTCGGCCTGGCTTCCACGATAGGGGTCGTGCGCTACCTCGAGGAACATGGTATCGGCTTCGAGACGGGGGTCGCGCGCGTACCCATCGTCCCCGCCGGCGTCATCTTCGACCTGGGAGTAGGGGACTCCACGGCACGTCCGGACGCGGAGATGGGCTACCGTGCCTGCCTGGAAGCCACGGAAGAAATAACACGCCAGGGTAACCTGGGAGCGGGTATGGGCGCCAGCGTAGGGATGATGTTGGGGCCCGCCAACTGCACCAAGAGCGGCATCGGGTGTGCCTGGTTCGAGGCGGGTGGCGTCAAGGTATTCGCCCTGGTGGTGGTCAACGCCTTCGGCGACGTCGTGGATGAAAGGGGTGAGGTCATCGCCGGCGCTCGCCTGGCCGAAGGGGGTTTCGCGTGTACGGAGAAGTGTATCGGTAACATGCTCAATGTGGCCGGCGAGCCTCCGCCCCTTACCAACACCACCCTGGGAGTGATCGTGACCAACGCCAGGCTCTCCAAGACGGATGTCAACTGGGTGGCGCAGAGGGGGCACAATGGCTTCGCCAGGGCTATTACGCCCTGCCACACCAAGCTCGACGGCGACCTAATTTTCGCTGCGGCCACCGGCCAGGTGGAGGCCCCGGCTGACGCGATAGGCGTAGTCGGCGCGGTTATCATGTCACAGGCGGTGCGCAACGCGGTTATGCACGCTGCATCCGTAGCGGGCATACCAGCGTATGCGGACCTGGTGTAAGGCGAGGGAGGGCGCGTATGGATGTCTTCGAAGCCATGGAGAAACGGCGCAGCGTGCGCTCCTTCGACCCCGCCGGGGATGTGCCGGATGAGATGGTGGAGGAACTTCTGCGCTGTGCCTGCCAGGCGCCCTCGGCAGGCAACGTTCAGCCGTGGCGCTTCATCGTGGTCCGTGATGTGGAGATGAAGAGAGAGCTGGTCGCGGCGGCATTGGGCCAGGGATTCCTGGCCGAGGCGCCGGTAGTCATCGTGGTATGCGCGGACCTGGCCGCGCATTCTCTCAGCTATGGCCAGCGTGGCGTGGAGTTGTACTCGATCCAGGACACGGCGGCGGCCATCGAGAACCTGCTGCTGGCGGCGACAGCACTGGGGTTGGGAACGTGCTGGGTGGGTGCCTTCAGGGAAAAGGACGTAGTGCAAGCCCTGCGCCTGGTGAAAGACCTGCGTCCCATGGCGCTCATCCCGGTGGGGTACGCCACGCGTGATGAACCGCAGCCGCGCAAGATGGACTGCAAGCGCCTTACGACCCGGCTATAACCGGGGCTTCAAGCCAAAGCGCGGAAGAAGGAGATGATCGCCTCTATGATCCGGTCCTGTTCTTCATCGCTCAGGTGAGGATAGAGGGGCAGGGACAGGACGCGCCTCGCGGTCCTTTCCGCGGCGGGGCATGAGCATGAAGGCAGGCCCCCCGCAAGGTAAGGCTCCTGCAAATGCAGGGGGACCGGATAGTGGACGGCGGTCTGAATGCCCCGTTTTGCCAGGTGAATGCGGAGGTCATCACGCTCCTCGTATTCCACGACGAAGAGATGGAAACAGTGGTTGCGCTCGCCGTCCCAATCCGGCAGCCCCAGCGGCAATCCGGCTAGTCCTTCCAGATAACGCCGGGCCAGTTCGCGCCGGCGCCGGTTCCAGGCTTCAAGTCGCACGAGTTTGATGCGCAGGAACGCGGCCTGTAGTTCATCCAGCCGGCTGTTGAAGCCGATCTCGCCCAGGCGGTCGCGATCCGTGCGGCCGTAATCGCGCAGGCTGCGCAGGTGGCTTGCCAGGTCATCGTCACCGGTCACGACCATTCCGCCATCGCCGTATGCTCCCAGGTTCTTGGTGGGATAAAAGCTGTAGCAGCCCGCCTGTCCCCACGTGCCCGCCGCCCTGCCGAGCAGGGAAGCTCCGTGAGCCTGGGCGCAGTCCTCGATGAGGGCGAGCCCGCATTCTTCCGCGATACCCGCGATCTCAGGCATGTCCGCCATGCGCCCGTAGAGATGTACGACTACCGCGCAGCGCGTGCGCCCGGAAACCTTCTCCCTCAAGGCATGCGGTGAGAGACAGCGCGATACCGGGTCTATATCGGCGAAAACGGGCTGCGCGCCGGCAAGGGAGATGGCCACGGCGGTGGGAGGTGCCGAGAGAGCGGCGGTGATGACCTCGTCACCCGGCTCGATCCCCAGGGCCTTGAGGGAGAGCAGCAGGGCATCGGTTCCCGATGCCACGCCTACTCCCGCGGTGGCTCCGCAATACGCTGTGAACTCCTCCTCCAGGGATGCGACCTCGGGGCCGAGGATAAAGTTACCCTCCTGCATGAAACGGGAGAATGCCGCCGCGAACTCGCCTGCCAGTTCCTCGTTCTGCCGGGACAGGTCAAGGAAGGGTATCTCCGCAGGATTCACTCCATCCCCTTGTCGCTCAAAACCAGGTTGCCTTTGGGGCCGTGGAAATAGCGGTGACCGTGTTGACGGTAGAAGTCGACGGTTTCCCGCAAACCCGCCTGCAGGCCGTAGCGGGGCATCCAGCCCGTCAGTACCTGCAGGCGGGATCCGTCAAGGCGTATATTGCCCGGCTCCACCGCGCTGCGCTCGGGCGGGTACGCCACGCAACGCCAGCTGTTGTCAGTGATATCGCAGATGGCGGCGGCGGCCTGGGCAACGGTGATGGGGATGCCCGAGACGACGTTGAACACCCGACCCTCGCAGCGCTCATCCGGAGCCACGCGCAGCAGGGCGTCGACCACGTCCTCGACGTAGAGGAAATCGCGCTCCTGCTCCCCGCCCCCGTAGACGCATATCTCCTGGCCGGTGAGTCCCTGGCGGATAAACCAGTTGAGGAAGCCCTGGCCGTCATGGTGCATCTGGTGGCGCGGGCCGTAGATGTTGGTCAGCCGCAGGGAGGTATAGCGTATATTTCCCTGCTCGTGGAAGATGCGGTGATATTCCTCGGCCGCCGTCTTGTGTACGCCGTTGATGTCCAGGGGTCTGAGAGGATGGTCCTCGTCGATGGGGACGTAGACAGGATTTCCGTACTGGCTGCGCGAGCCCGTATAGATTATGCGCGCGCACGGGCTGAGTTCGGTGAGGCAGTTCAGAAAACGGAGCTGACTCAGGCAGTTACGCTCCAGGTCCCGCAAGGGGTTGCGCAGAGAATCGATATGGCTGACGCAGGAGGCGAGGTTGAAGATTATCTCCTGGTCCACGATGAAAGCAGAGATCTCGTCCACCGAGCCTATATCCGCAACCACGAGCACGAGTTCGTCGAGGACGTCCTTGAGATTGAAGAGATTGGCGCCCTGGTCGGGGAAGCAGGCGTCGATCACCGTGATGCTGGCGCCCAGGCCTGCCAGGCGGCGCACGAGATTGCTGCCGATAAAACCCAACCCACCGGTTACCAGGACCCTTTTGCCATGATAGTATTCCCCGGGTTCTACCTTCTCCTGCATGTTATACCTCGCCTTGTTTCAATAACCTCCACCATAATGACGCAAGTTCTCCACCCATTACAACCAGATTTTTTACGTGGAAGAACTGGCTTTTACCTACTTCGCGGGGGAAGTGCCCCACGGGCATCTCCGCGAAACGGGCGCCGCTTGCCTGCAACCCCTTGACCATCTCCACGCAGATGGCGCCCCCCTCCGAGCGCAGGTCCAGGCCGCGCACGATATCTCCGCGCATAAGGCGGAAATCACAGTCCGTATCGCGGATGGGGATGGCGAAAATAAGCCTGATGACCGCGTTGTAAGCCGAGCCGAGCACTATGCGATACCAGGGGTCGCTGCGGTTCTGCTTGTAGCCGTTGACCACGTCGACGGCGCCGCTATAGGCGTGGAGGCGGCGAAGGTCCTCTACGTCGTACTGACCGTCGCTATCCGTATAGAAGACCCAGTCCTTGGTGGAGGTCTTGATGCCGCTGCGCAACGCCGCCCCGTACCCGCGGTTGTGGTCGTGACGGACTACCCGCACCCTGTCGTACCTCGCGGCAAGGGAATCGATAACCGCGCCCGAGGTGTCCGAGCTGCCGTCATCGACGATGATCACCTCGAAGTCCCCGGCGAGGTCGCCCAGGACCTCCAGGGCTTTTTCGATGAGGCCCTGCAGGGTGGCGGAATCGTTGTAGCAGGGGAAGAAGGCGCTGATCCCCCCGGGATCGGGTGGTGGTATAGTCCGCTCGCCATCACCCCCGGCCTTTGCCGCAGCCGCTTCCCTTCTCCTGAAAATGACGAGAAGGAGCAGCATAAGGGCGAGTGATGCGGCCGTGATGGGGATACCGGCCGCAAGACCTGGAGACCGGTAATCCAGCTCTACCTCGTGCTCTCCCGCGGGAAGATAGAGAGCATGGAGAAAGCCGTAGGCCGAGAAGAGGGGTGTCTCCGCCCCGTCTACGCGGGCTTTCCATCCGGGGAGATAATCCACGTTGATGACCAGGATGGTATCGTCCTCGCCCGAGGTATGCAGCCGCATGTGCCCTCCGTCTTCCTCAACTATCTCGATATGCGTCGTATGTTCCGGCGGGCCGAGGGAAGAGATGGCCGCGCGCAGGGTAGCATCGACCTCATCTTCCGCGAGGACTATCTCCTCGGGGAGGATGCCTTCGTTCCAGGTCAGATCGACGGCTTGTCTCCAGTCTTCAGTCCACATGACGTCCCAGGCCGTGAAGGCACGGGGTAGCGCGTCCGGCAACTCGTAAACCGCGTATCTGCCGTCCGAGTAGATTACCGGCCATGGCCCGAGCGGGACACCCCTGCCGTCTTCGTCGATGAGGGTCAAGGCCAGGAGGCGCGTTCCCTCGAGATTGCGGTCGCTCAACGTGGTGGCGATTATCTCATCCGCCTCACCCAGTCTGTCCAGGGGCACCCTGACCTCCAGCGCGGTACGCCCCCCTCCATAGCCGGGTGACTTGAAGCTTATGACCTTGAAGGTGGCAGCCTGCTCGCCGTTTATCACCTCGAGCAGGTACTCGCCGGCCCCGGCGTCCTTCTCGAGGAGCAGGACGGGATGGGTACGTATCTGTCCGCGACTGATGGAGTTGAGCTTGATGTAGAGGCGGCCCGATTCCTCCGTTTCCAGTATCTCGCCGTCCAGGAGGAAACGCAGTTCCTTGCCCTTGGTTTCCTGCGGACACATATAGCGGTTGGCGCCGAGGCCGCCGGGAATGGAGAAAGGCGTCGACAGGTTATAGGGCACGCCCTTTATACGGACCAGGTTGCTGAAGGATAAACCAATATCGAGAAGCTTCATCGCGGACGTCGAGGTGGAGGCGTTGAGAAGTCCCAGGAAGCGATCAAGGCGAGCCGGCGGTATGGTGGAGAATCCATAGGCATCCTCGAGTCCGTAGGGAAGCAACTGGTTTGAAGAAAGGGAGAAATCCCCGCGGTTGACGCCCGGCTCCTTGACGAGCGCTACCCTTGCGCCCCCGGAAGCCTCGTCGAGCACATTCACCACTTCCGGCCGATATTCGACCTTGGAGCGGGGCACCGGATGCAGGATGAGGCTGGCGACGATGAGTACGTCGGCAACGGCGATGATCACCGCCAGGCCCACTTTGAGCCGGTTAGGCCTGCGCTGCCCCCGGCCGTTGCGGATGATCAGGAGGAAGAGCCCGAGGGTCACCAGCGGTATCAGGAGATCGAGGCGGAGCGAGGTGAAGAAAGCGTAGATGCCGTCGACCACCGCCTGCGGCTCGAGTTTGATCCCCGCGAGGAAGGGACGTGCCGCGGCCGATGCCAGGTCCCTGAAGCCCAGCGGGTTGAAGCGGTAGAGGAGCACGAAGAGTGCGATGATGGTGGTTGTTACGGCGGCCGCAATAACCCAGAAACGCACGAGGCGGGAGCGCATGCGCTCAGACAGATCGCCATTACGCCAGCGCTCGAAGCCCATGCCTCCGAGCAGCAGCGCGGACAGGTTGAAGGTCAGCAGGAACCTGCTCGCGCCCTTGAGCACGTTGAACCCGGGCAGCAGGCGCAGCAGCGGCCACAGCAGCCCGCGATCGCCCAGGATGAGCAGTAGCGAGGCCGCCCCCAGGCAGAGGAAAAACACCGCATGCCAGCGCCGCGGTTTGTACAATGCGGCCGGGGCGAAAAGCAGGGGTAGTATGCCGATATACGCATATGCCTCCTCGAATGTCCATGCTCCGAGGTAATTCCCCTGCGCCCCCCCTTTTCCGAAGAGGCGGGGGAAGGCCAGCCCCGCCAGCTGGGCGGGTGGCAGGCTCCCCACGTCGGAGATGCGCCCGGATAGACCGCCGGCGCGATAGGAACTCTGCACCAGGTTATAGGTGGGCAGGTTCTGGATCATGCTCAGGCCGGCTCCCAACCCCGCGGTGATGGCCAGCCCGCCCAAAGCCTGGAGGATGCGCCGGCGCCTGCTCTCCCCTTGTGCGGCCGGGTAGAAGAGCACGTAGAAAAAGGCGATAACCACCTCTATGAGGGGAACCATGATAAAGCCGGAAAGCGACTGCAGGCCGAGCACCCCTCCAGCCGCGACGTAGAAGGAAAGCCTCCCCTCGGAGAGTGCTCTCTCCAGGAAATAGAGGAACAGGGGCATCCAGGCCGCCGTGGCCACGGCGTTGGGATGGACCATGTGGGCGAGGAAGAAACCTCCCAGCACGAAGGGAATGGAAACGAACAGGGCAGCGGGACGGCTAATACGCAGCCGGCGGCAGTAGATGAAGGTGAAGCATCCTCCCAACAGGTAGTGGAGGACTATGGAATAGTTGAACCCCATCGTGGCCGGCAGGGGGAAGAGCAGGAGGTTCAAGGGATAGAAGAGCCCCATCTCGCTGTCCGCGAAGAGGGGGAATCCGCAATATATGCCCGAGCACCAGAATGACGGTCCTCCGTTACGGAAAGCCTGGGAGAAATAGGTCCAGCCGGGATAGTAGTAGGTCTTGAGGTCGGATACATACGGCACCTTGCTCAGGAAGAGTATGGAGTGGAAATAGAACGCGATGACGATGGCGATGACCAGCAAGGGCCATATCCTTCTGGGCCGCTCTTCACTTAGCAGAATCGCACCGTTTTCCATGCACCACCTGCTGATGACGCCCCTCCATGGTCTTATCTATGAAACATTGTCATAAACAGGTTGCCCGCGCAACAACGACGCATGCGGATAGGCAGAGACCGTAGCGGTGCGCCGCGTTCTCCCGCTATGCAAGGCAGCGACACGAGGTTGTTTTAGGCCTCCCGATCCCGCACCTGAGGCATTTCGTTGCCCGCCACGCTCCTTGTGTTTAAAATGAAGTTGAGGAAAGGAAGGTGCGAAACAATGCCCTTTTACGAATACAGGTGTGAGGACTGCGGGGAGAAGTTCGAGTATTTCGCCCGCAGTATGGGCGATGAGGCCGAATGCTGCGCCGCATGCGGCAAGAAGAAGATAAGAAAACTCCTCTCCGTGTTCGGCTTCAAGAGCGGGTCCGCAGCGTCAGGTGATTTCCATTCCTCGGCCGGCTCTTCGGCATGCGGTTCTTGTACCGCATCGAGCTGTACCGGGTGTTCCAACTAGGGGATACGATGGCTGAGGCATGGGAAGATGCCGCCAGCATAGGCGAGCTCTTTGAGGCCATAAAAGACTGCCGCCGCTGCCGTTTGGGCGAAACCCGCACGAATCTCGTCCTGGGTACGGGGGACGAAAACGCGGAGATCATGTTCGTGGGGGAGGCCCCCGGTTTCCACGAGGACAAGCAGGGTATCCCCTTCGTAGGACCGGCGGGGCAATTCCTCGACCAGCTCCTGGCCTCCATCGGCCTGCAGCGCTCCCAGGTCTATATCGCCAACACCCTCAAGTGCCGCCCGCCCGATAACCGCGATCCCCAGCCGCAGGAGTTGGAGACATGCACCCCATACCTGTTCAAACAGATCGACATCATCAAGCCGCGCATCATCTGCACCCTCGGCAACCATGCCACTAAGACGCTGCTTTCCACCACCACCGGAATAACCCAGTTGCGTGGCAAACTGATCCGCAAGGGCGGACTCGCCTACGTTCCGCTCTTCCACCCCGCGGCCGCGCTGCATAAACCGCCCCTAAAGAGCACCCTCATAGAGGATTTTCAGAGGCTGCAGGAGCATCTCGCTTCGGAAAAGGTGCGCTGGGAGGAAGAAGGGGAGGCGGGCATGGAGACAACGACAGAGGCCGAAGCCGAACCAGAACAGATGGGTCTCTTCTGACAACCACCCCAAGCCCTTACACGCTTCTCGTCGGTTACGAGATCGAGCGGGTTCCTGATTATCCTGGAACGGGGAGGACTGTCGTGGGAGGCGAGTGCAGTCAACCTCTCACGGAGCCCTTGCGCGCTTCTTGTCGAGCACGGGATTCGATTAAGATGGTAGGGACGGAGTGGCCGGCGACGGAGGAAGTGTGTCTTGAGCGAAGATATGGCGGGAGGCGGATCTTTCAGGACGGAATGCGCTGAGGAGACGTTCGGACTGGGGCTCGCGCTTGCGGAGTTGCTGCGCCCCGGGGACGTGGTTCTGCTCGTCGGTGAGCTGGGAGCGGGCAAGACCTGCTTCGTACAGGGCATCGCGCGCGGGATGGGAGTCGGCGAGCACGTGACCAGCCCCACTTTCACTCTCATGCGTGAATACTGCGGCAGGCTGCCCCTCTACCACCTCGACGCTTATCGCTTGCAGGACGCGTCGGACCTCTACGCTATCGGAGTTGATGAATATCTGGATGGTGAGGGAGTCCTGCTAGTGGAGTGGGGCGACCGCGTGCGCGATTTCTTTCCCCCGGGATATCTTGAAGTCAGGTTCGACTTCGCCGGCGGCGATGAGGAGCGCTGCCTCCACTTCCTGCCGCGAGGAGGCAAGTGGGAAGACCGCCTGCCGGGGATGCCGTTTGAAGGGGAGAGACATGTATCGAGATGATACATGGTTACTGGCCATGGACCTCGCGACACCGCGCGGAATCCTCGTCCTCGCCGGACCAGGGGGAACCTACCATCGCGAGATCGCGGGCGATTCGCGAGTGTCGCAGCTCTTCGTAGCGGCCGGCGAGATCATGTCCGAAGCGGGCACGAGCCCCGGTGAACTGGGATTGATGGGGGTGGGAAGGGGCCCCGGTTCTTTTACCGGGGTGCGGGTGGCGGTGACCGCGGCTAAGATCACCACGGCGGTGCTCGACCTGCCCCTGGTTGCTCCCGACAGCCTGATGGTCACGGCGGCAGGAGCCGGCGACGAGAAAAAGGCGGTGTTCGTCGCAGTGGATGCCAGGAGGGGAGAGGTGTACTACGCCCTCTACCGTCTCGATGGCGGATATCCCGCGGCACTGATGGAGCCGTGTGTGGCCCCGCCCGAGGCGGCAGCCACGGCGCTCTCCAGCTGGCTGGAGCGCGAGGGCGCCGGGATCATCGGGGTGGGAAACGGTATCGACGCTTATCCCCGTGCCTGGCCCGTGGGCATGGAGGTAGAAAGCGGGGAATGGCCGGAGCCGGAGGGACTGGCGCGGCTTTGCCGGCTCGCCGCCGCCAGAGGCGAGTGTATCGACCCCGTTCATCTCCTGCCCCTCTACCTGAGACGCCCCGATGCCCTGTGGAGATACGGAGGCCATGAGAGGGGATCCTCGTGCTGAGCATCAAGCGCATGGTCAGGGATGATCTGGACGAGATCATGGAACTGGAAAGGGTCTCCTTCACCAACCCCTGGACGCGCGGCATGTACCTGCACGAGCTGGAGAAATGGGAGGGATGCTACCTGACGGCCAGGTCGGATGGGAGGCTGGTCGCATATGGAGGGGCGCTACTGATCCTGGACGAGGCCCACGTAATGACCCTGGCGGTGCTGGAAGACCTGCGCCGGCGGGGCTTGGGAGCCAGGCTGCTCCTGGAGCTCATCCGCAGCGCGGAGGGGATGGGAGCGCGCTTCTTCACGCTGGAAGTGAGAAGATCCAACCGGGCCGCCATCGAGCTGTATGCCAGGTTCGGATTTCAGATCATGGGGGAACGTAAGCACTATTACCTGGACAACATGGAGAACGCACTGATCATGTGGACGGAGGATATCACCACCAACGAGTATCGCTGCATCCTGGACGACTTGTGGAAGAGGTATGGAGATGCCGGCCACTGATAAGAACGGGTTGATCCTCGGCATAGAGACCTCGTGCGACGAGACCTCTACGGCCGTGGTACGCGGCGGCGGGGAGGTGCTGTCGCTGATCATATCGTCCCAGGCCGACCTGCATGCCAGCTACGGGGGCGTAGTGCCCGAACTGGCCAGCAGGGCTCATCTCGAAGCCTTGCTCCCCGCCATCGCAGAGGCGTTGCGGGAAGCCGGCGTGGGATATCCAGACCTGGACGGCGTGGCGGTTACGCGCGGTCCGGGATTGATCGGAGCCTTGCTGGTAGGGTTGACCGCCGCCAAGGCTGTCTCCTTCGCCCTCGCTATACCCCTGCTCGCCGTCAACCACCTAGAGGCCCATATCTATGCGAACTTCCTGAGCTTCCCCGGGCTCGAGCCGCCCCTGGTAGCCTTCGTCGTTTCGGGTGGCCACACCCTGCTTGCGCACATGCCCGCCCACCGCACCTACCGCGTCCTGGGTGAAACCGTGGATGACGCGGCGGGGGAGGCCTACGACAAAGTGGCCAGGTTCCTGGGATTGGGCTATCCGGGCGGGCCGGTGATAGACCGTATCTCATGCCAGGGCGACCCCCGGGCAGTGGCGTTCCCGCGGGCCATGATGCACGACGGCAGCTACAATTTCTCCCTGTCCGGGCTGAAAACGGCGGTGATCAATTTCGTGAGGAAAGCGCGCGAGCGGGGTGAGGAGATACCCGTGGAGGATATAGCGGCCTCCTTCCAGGCAGCGGTGGTTGACGTACAGGTGAGCAAGATAACCAGGGCCGCCCGGGAGACCGGCGTGAGCCGCGTAGTCCTGGCAGGAGGGGTGGCCGCCAACCGCTACCTGCGGGAGAGGCTGGAGGAAGCGCTCCAGGGTGAGGGGATAGAGCTCTACTACCCCACCCTGGAGTTATGTGCCGACAACGCTGCCATGATCGCTTCTCTGGGGTGGCGTATGCTGAGGGATGGAGACATATCTCCTCTGGACGTAGACGCCGCCGCCATCCTTCCCCTGGGATCAACCAATAGCCTTCCTTCATCAGCAGTGTGATGGCTGAGCGAATGTTACGGGAACCTCGCTTAAAGTTCGTAATCCCATGACCTGACAGAAACGCCACGCAGCTCTATTGAGGCCAACATCTCTTCAATGGGAAGAACGCAGAAAGCAAACCTATGCGGTCTTTCAAAGATCACAAAAGTCGCATCCTGCTCGGTGATCACCAGCCTGTCCCGGGAAGCGAACCAGCTCCAACGCAGGCCTTCTATATAATCGAACTTCGCAGGGAGTTCAAAGTCGGATTCATACTCAACCGGCATAACAAGGGCCTGTATTCTGCGACGTTTCCTGAGAGAACTCTGAGCTGAGAGAGCGGCGTAATAATCACCTAGTATCGCACCGGGATTAAAGGTGTTTATAAGCAGGCAACTTCGTTCCTTCCACAGCCTCACCCTATGTTCCATCCCGCCCTCATTGTAGGTTATAAAAGCCGGTCTTCTGAAAACGGGCACAACAAACTCGATCTCTTTCCACGGTATGACGAAGTCTGGGGAACCTGCGCAGACAATCCCTCTTTCATCCAGTATGCATAAGAGTTCCTTATAGAAGATGATATTGTATGTGAATGCTGACAAAAGCAGCAGTAAAATAACCAGTGATATGTGCAGTATCGCGGAATTGTACAAGAAATTGATAACGAATATCGCCGCTACAATACTGGAGAAGAGAGAGAGCAGAAGCAGAGCTGTTTTTCTCCTCCAATACACGTATAGTACTTCTTGGGGATCCCGGAGAGCCTTCTCGTCAGATCCCCGGCTATTCGGCGAGTCGGAGTGATGCGAGAAAAGATACCTGCTTATAGACTGCGCCCACTCCTTCACGGGAGCGAGACGATCCATTCCCTTGCCCTTTTGTCCCAAATAAGCAGCCATCACAATACTATCTTACTAGTAAGATAACGGGATTTGCACATGGTCCCAGATCCCGGAATATGTCTCGCATAATGCGTATATATGATTCTCATCCCGACCCCTTGATTTTTTCCTCGACCTGTATTATTCTTTTAATTAGCACTCTCACACCCGGAGTGCTAACAGTCAAAACCGGCGAGTGATAACACTCTGGAACCAGGAGTGCCAAGGTGTTGCGATAGCCGGGTTGTTTTTCGTAGGAAAGATCGAGGATAGGAGGGATGTGTAGATGAAACTCAGGCCTTTGGGTGATCGGGTAATCGTAAAGCCCGGCGAGGGAGAAGAAAAAACCGCTTCCGGTCTGGTGATACCCGACACCGCCAAAGAGAAGCCCCAGGAGGGAACGGTGGTCGCAGTTGGCCCCGGCCGCTGGGAGGATGGCAAGTATGTTCCCCTTGAGGTCAAGGAAGGGGACACCATCATCTATTCGAAGTACGGCGGGACGGAGGTAAAGATCGGGGGAGAGGAACACCTCATCCTCAGCGAGCGCGACATACTCGCCGTGGTCGAGAAGGAAAAGAAAAAGAAGTGATCGGAACCCCAGGGTTTTGAGGCTTTAAAAAGGAGGAGAATGAGGAAATGGCCAAGGAGATAATGTACGACGAGGAAGCCAGGCGCTTGCTCGAGGAAGGTGTGAACAAGCTGGCGAACACGGTCAAGGTCACCCTGGGCCCCAAGGGCCGCAACGTGGTCCTGGAGAAGAAGTTCGGCGCTCCCGTGATCACCAACGACGGCGTGACCATCGCCCGTGAAATCGAGGTGGAGGACGTCTGGGAGAACTGCGGCGCCCAGCTTGCCAAGGAAGTCGCCACCAAGACCAACGACGTGGCCGGCGACGGCACCACGACCGCCACCGTTCTTGCCCAGGCCATGGTCAAGGAAGGCCTGCGCAACGTAGCCGCCGGCGCCAATCCCATGGCCCTCAAGCGCGGCATCGAGAAGGCCGTTGAAATGGTGGTCAAGGATATCAAGAAGAACTCCAAGGAAGTAGAGACAAAAGAGGAGATCTCCCGTGTAGCCGCCATCTCAGCGGATTCCGACGAGGTCGGCGACATCATCGCCGACGCCATGGACAAGGTGGGCAAGGACGGCGTCATCACCGTCGAGGAGAGCCAGACCTTCGGGATGAACTTCGAGGTCGTGGAGGGTATGCAGTTCGACAAGGGCTATCTCTCCCCTTACATGGTAACCGACCCGGAGCGCATGGAGGCGGTACTCGACGATCCCTACATTCTCATCGCCAACTCGAAGATCAGCGCCATCGCCGACATGTTGCCGATACTGGAGAAGGTCATGCAGGCGGGCAGGCCGCTCCTGATCATCGCCGAGGACGTCGAGGGAGAAGCCTTGGCTACCCTGGTGGTCAACAAGATACGCGGCACCTTCCAGTCCGCCGCTGTCAAGGCACCCGGTTTCGGAGACAGGCGCAAGGCCATGTTGCAGGACATCGCCATCGTCACCGGCGGTCAGTCCATCAGCGAGGAGCTGGGCATCAAGATTGAAAACACCACCCTGGATATGCTGGGAAGAGCTCGCCAGGTCAAGGTGAGCAAAGAGGAGACCATCATAGTGGAGGGCGCGGGCACGGCCGAGGACATCAAGGGCCGCGTCAACCAGATCAAGTCCGAGATCGAGCGTTCCGACTCCGAGTTCGACCGCGAGAAGCTCCAGGAACGCCTGGCCAAGCTCTCGGGCGGCGTGGCCGTGATCAAGGTCGGGGCCGCCACCGAGGTGGAGCTCAAGGAGCGGAAGCACCGCATCGAGGACGCCCTCTCGGCCACCAAGGCCGCCGTGGAGGAAGGCATCGTAGCCGGCGGAGGCGTGATCCTGGTCAATGCCATAAACGCGATCAAGACCGATGGCCTGGAGAGCGACGAGAAGACTGGCGCCGAGATCGTGCGGCGCGCCCTGGAGGAGCCGCTACGCCAGATTGCCAACAACGCGGGCGCTGAGGGCTCCGTGGTGGTGGAGAAAGTCAAGGGTCTGAAGAAGGGCCAGGGCTTCAACGCCATCAACGCCGAGTACGTGGACATGATGAAGGAGGGTATCATCGACCCCGCCAAGGTCACCCGTTCCGCCCTCCAGAACGCAGCTTCTATCGCCGGTCTGCTGCTTACCACGGAAGCCGTGGTAGCGGAGAAGCCGGAAGAGGGTGGAGGTGGCATGGGAATGCCGGGCGGCGGTATGCCCCCGGGCATGATGTAGATTGGGGATTAGACGGGCGTCAGGCCTCCACATTCGGAAATGTGGAGGCGCAGACCCGCCGTATAGAACAAGCGGGAGGGGCTCCGACCCCTCCCCTTTTAGATTCCCCTCCCTGGTTGCTCTTCAAGCACCGTATTGGCGCCTTTCTTGACATGGGGGGAAGGGAGTATAGTATTTGATATCTAATAATTAGGAAAGCCGAGATCCGGGGCAACCCGGAGGGGCAGGAAAATCGTACCCGCATCAACCGTGTGCGGGCGTACCTATATTTCGGTTGGGACGAGGTCAAGATCAAGATATGAAGGCGCCGGTTGAGCGTACCCGGAGGTGGAGATGGAGATCGAGATAGGTCTGGGAAAATCAGGAAGAAGAGCGTACGGGTTCGATGACATCTCCATCGTGCCTTCCCGCCGCACGCGTGATGCCGACGACGTGGATATAAGCTGGGAGATGGGGGATTTCCGCTTCGACCTCCCGTTTCTTGCCTCCGCGATGGATGCCGTAGTGGACGTAGAGATGGCCATAACCATCGGCAAGCTGGGAGGATTGGCGGTACTCAACCTCGAGGGGCTGCAGACAAGGTACGAGGACCCCAAGCCGATATACGAGGAGATTGCCGGCTACTCCAAGGAAGAGGCCACGCGCGGTATGCAGCGGCTCTACCAGGAGCCCGTAAAAGAGGAGCTTATCGCCCGGCGCATACGCGAGATAAAGGAGGGAGGGGTCGTGGCTGCGGCGTCCCTCACGCCCCAGCGGGTGCGGCAGTATTACCAGGTCGCGCTGGAAGCGGGCCTCGACATCATGGTCGTCCAGGGAACGGTGATCAGCGCCGAGCACGTATCCTCCCGTACCGAACCGCTCAACCTCAAGAGATTCATCGCCGAGTTCCCCATACCCACTATCGTCGGAGGCTGCGCCTCCTACTCGACAGCTCTGCACCTTATGCGCACCGGGGCGGTCGGGATCCTGGTGGGAGTGGGTCCGGGCGCCGCATGTACTACCCGCGGCGTGCTGGGCATTGGGGTTCCACAAGCGACGGCGCTGGCGGATGCAGCGGCCGCTCGCGTGCGCCATCTTACGGAAACCGGTACCTACGTTAACGTCATCGCCGACGGCGGCATGCGCACGGGCGGGGATATCGCCAAGGCCATCGCCTGTGGCGCGGATGCGGTTATGCTCGGTTCACCCGTGGCGGCGGCAAGGGAGGCACCCGGCCGTGGGTATCACTGGGGCATGGCCACGTTCCATCCGGAACTACCGCGTGGTACCAGGGTAAAGACGGAACATCGCTGGACCATCGAGGAGATACTGGTAGGTCCGGCCCACGAAAACGACGGTACGGTCAATCTATTCGGGGCCTTGCGCACTTCCATGGCCACCTGTGGTTACGAGAATATCAAGGCATTTCAGAGGGCGGAGGTAATGATAGCGCCGTCCATTCGCACCGAGGGCAAATCCATGCAGTACGAACAGGGCGTGGGGATGATCAAGTAACCCACTGGTAAGTCTGAAGTCTGATGTCTGAAGTGGGTTTGGGGAATGAAGTCCGGCGTGGATCAGGAGTAAGGTTATCTTAGAGGGGAAGGGAATTGAGCGCTAAACCGCAGGAAAGCGTGCTGGTCGTGGATTTCGGCGCGCAGTACGCCCAGCTCATCGCCCGCCGGGTGAGGGAGTGCAAGGTATATTCGGAAATAGTGCCCTACGACATCTCTCCCGAGGAGATAGAGCGCCGCGGCGCCGCGGCGCTTATCTTCTCCGGGGGTCCCTCCAGCGTTTACCAGGAGGGTGCGCCGCGTCCCGACCCCGGCATCCTCGAGCTCGGCCTTCCGGTTCTGGGTATATGTTACGGCCACCAGTTGCTCGCCCAGGAATTGGACGGCAAGGTGGAGGCCACCGGCATCCGGGAATACGGTAAGACCGAGATGAATGTCAAAGGAAACGGCATCCTCTTCGAGGGCCTGCCCCTGGAGCAGACGGTGTGGATGAGCCACGGCGACAGCGTCCGGGGGGCTCCCTCCGGCTTCCAGATCACCGCGCATACCGCCGCCTCGCCGGTAGCGGCCATGGAGGACCCGGAGCGCAGGCTATACGGGGTGCAGTTCCACCCCGAAGTCATCCATACCCCCCTGGGCAAGGATATCCTCAAGAACTTCCTCTACGGTGCCGCGGACCTCCTTCCCACCTGGACCATGGTATCCATCATCGAACAGGCGGTGGGGGAGATACGCGCGAAGGTGGGGAATAACAAGATCATCTGCGGACTGTCCGGCGGGGTGGATTCGGCCACGGCGGCCGTCCTGGTGCACAAGGCGGTGGGCGACCAGCTCACCTGCGTCTTCGTCGACCACGGCCTGCTGCGCAAAAGGGAGGGCGAGCAGGTTGAAGATACTTTCCGCCGCCATTTCCACATGAACCTCATCCACGTGCAAGCCCAGCAACGTTTCCTGGCCCGGCTCGAGGGCGTCACCGACCCGGAGGTGAAGCGCAAGACCATAGGGGAGGAGTTCATCCGCGTCTTCGAGGAGGTGGCCAGGGAACTCAAGGACACCCATTTCCTGGTGCAGGGAACCCTCTACCCAGACATCATCGAGAGCGGTACCCGCGACGCGGCGCGCATCAAGTCGCACCACAACGTGGGCGGTCTGCCCGAGGAGATGGACTTCACCCTGGTGGAGCCCCTGCGCAGCCTCTTCAAGGACGAGGTGCGCGCGGCAGGCGAGGAGTTGGGACTGCCGGAGGAGATCGTGTGGCGGCAGCCCTTCCCCGGCCCGGGACTGGCCATCCGCATCATCGGAGAGGTCACCGCGGAAAAGCTCGAGATCCTGCGCGACGCGGACGACATCGTGCTGGATGAGATCAAGCGCGCCGGCCTCTATAAAGAGATATGGCAATCCTTCGCGGTCCTGCCGGATATCAAGTCGGTAGGGGTGATGGGAGACGAGCGTACCTACGCTTACCCCATCGTCGTGCGCGCTGTGACCAGCGAGGACGCCATGACCGCCGATTGGGCCCGTCTGCCCTACGAAGTGATGGAACGCATATCCAGCCGTGTTATCAACGAGGTCAAGGGCGTCAACCGCGTGGTGCTGGATATCTCCTCCAAGCCCCCCGCCACCATCGAATGGGAGTGATTTGTTGCCCGAGCTCCGGGGTAGTGGTCCTCGCTCCGCTGTCACGTTTTGCACGGCTGGCCTTGAATCTGCACAGGTAACGGTTTGATTCATGCTCTGATCGAGATGCAAGCCGTACGCGGCTTGGCAGGCTGCCTTCGATTGACGTGACTTGGTGACCAGCGGAGGCCACCAGTACGACCGAAGCTGTAAAAAAAAACCATTTACCGCTTGACATCTCGCTTGCCCCCCTATATGAATAGACGCCAGTGGGGCTATTGACCGCCGGTAAGCAAACGAGGTTCGGCAGCGCGCCGGCCGAGCGCATGCGGCGGGCCGGCGGCGGCTGCGAGGACGAAGGGGGGTACGGATGAGCGCGCGGGCATGACTACTTCTTCTTACCTCACCACGTTTTGCGTATGCGATATAAGACGCGTTGTAAGCTCCGGGCACATGGGGGGATTGCATTGAAGAGATCCAAGGGCGCAGTCGCAATGAACGTCGATATCGAGCCGCGGCGGGCTTCGGGCATATTGGGGGGATTGAATTGAAGAGATCCAAGGGCGTAACCGCATTGACCATCCTGGCCATGCTGGCCGGCAGCTTGCTCACCCTCTTCGCGGCCGGCTGCATCAACTACGGCACTTCCTCCAAGGCCGTCGACCTCGCGCAAGCCCCTCCGGGGGAGACCCTCACCTACACGCTGAACGTCATCAACTCGGGCGATCAGGCGTCGACGAGCACCGTCGTCACCGACCAGGTGAACGTGAACCTGGAGGACGTGGGCAATATCACCGGGGGCGGCGTCTACAACCCCTCCACCAGGACCGTGACCTGGAACCTGGGCACCGTCCCCGCCGGGGGCCAGATGAATCTCACCTTCACCGCCGACATCATGGAGTCAACCTCTATAGGGACGGTGATCCCCAACAGCGCGAGCATCTCCTACAGCGGCGGGGGGCCCCATGTGAGCAACACCGTCCAAACGACGGTGATCGCCCCCGATCCCCTTCACCATTTCACCTTCGATCCCGTATCCTCTCCCCAGACCGAGGGACAGCCCTTCGCGGTGACCATCTACGCCAAGGACGCCGCGGGGGAGACCATCTCCGACTTCGAGGAAGTGGCAGGCCTCTCGGACCTCACAGGGGCCATCAGCCCCACGGAGACCCGGAACGTCTACGCCGCCCTGGATGCCGGCTCCCACCACTCCCTGGCGGTGAGCTCCGGCGGGTCGCTGTGGGCGTGGGGCAAAAACGACCAGGGCCAGACCGGCGTGCCCGCGGGCACGGACTACGTCGCCGTGGCGGGCGGCGCCAATCACTCCCTGGCACTGCGCTCAGGCGGCTCCCTGGCCGGCTGGGGCTACGACAACCACGGCCAGGCCACCCCTCCGGCGGGCACGGACTTCGTCGCCGTGGCCGCGGGCGGCTTCCACGGCCTGGCGCTCAAAGCGGACGGCTCCCTGGCCGGCTGGGGCGAGAACTACTACGGCCAGACGAACGTGCCTGCGGGAAACGATTTCGCGGCCATCTCCGCCGGCTACTACCACTCCCTGGCTTTGAAGACCGACGGCTCCCTGGTGGCCTGGGGGCTGAACAATAACGGGCAGACAAGCGTGCCCTCCGGCAGCGACTACGTGGCCATCTCCGCCGGGGCCTACCACTGCCTGGCCCTGCGCGCGGACGGCTCCATCGCGGGGTGGGGATACAACGAGCACGGCGAGGCCACCCCGCCCGCGGGAAACGATTACGCCGCCATCTCCGCGGGCAACTACCATTCCCTGGCCCTGCGCACCGGCGGCACCCTGGCCGCCTGGGGGTACAACAACTATGGTCAGACGACGGTGCCTTCCGGCAACGATTTCACCGCCATATCCGCGGGGGACCACCACTGCCTGGCCCTGCGCTCAGGCGGCACCATCGCGGGCTGGGGATACGACGGCTACGGCCAGACCGACGTGCCGCCCGGCGGCTTCGCCTCCGGCGTGTTCACGGGCGCGGTGACCATCGGCGCCCCCTACACCGCCGACGTCATCACCTGCGCATATGACGGGAAGACGGGTGCTTCCAACACTTTCGACGTGGCCGCCCTGCTCCCCGACCTCTCCACCACCTGCAAGGAGGTGGACCTGGCGCAGGTGCAGCCCCAGGGCACCCTGGCCTACACCATAGGCGTGGTGAACTCAGGCGCCGGGCAGGCCACCCAGACCGCGGTTACGGACTACCTGGACGAGAGCCTGGAGAACATCTCGGGCATCACGGGGGGAGGGGTATACGAGCCCTCCGAGCACAAGATCACCTGGGACCTGGGCACCCTGCCCTCCCAGGGGCAGCAGGAGCTCTCCTTTAACGCCCAGGTAAAGGCACAGGCCCCGGCGGGCACGCTCATAACCAACCAGGCGCAGGCGGACTGCGCCGAGACAGGCCCCTGCGCGACCAACACCGTGCAGAGCGAGGTGATCGCGGGACCCGTGGACCACTTCGCCATATCCGAGATATCCACCCCCCGCACGGCGGGGGTGGCCTTCCCCCTGGCCATAACCGCCACCGACGCCTTCGGCAACACCGCGGTCTCTTATGCGGGCTCGGTTAACATATCCGACACCACGGGCACCGTAGCCCCGCAGGCCAGCGGCGACTTCACCTCCGGTGTCTGGTCGGGGGAGGCGGTCATATCCGCCGCCGCGGCCTCCTGCCAGGTGAGCGTGGACGACGGATCCGGCCATGCGGGCCAATCCAACTCCTTCGAGGTGGTCTGGGACTCCACCTATCCGGACGCCGAGATCACCTATCCGGAGGAGGGCGAGGTGCTCACCTCCCCCTCGCTCATGGTCACGGGCACCGCCTACGACGTCCTGCTCTCATCCTGGCAGCTTACATGCAGATTGGAGGGCGAGAGCGAATGGACCCCCTTGAGCCCCCCGCATACGGGCCCGGTGCAGGAGGGGGACCTGGAGACCTGGGACCTCTCAGGCCTCCCCGACGGCATCGCGCACCTAAAGCTCACCGTCACCGACGCGGGCGGCCTCGAGAGCTCCGACATCGTGGGCGTGGTCATAGAGAGGCAGGACCCGGCCGCCGAGATCTCCTGGCCGGGGCAGGGCGCCATCGTGGGCGGGCAGCTGCAGATCGAGGGCACGGCTGCGGACGGCAACTTCTACCGCTACCTCCTCTCCTACGGGGTGGGGGAGAGCCCCTCCGTCTTCTACCCCATCCCCCCGGTCGCGAGCGACCCCGGGCCCTCCCAGGAGGAGGCCAGCACCCACCCCGCCTTCTACTTCTCCCCCACCGCCCTGGACCTGGCCCAGACCTTCACCCCCGACCGCCCCTACCTGGACCGGGCGGAGGTCTACCTGACCAGGATCGGTGAGAGCGATTGCCGCATCGGGCTCAAGGTCTGCGCATGCTCCGGGGGCGTGCCCACCTCCGAGGCCATAGCCGTATCCGAGACCACCTACGCCATGAGCGAGATCGACGCCGTCCCCGGACAGCACTGGTACCCATTCGAGTTCCGGGGCCAGTACCTGGACCCCTCGGGGACCTACGCCCTGGTCATCTACCGCACCGACGGCCAGACGGACGGGGATAACTACGCCAGGTGGGGCGAGTACGGCTCGGATATCTACCCAGGTGGCGGTGCCTTCTCCTACAACGGCACCTCCTGGCAGGCGGGCAGCGGAGATTTCGCCTTCCGCGCCTACGCCTACGAAGAGGCGGACCTGTACGGCACGGAGGAGGTCACGGGCGGGGTGCTCGCCACCTGGAACGCCATGGAGACCTGCGCGGGTCCCCACACCCTCCGGCTGCAGGTGGAGGACGCCTATGGCAAGATCTCCACCGGCCAGGTGACCGTGGAGGTGGACCGCACCTACCCCACAGCCCAGATCTCCTCCCCCCAGGAGGGGGGACACCTGCGGGGGACGGCGGAGATCACCGGGACGGCAACGGACGAGCATTTCACCGCCTACCAGCTCTTCTACGGCGAGGGGACTGGCCCCGCTGAGATCCCCCTCTCACCAGAGATGACGACCCCGGCCGCGGGCGGCCTCCTCTATAGCTGGGACACCACCGCCGCGGCCGACGGCCTCTACACCCTGAAGCTGGCGGTACGGGACCAAGCCGGCCTGGTGAGCGAGACCACGGTGCAGGCGAACGTGGACAACACGCCCCCTGCCGCGGCCATCACCTCGCCCGCGCCGGAGGAGGCGGCATGCGGAACGCTGTTCGTGCAGGGCACCGCATCCGATGCCAACTTCGCCTCCTGGCGCCTCAGGTACACCCAGGACGACCCCGAGGACCCGGACGCCCTGTGGACGGAGATCGTATCCGACACCCTGCCGCCGGGCGTAAACCTCGGCAGCCTGGACACCGCGGAGCTGGCGGAGACGGGGCTGTGGCTGGAACTCTCTGTCTCGGATGCGGCCGGCAACTCCTCCGTAGCCAGGGTGCATGTAAACCCCGACAACACCTTCCCCGACGTCCGTATCGACTCTCCCGAGGAGGGGAGGGTGTACGAGCAGGTGCACATAGCGGGGGTGGCCTACGATAGCAACATCGTATCCTGCTCACTCTACGACTGGGACGGAGAGAACCTCAACCTACTAATCGAGGAAGAAGGCACCGGCCCCTATCCCGAGGATATCTTCACCTGGGACACTACCACTGTGGACGACGGCGAGCACGTCCTGGCGCTGCAAGCCTCGGATGCGGCCGGCCATCAACGCACGGCCATCCGCATCATACATGTGGACAACGCCCCGCCCTCGGGAAGCATAGAGGTAATGGGCAAGGACGTGGCGGGAGATTTCACCAATACCGGCTTCACCAATTTAAAACTCTTTGCCGAGGACGCCGAGTACGTGAAGATCTGGAACTACGACCCGGCCAACCCGGACTACGTGCCCGAGAATGCCAAGCCGCTGCTGCCCGGCGGGGGCTCCTACACCGGGGTGCTACATTGCGACTGGATCCTGGACTCCGCCTTCTTCCCCACCGTCGAGGGCCTGAAGGAGGTGCGCTGCCAGTTCGTCGATATAAGCGGGGTGTACTCCCCCGTATACTCCGACACCATCACCTTAGAGGTCACGCCCCCCACCATCGGTGTGGCAGAACTGGAGAATCCTATCGAAGGCGAGCCGGGTATAATCAAGTTCAGTTTTCACCTATCCGATCCCGCGCCCGCGTCCGGGCTCGAGAGGGTTGAGATCTGGGCAACCGACGGAGGGGCGCCTCTCGAGAAGGTATACGAGGAGCCGCTGAGCGGGGTAGACTACGATGTGACGGCGACGGTAGACCTCACCGCCAGGGGCTTCGGCTACTACGATTTCCTCATCAAGGCGTTCGATCAGGCCGGCAACGCCGCAGCCTCGAGCGCATATCCCTACTACTATTCGGGCGTGCCGGAGTGGCCCATGGAGGGCTACGACCTCAAGAACACCCACTATAATGCGGGGATCAAGCCCGGGGAGATGTTCTGGCCCTTCGCGCAAGAATGGGAGGATCATAGCACAAATAATAAAATGAACCGCAAAACCCCGGTGGTGAGCGGCGGCTTCCTCTACGTGGCGGAGAGCGGGGATGAAAAGTTCACCGTACTGAAGATATATACCACGGGGGAGCAGGCGGGGGATAGGAAAGCCGTGTTTGAAGAGACGGATCCAGCCGACTACCGAATCCGGGGCATGTGCGTGGCGAACGGGAAGGCCTACGTGGTGACCGACCACAGCCTGCACGTGCTGAATGCGGATAATCTAAGCCTGGAGGGCGACCCGTACTTCGTGACGGACTACGCCCCTGCGGGGGAGGAGTTCACGAACAACCCGGTTGCGATCGGAGACCGGCTCCTGCTCACGACCACCACGCACCTCGTCTGCGTGGACCTGGAGAACCCTGGCGTGCAGAGATGGAACCGCGCCTTTGAATTGCCGTGGGGGCCGTCGAGGCCGGCGGTCTTAGAGGGAATGGCGGTATTCACCGAGGGCGGCCGCCTGCGCGCTGTCGACATCAACACCGGTGCGGAAGAAGACGACCTAATTCTCGATCCCGATACCACCTGGCCCCAGTGGAACTATGGAGGCGTGCCCACCATTCACAACGGCATCATCTACGTGAAATATTGGTACGGATTAAGTCAATCCCGCATCAGGATAGTAGAGATCCAAAACGAACAATTGATATATGGCGGAGATCAGAGCGAGAACGTCTATTCGTCGCTCGAAGATGACATCGCCTATGCTAACGGCATACTCTACTGTGTATCCAACCACAACGTTGGCTGCCAGACCTACCTTAAACTCTGGGCATTCGATGCCACCACCGCCTCCACCATGTGGTGCAAGGACTACTCCACCTATCAGCTTAACGGGGGCCCGGATCTGGGTGCTCCGGCAGTTGCAGGAGGCCTTCTCTACGTGGGCTTCACTACCGTCGGAACCTTCGACTACCCAACCACCAAGCTCATGGTCTTCGACGCCTACTCCGGCGCCCTGCGCTGGGAGTCTCCCTATACGGACGGAGAATTGGTGGCGGATAGCCCCGTACCCAGCGCGGTTATCGCCGGCGGCAAGGTCTATTTCAACTATGTCGGCCGCGGCACGATGTGCTACGAGCCCGAGAACGAGGTGGACGACCTAAACGCCCTGGGCTTCGACACCTTCTGCGGCTTCTACGAGGGCATCAACACCTCCCTGGGCAGCTATACGGAGGAGGCCACCGACGTCAGCCTGCCCGGGCGGGGCATCGACATCGAGTTCAAGCGCACCTACAACTCCTATAAGCCGGGGGGCACCTATCCCGAGAGCGCCGTGGGCAACGGCTGGGACTACAGCTATAACGTGTATATCGAGGAGGTGTACGATAACGGCAGCCCGCCGGCGATGACCGCGCTCAAGGTGCACCGCGGCGACGGCCGGGTGGACACATACACAAAGGAGGGCGATACCTTCAAGCCCCCGCCGACGGTCTTCGACGACCTCACTGCGGGCAGGTTCGAAGGGATGGGCAGCGATCCCGGAAACCCCGATTACAGCACCCCCTACACCCTCAAGGTCCCCGGGGGCAACCTGTGGGAGTTCGACCACGTTGATGGTGATCCCGCTGAGACGAAGCGGTTGGTCCGTATCGTCGACGATTACGGCGCAAGCGATAACATCCTGACGCTCGATTACGGAGACGACAACAAGCTGGACAAGATCACCGCGCCGGGTAGTGAGGGGACATTCAGATGCTTGGATATCACCTGGGATGGTGAACACATAACCAAGCTCGAATACAACAACCAGTTTAACGGGCAAGAGAATCCCTATCTCATATCCGTGGGATACACATATAACAGCGCTAACCTGGAACACGTGCAGGACATCTACGGGGCGACCACCGAATACAAATACAATCTCCAGGACCGGCTGGAGAGCATCGCCAAACCCGAAAATCTCGATATCCACGAGACCTCAAAGACCATCTCCTATTACGCCGAAGGGGAGGCGAACGCGGGCATGGTCAGCAAGACGGAGGACGCGTACGGCCACGCCACGCAGTTCTCCTACGCCACCCCCTCCCATATGACCATGGTCACCGACTGCCGGGGCTACACCACCACCCACCGCTACGACACCCTCTACCGCCTCATCCAGGAGGTGAACAACGCCGGTGAGTCCACCATCTACTCCTACGGGGACGACGGCAACGGCAAGTCGGTCCGGGACCCCGCGGGCCGCATCACCCAGTTCACCTCGGAGCAGGGACTGGTGAAGCGCATCATCAGCCCCGACGGGGGAGTGAGGGAGTTCACCTATGACGAGCGCGACCGCCTCACCTCCGAGACTGACGGGGCAGGGAATACAAAGTACTATGACTACGACGGTAACAACAACCTTGTGAAAGTGAAAGATTTCGACCTCAGCGAAACCCTATACTTCTACGACACGTCGGAGCCCGTTAATAATCCGGGCCTGCCCACGCTGAAGGTCATGCCCAGGGTGAACGGAGAGCCGGGGCCCGAAGAGGACGGGCAGGAACCAACCATGCAATACATATACGATGCCTATGGCGACCTGACCCGCGAGGACCTCTTCTCGGACTGGAACGAGAACCCGGCGCAACCCAGTGGAGACGGGGCGCAGGTGTGCATTAACTTCTACGACTATACCGGGGATGGGAGGATTGAGAGCGAGGAGCTGGGGGCCTCTATGCCCTTCGGGCCGGGCCTTGTCAAATACGAGTATACGTACGACGACGACGTCGCGGACGGTTTCCGGGGGGTTACGAAGAAGAACACCAGCTACACCATCAACGTGGGAGGGGCTACCCTCAATCCCACCGAGATCACCCGCTACGACAAGAACGGCAACCTGGCATATACCATAAGGAGCAGGGGGGATACATCTTCTGACCCGCAGGCCGTCTGGCTGATGACCGGCTACACGTACTACAAGGACGACCGCGAATGGACCAGAACGGTATATACGTCCGGCGACACTTCAAACCCGCCCGCGGGCGGCTGGGTTCAATATCCCCTCTACACCAGCGCGACAAAGGAATACGACACCAATGGCTTTCTGCTCTCCGAGAGCGACTACGCGGGCAGGGAAACGCGATACTTCTACGACGACGCCGGGCGCCTGGTCCGGCAGGTGGACGGGGAGGACCGCGTGACCTCCTACGAGTATTTCGCCGACGGCCAGGTGAAGAAGAGGGTGGACCCGAACTCCACGGGATGCGTCACATACGGCTACGACGCGGCGGGCCGGCCCGCCTACGAGGAGCGCCGCTTCACCTCGGCCCTCTACGGGGAGATGTACTACCGCACCGTGAAGAGCTACGACACGCGGGGCAACGTGATCTGCGAGAGGACCACGCGGCCCGTGCCCGACCCCTCCCTATCCAACCTGAACGCCCTCACCTGGCGCGAGGCGCAGGTGAACTACACCTACGACGCCGCGAGCCGCGTGCTCGCCCAGGCGAGCACCACCGGGGAGAGCATGGGCGATATCACCACCACTTATGAATACGATCCCGCGGGCAACAGGCTCACGGAGACCAGGACGGGACCGGCATCACCCGCGGCCACAATCTCCTTTGCCTACAACGCTCAGGGCAAGACGGTGCAGGAGGCGGCGATATGCTCGTATCCGGATGAAGCTCCCACCTGTGTGGTCGCGCACCGCGGCTACGACATGTTGGGCAACGTGACCACCGAGACGATCTGCGACGGAGAGGGCACCGAAGACGCGGTCTACTCCCACCGCACCTACGACTACAACGGCCTCGGAAAGGTTGAGCACGTATGGGCGGCGGTGGGGGAAGCCTCGGGCGGTTTCTCCCTGGGGACCTACGGGAGCATAGGCGGCACCACCCTGGTCTCTGACTACGACTACTTCTGCGACGGCCTCCTCTCCTGGGAGACCAGGAACAATACCAACCCCGGGGGCACCTCCCCCTCCCAGCAGATCACCTACTCCTACGACCCCGCGGGGAAGAAGACCCGGGAGAGCTGGGACCTGGGGAGCGGGCAGAGCTACGTCCAGCTGCATGCCTATGACGGCTCGGGCAACCTGGTGGCCGAGGCCTCCGGGAACGGCACGGCCTTGCGCAGCACCGCCTACACCTACGACGGCGCCAATCGCCCGCTGGCCAAGATCCTGCCCGACGCGGGCGGCGAGACCACAGGCGAGCGCACCATATCCTTCGTATATTCCGACCCCGAGCGCAAGGTGACCGCGACCGACCCGGAGGGCCGGACCGTTATAAGCACCCTGGACGACCTGGGACGGGTTGAGATGGCCGAGATTCCAGGAGAGTCCCTGGTGCTGCGCGCCTACGACGCCGGCGGCAACGTCATCCGGGAGTCCTCCCGCCAGGAGGCGGGCGTCGGAGCGGACACCTTCCGCCAGGCCTTCCAGCGCTTCGACGACCTGGGCAGGCTCGTAGAGAAGCGGGTGCTCTCGGAGGACGGGGGGCAGCAGCTGCTCCTCTCCACCGCCTTCGCCTACGACCATGGGGGGAACCTCACCAGCACCACCACCCCGGGGGGCAACACCACCACCTACGCCTACGACAGCCTCTCCCTCCTGCGGCGTCAGGTCCTGCCCCACTCCGGGGGCGCGAGCGTGGTCACCTCCTTTACCTACGATGCCCTGGGGAGGAAGACGCATACCTTCGAGGGGGACGCGGACCCGGACGGCACCCGCTACACCTACGACGGCCTCTCCCGCCTGCGGCGGGTGGAGCAGTGGACGGATGCCTGGACGGGGGCGGGCCCAGGGCCGTATACGGTGCCCGCGGGGGGCGAGGGGGCCACAACCTCCTACGACGTGGACCTTACGGGCAGCCTCCTCTCCCAGACGGATGCCCGGGAGAAGACCACTTCCTACACCTACGACGCCTGCGGCCGGGCCACCAGCAAGACCGACCCCCTGGGCCAGGCCGAGTCCTTCACCTACACCGCATACGGGGAGGCGGATACCCACACCTATACCGAGCCCGAACCCGACCGCACCATCGACTACGACTACGACGGCCGCGGCCAGCTCACAGCCGAGAGGGCGCTGGACGGGACCTCGGAGGTCGATGTCATCAACTACGCCTACGATCATGCCGGAAACCTCACCGGGGCGGTATACGATAGGGCGAACGGGGTGGACGCAGGCCGCACCATCTCCCTTTCATACGATGGCGCCTCCCGCCTCTCCTCCGTCTCCTGCGACGCGGAGGGAGCGGCGGGGGATTACTCCACCACCTACGGCTACTACGACTCCGGGGAGCTGCGCTCCCGCATCCTGACTTCAGGCGGCCAGACCCAAGCCTCCTCCAACTACTCCTACGACATCTCCGGCCGGCTCACCGCCTCCTCCGACTCCGTCTGCGGGGGCACCCTCACCTTCGAGTGGAGCCCCGACTCCCTGCTGGAGCGGGCCTCCCTCCCAGCCTCGGGGGGACATATAGACTACACCTACTACGCCGAGGGCCTCACGGAGACCCAGACCGCCTACGACTCATCCAACACCCTGCAGGCCTCCTACGACTACAGCTACGACGACCGGGGCAGGCGGACGGGCATGACCGTGAACGTGCCCTCCCAGACCGCCCTCTCCGGCGCCTACTCCTACGCCTACGACGGCATGGGCAGGCTCACGGGCTTCGACGCCCCCAGCACCGCAAACGACATAACCTACGACTACGACCTCTGCGGCAATCTGGAGCAGCAGACCACCGGAGGGCAGACCAAGACCTACTCCTACAACGACGCGGGCCAGATAACCACCGGCCCCGAGGGCGCCTACACCTACGACGAGGTGGGCAACCTCGTACAGAAGGGCACGGAGACCTTCACCTGGGACGGCTTCGGGAAGCTGGTCTCCTATAAGGAGAGCGCGCAGGCCCCCCTGGTAACCCTCTCCTACGACGCCCTGGGACGCCTTTCGGAGAGGAAGGTGGGCGGAGAGACGGAGCGGGCTTTCCGCTACGACGGCGCCTCGCTCTCCCAGATCCAAGAGACGAACGCGGCAGGGGGCGCCCTCGCCACCTACGCCCTGGACCCCGGGGGCACGCACCTGGCCCAGGACAAACAGGGGACCCTGTCCTACCTGGGCCTCTCCCCCCACACCGACGTCTCCTTCACCCTCTCGGGCCAGGGGAGCCTCACGGGAGGGAGGATATGTGATCCGTACGGGAATACCGTGGCGGGGAGCGTCGATTCATCCCTGGGCTACCAGGAGGACTACGAGGACCCCCTCTCCGGCCTGGTGTGGATGGGCGCACGCTGGTACTCACCCGAGCTCACCCGGTTCATCTCGGTCGACCCCTTAAAGGGCGAGACAGGCGACCCCCTCTCCCTGCACCCCTACCTCTACTGCAAGGACGACCCTATAAACGCCTTCGACCCCACGGGGATGGGGCCAAAGGAGGATCTTGCGCAGCAGATTCAGGCTGTCACCGGGGCTTTGATACAGATACAAGATGCAATACACCTCTACATCCGCGCCGGCATGGAGCCTCCTTCGTACTTGATGAATACGAGAGATCACCTGGAGAAGACGCTGCAACATCTCTATCAGGCCTACCGGTTGCTTTGCATGGCAGAAGAGGTCGTGAATAAAGCCAAGGAGTATGGACTGGTGCAGGATAAACATACAAGCGGAGAAGACCCGCCGGATCCAGCGGAGGAATACTTGAGAGATATAATAGAAGATATTCAGAATGACCGTGACGTTGAGTTAGAGGGTAGTCTAGGTGCAGTCGTAGTTGCGGCAATAGAGTCTGATAATTTTGATGAGTTTCTAATGAGAACAGATATAAATGTTCTTAACAATATGACCATTGACCAGAAAACGAGATTCTGGAGAGATGTAAAACATTATTTCTGCCCGGGCCATACCGAAATGACGTTTGATGGTAAGTATCTTGACTTGTATATGTATCTTGGGGGAGGCAGAAAGGTACGCCTGTTCCATGTTGATGCTTATTCGGGTCAGCCAGGTGGTCAGATGACCCAAGAGGACATTGGACCTATTCCAAGGGGTGCATGGAGGCTAACCAGGAGACAGAATCCAGAAACAGAATCTTGGCTTCCAGGTTTTGGGGATTGGGTAATAAGACTGAGACCTGCCGGCAATGTAGGTATGAAAGGCTCCACCATGGAATGGCTATATAATCAAACATCACGTAGTAGAGATATAAACGACAATTTCATACAGGAAGGGGTGTTTCTAATACATGAGGATGCTGGAGCTGCAGGCACCTCTGGGTGTATAGGGGTGTTAGGAAACAAGCTCGATAGATCTATCGATGCCTTTAGTGATTTGCTAGGGCTTGGCTATGATCAAAATCCAGATAATTGGTCGAACACATACCTATTCGTAGATATAGGTGTCGGTTATACTAATCCGGGCCATCCTGGTGATTCCTGGTGATAAGTACCATTATCTTGCATAAGAGTTGGAATCGATAAAACATTGTTAACTTGAAAGCTTGAGTTGAGAGTCGCGGAGGGACGTGATTTTCATGAGAGGAAGATACAGTAGGTATTACATTATTTTGACAGCAACGGCAACGATGTTGTTTGCACTATTATCGTCGTCTTGTGGCAGCGATATACCGGATGAAGGCAGAGAGCAGAAAATGGTTAACAACAATGAAGTTTGGGGGTACATGGACGTAAACGGCGTGATTGTAATCGAGCCTCAATTTAAACAAGCAGCAAATTTCCATGAAGGGTATGCGAGGGTCGATTTTGGTGGTCTATGGGGATTTATAAACAAAAATGGAAATATGATTATAGAGCCCAAATATAGGGAAGCCGGGGATTTTCATGAGGGGCTGGCTGCCGTTAAAGTCGATGATAAATGGGGATACATAGACGGATCAGGCGATATGATCATTTCTCCGCAATTCGACTATGCAAGATCTTTCCATGATGGGCTCGCCTGTGTGAGTATCGCTGAAAAGCGTGGCTATATAGATGTATCTGGAAGAATGGTGATAGAACCTATTTATAAATGGGCATTCGATTTTTCAGAGGGTCTGGCATTTGTGTGGATGGATGATAGATATAGCGTGATCAATGGGCTTGGTGAAATAGTATTCGACTTGCAACCAGAAGCGACTGTAGAACTGCTTGAGGGTCAGTTAAGTACGGGTTTCAGTGAGGGATTAAAATGTATATTGATAAACGGCAACTATGGGTTTATCGATAATGCAGGGGTTGTTGTAATTGAACCTCGCTTTGATTTCGCCTACGATTTTCAAGATGGGCTGGCCGCGATCAAGATCAACGATATGTGGGGCTATATCAATAAGGATGGGATTGAAGTGATAGAGCCCCAATATGAGAGTGCGTCCTCATTTCAAGAAGGCTTGGCTCCAGTCTTACTTAACGGCAAGTACGGTTATATCAACAAAGACGGGGAACTGGTTATCGAACCTCGATTTGATGTCGCTTTAGGTTTCCATGATAGCCGGGCTGAGACCCATGTTGACAACAGGTTGGGATTCATTGATAAATCTGGAGATATTATGATAGAAGTAGATTGCTTTGCAAATCCTTTCTCTGAAGGCTATGCGGCTATAAGTACTAAGATCAGCAGTAATCAGTAATCGAAGCTAGAAACATACTCCATTGATTCACCGAGATAGCCTCCTACGACTACACCTGCGACGGCCTCCTCTCGGAGGAGACCAGGTGCAACGGAAACCCCGATGAGCGCTCCCCCGCCCAGGACATCACCTACTCCTACGACCCCTTCGGCAAGAAGGTCCTGGAGCGCTGGGCGCGGGGAGATACCGCGCACGAGAAGATCTGGATATACGACGCCAATGGCAACCTGCTGTGGGAGAAGGTGGGCTCCGGCACGAGCCAGCGCGTAACCACCTACGAGTACGACGCGGCGGGGAGGGTGACCAAGAAGATCCTCCCCGCAGCCGCGGGCGAGCCCGACAGTGAATGCACCTACGCCTACGAGTACTCCGACGCCGAGAGGAAGGTCTCCGAGACAGATCCCTGCGGCAGGGTTACCACCCGCACCTACGACGACCTGGGCCGGGAGGTGCAGACCGAGGGACCGGGGGACTACTATGCCCTCCGTGAGTACGACGAGTCGGGCAACGTCATCGAGGAGAGGGTCAGGCAGCAGTCCACCCCCGCCGCGGACATCTTCAAGACCGCGCGATACCGCTACGACAACCTCTCCCACCGGATCTACAGCATCGTGGAGGGCGAGGGGGGAGCCACCTACACCACCTCCTACTCCTACGACCTGGAGGGGAACCACTACCTGACCATAAGCCCCCTGGGATACGCGACCTGGTACCACCACGACCTCCTAGGCCGCCTCATCCGCAGCGAGCTCCCCTACGAGGGGCAGACCAGGATAGGCACCACCTACCGCAACGACGCTCTGGGCAGGGTGACCCTGACCCTGGAGGGGAAAGCCGGCGAGGGCAGGGACGCCACCCGGCTCGCTTACGACGGCCTCTCCCGCCTGCGGCAGGTGGAGCAGTGGTCCGGCCCCTGGGACGAGCAGGCCCATACCGGCACCGGCACCGCATCGCTTACCTCCTACGACATAGACCTCACCGGCAACCTGCTGGAGACCACAGACGCAAGGCTGAATTCCACCTCCTACTCCTACGACGCCTGCGGCTGGCCCATAGCAAAGCAGAACCCGGTGGGGGAGACGGAGGTCTACGCCTACAACGCCTGGGGGGAGATGACCGCGCGGGCCTATCCGGACTCGGGCAGCTCCCGCGCCCTGACCTTCGGCTATGACGGCCGCGGCCGGCTCACCTCCGAGGGGGCCGTGGAGGGGGATCCCCTGACGGAGGTCGCCCGCATCGACTACACCTACGACGCCTGCGGCAACCTGACCTGTGCGCAGGAGGGGGACAGCAGCGTGGATATGTTCTACGAGCCCGCCACGGGGCGCCTCTCGGAGGTAACCTCCACCGCCGGGACGGAGAGCTACCAGACCAGCTACCAGTACCTGCAATCGGGGGAGCTCGCGCTGCGCCAGACGGAAGCCGGGGCCACCACCTACGCCTACGATAAGGCGGGCAGGCTCACGTCTATAACCGATCCCGCCTACCGGACCTATTCCCTCACCTGGGATGACGAGAGCCGCCTCTCCTCCCTGGCCCTGCCCTCGGGCGAGGGCCATATAGACTACACCTACTACGAGGGCGGCCAGACCGAAACCCAGATCGCCTACGCCAGCATGGATGAATTGGATCCCCAGGCCTCCTTCACCTACGCCTACAACGACGCGGGCAAGCGGGAGAGCGTGCAGGTCGCCGGCCTCGCGGGAGGCGACGGCGAATACGGGTATGAGTACGACTCCCTGGGCAGGCTCACGGGCTTCGACGCCCCCAGCACCGCAAACGACATAACCTACGCCTACGACGAGGCGGGCAACCTCACCGCCAAGGGTGCCTCCACCTACACCTACGACGACGCAAACCGCCTGCAGACGGGACCGGAGGGCACCACCTACGCCTACGACGACTTCGGCAACCTGGAGTGCATACTGGACGCGGGCAGCAACCCCCTGGAGACCTACACCTACGATCCCCTCTCCCGTCTCGAGACCTACGTTAAGGGGGAGACGGACCTCTCCTTCACCTACGACCCCTTAAAGAGGCTGGCCGAGAGGATCGAGGGCGAGGACATCCTCTCCTTCTCCTACGACGGCACCTCCCTGGCCCAGACGGGGGAGACGGCGGGAACCCAGGAGGTCTCCTTCACCCTCACCCCCTCCGGCACGCACCTGGCCCAGGAGGCGGCGGGGGTTATAAGCTACCTGGGGCTGGATCCCCACCAGGACATAACCTTCGCCTTGGACTCAGCCGGCAACCTCTCGGGCTCCCGCGTCTACGACCCTTATGGCAACCAGCTCTCGGGAGATGACCCCTGCGATTTGGGCTACCAGTCCGACTACACCGACCCATCAGCAAGCCTCATCTGGATGGGGGCCAGATGGTACTCACCGGTCCACGGCCGCTTCCTCTCCGAGGACCCCAAGCCCGGTGAGATGGAAAAGCCCATGACCCAGAACCCCTACCCCTACTGCGCCTGCGACCCGGTGAACTTCAATGACCTTTCGGGGAAGTATTACGATCCAAATGGAGGCAATATCAACGAAAGTGACGCAGCCGAACCAACCATTAGCTGGGATGTATCAAGTGCTCCCGAAGGCACATCCACCGGCGAGTACTGGGATTCCATGGCGGATCCCATACAGGCCGAAAGAGTAGCCGAGAGAGAGAGGTGGAATAGAAGGAGGATTATTCAGCGGATTAAAAACCAGATCATTGAAACGCGCAAAGCTGCGATAGAGGCCGGTCTTAAAAATCCCTGGCGGCAAGGACTAATACTTGCGGAATCCGCTATGAATATTGAGAACCTGTTACATCATTATGGGGTGATGGAAGATCTAATGGAAGATCTCTCCGTAGCGGGTTTGAAAAAAACCATTGCTAAGCTAAGAAAAGCTGAAGGTGATATCGCGTTTAGGAATTTTATGGAAGGCTTGCTTGCGATTGCTTCATTGGATGAATCCGAACTAAATCGAATTCTAACCGAATTAGAATTGGAATCAATGATTAGAGATACTTTTGGTTATGGTTATGGTAATTACAAAACGAAGCTGTTTTTGAAACTCTATGGTTATCTGAGTATATCTCCAGTTAGTGGGTATGTTTCAGGCAGCATTCCGGGTGTCAAGTGTACTTACGATACCAATTCAGGAGTCGATGTAAAGTTTGGAATCTATGGATTCAGCTTCGGCGCCGGATACAAGTATGATTCGACTCCTGAAGAGGAGCCAGGACCCACTGTAGAAATAGAGGCAGGACCTGTAGGGATTGAGTTTGAGCAAGATAGGGATATTAACCCATCAGTTAGCATTAGCATAGGTTTTCCCTTAGGTGTGGGAGGTTCAATATGGTGGTGGCCTAAGAAGGATTGAGGATAATTCTTCGTGTATCGTGTCATATCGAAACATCCACCTATTCAATGTGCAATATCGGAAAATGCTTTATCTCGAACATGAATTCGAAATTGGTTTGATGAAGTTATGCGAAGCCTAATAAAGTAAATGTTAACGTAGCAGGAAGGACTAGGAGAATATGCCTATATTATGCCCTCACTGTGGGGCTGAAAACGACTTATCCAATGAGTCTTGCATCGGATGTAGTGAGGAATTATATGCAAGTGAAAATGAGGGGTGCCCTTCAACTTGTTATCCTGACAATGTTTTATATTCAATGAAACGAGGTTCTATAAATTGGAGCGCCTGGAAGATAATATGCCTAATCTTGGCAATCATTGTGTGCATATTTACGTCTGTAATGGTCGGCTATGGTATTTTTCGATATATAGCCCACCCTCAATTGAAGATGATTGGTACTCCAGACGGATATGAGCAGGTGGTTGGAAGGCAGTTCGACGAAGAGGCGGAGGCTGCAAAGCAGGAAGAACCAGGTTTATCACTAGACGCGTTTTATCTTGACAGCAGTGGATATAGACAGATATTCATAGCCCATACCTCCTCAAAGATTGCATATTTTTACGGGCTTGGCGAGAATGGTGGACCGCCGGAAACAAGGAACCTAAGGGAGATGAAGCGTTTTGTAATGGATAACAGAAAAGACATCGAGGAAGCTATGCAAGAGATGTACGCTGAATTCTCGATCGTTGGTGAAACCCCACGGATAGAGGCCTTCCAACTCGAAAGAAGCGGATTCTGTGGCATTCATTTTACTCACAAAATACAGAGGGAAGAGGATGTCTTTGTACAAGATCGACTTCTGATATTTAGAGACGGAATACCTTATGCAGCAACAGTGCAAAATCAATTGGGCGAAGTCAATGATGATGAAGTGGAGTATCTTATAGAGAATCTGTATTTTGAATAATTGGTAATTATAAGCGCAATTATAAGCGCAACTATCCATGATCCAAGGTAGGCACTTTGGAGAGCAATCTATTTCATGACGTGGCCGCCTTTTAGTCTCGACCCTATTCTACGTCACCCTTTATACTCTAGCGTCCAACAAAAGTTGTCTACAGACTCAAAATTAGAACGACTAGGAAGAATAAAAAGATGCTGGCACCAAAGATTGTAAACATTGTAATTGTTATCTTCCAGCTACGCTCATCGCTTATTCCCCCGAATATTCCCCAGAGTTTAAAACGGAAAAACAGGGGGTTATCCTTATATCGTTTATAGTTATTCCTTACTTTGAAATATATGAAAAGCGTAAACAGGAAGGATAATCCCGTGATGACTGTAACTGCAATAATTGATGGCGATTCTATCTCTGACCCTCCAAGTTACCTTACCAAGCAACCGCCCCAACAACGATTTCCATTTATCTGGCTCAATGCTATAGAAGAGTTGATTTACCTAACTATAACAAGCTGGAAATACTTCACTGTCATTAAGGTATTTTGCTTGTCTAATATATTCTCTAATGATGCAATTAGCATATCATACCCGTCGGTCTGGAGGCCTGGGGATACGATTTCTTCGCCTATGATGATGTCAACAATTCGGGTTACGCGGCCATGGTGGGGATGGTAACTACTCAGTCATTTGAATACCAGGTGGACGGCCTACTCGCCGCCGAGACCCGCGAGAACATATACAATGACACTACCGACGGGGACCATACCTACTCCTCCCCGGATCAGCTTATCAATTATTCCTACGATCCCTTGGGAAAGAAGATCATGGAGAGATGGGGGAGGGGCTCTGGCCCGTACGTAAGGACCTGGAGATACGACGCGAACGGCAACCTGCTGTGGGAGACGGCGGGCTCCGGGCAGGCCGTGCGCACAACCGTATACGAGTACGATGCGGCGGGCAGGATGACCAAGAAGATCCTCCCCGCGGCTGCCGGCGAATCCGCGTCCGAG
The DNA here is from genome assembly GCA_003598015.1 of Actinomycetota bacterium. Classification (GTDB taxonomy): domain Bacteria; phylum Actinomycetota; class Geothermincolia; order Geothermincolales; family RBG-13-55-18; genus SURF-21. The sequence goes on along the minus strand of QZKE01000006.1, from coordinate 6,027 downwards.
CGCACCTACGCCTACGAGTACTCGGACTCCGAGCGCAAGGTGAGAGAGACCGACCCGGAGGGGAGGGCGGTCACCCGCACCTACGACGACCTGGGACGGGAGGTGCAGACCGAGGGACCGGGGGATTACTACGCCCTCCGTGAGTACGACGAGTCGGGCAACGTCATCGAGGAGAGGGTCAGGCAGCAGTCAACCCCCACCGCGGACATCTTCAAGACGGCGAGGTACCGCTACGACAACCTCTCCAACAGGATCTACCAGATCATAGAGGGCGAGGGGGGAGCCGCCTACACCACAACCTACTCCTACGACCTGGAGGGGAACCTCTACAAGATACAGAGCCCCCTGGGATACGAGACCTGGTACCACCACGACATCCTGGGACGCCTGATCCGCAGCGAGCTCCCCTACGAGGGGGACGAAAGGATAGGCACCACCTTCCGCAACGACGCCGCCGGCAGGGTGGTCCTCACCCTGGAGGGGGAGACGGAGGGGGGCAGGGACGCCGCCCGCTACACCTACGACGGCCTCTCCCGCCTGCGGCGGGTGGAGCAGTGGTCCGGCCCCTGGGACGAGCAGGCCCGTACCGGCACCGGCACCGCCTCGCTGACCGCCTACGACATGGACCTCACCGGCAACCTGCTGGAGACCACAGACGCAAGGCTGAATTCCACCTCCTTTACCTACGACGCCTGCGGATGGCCCATAGCAAAGCAGAACCCGGTGGGAGAGACGGAGGTCTACGCCTACAACGCCTGGGGGGAGATGACGAAGCGGACCTTCGATAGCCCGGACCCCGACCGCTCCCTCACCTTCGCCTACGACGGCCGCGGCCGGCTCATAGCCGAGGGGGCCATGGACGAGCCTTCCACCCAGCTTGCCCTCATCGAATACGCCTACGACGAGTGCGGCAACCTGACCGGCGCGCAGGAGGGGGACAGCGGCGTGGATATGCTCTACGAGCCCGCCACGGGGCGCCTCGCCCAGGTCACCTCCACCGCCGGGGCGGAGAGCTACCAGACCAGCTACCAGTACCTGGCCTCCGGGGAGCTGGCGCTGCGCCAGACCGAGTCCGGGGCCACCACCTACGCCTACGATAAGGCGGGCCGGCTCACGGGCGTGACCGACCCCGCCTACCGGAACTATTCCCTCACCTGGGATGACGACGGCCGCCTCTCCTCCCTGGCCCTGCCCGCGGAGGAGGGACACATAGACTACACCTACTACGAGGGCGGCCAGACCGCAACCCAGGCGGCCTACGCCAGCATGGACACCTCGCAGCTCCAGGCCTCCTTCACCTACGCCTACAACGGGCAGGGGAAGAGGGAGAGCCTGGATATAACAGGCCTCTCCGAGGGCAGCGGAGAGTATTCCTACGCCTACGACTCCCTGGGCCGGCTCACAGGCTTCGACGCTCCCAGCACCGCAAACGATATAACCTATGACTACGACGAGGCGGGCAACCTGGAGTGCATAGACAAAGGAGGGCAGGAGTCCGTCTACACCTACGACGACGCCAATCGCCTGGAGACGGGACCGGACGGTACCACCTACGCCTACGACGATTTCGGCAACCTGGAGTGCATACTGGACGCGGGCAGCAACCCCCTGGAGACCTACGCCTACGACCCCCTCTCCCGCCTCGTCTCCTACGAAAAGGGCAGTACGGACCTCTCCCTCACCTACGACCCCTTGAAGAGGCTGGCGGAGAGGGACGACGGCACGGCCGCCATCTCCTTCTCCTACGACGGCACCTCCCTTAACCAGACGGGGGAGAGCGTAGGCGCCCAGGAGGTCTCCTTCACCCTCACCCCCGGGGGCACCCATCTCTCCCAGGAGGCGGCGGGGGATATAAGCTACCTGGGGCTGGACCCCCACCAGGACATAACCTTCTCCCTCAACGCACAGGGAGAGCTCTCCGGCTCCCGCGTCTACGACCCCTACGGAGGCCTGCTCTCGAGCACGCTCCCCTGCGACCTGGGCTACCAGTCCGACTACACCGACCCCTCAGCAAACATCACCTGGATGGGGGCCAGATGGTACTCACCGGTCCACGGCCGTTTCCTCTCCGAGGACCCCATGCCCGGTGAGATGGAAAAGCCCATAACCCAGAACCACTACCCCTACTGCGCCTGCGACCCGGTGAATTACAGCGACCTGACGGGGAAGAAGCATGCTGCAGGCGGAGGTGGCGGTCCTAGTTCTCCGGACGAGGAAGAGGCCGCAAAAAATGATAACCCCTCAAATAATCCGTCAGATAGCGGAAGTGAAGCGGATAACATAATTAACATTATTCTGAAGACCATGTACAAGCTCTTGGCGGCGCGCCAAGCGGCCATCGAGGCTGGCAGCAATGCCCACCCTGGCTTAGCGGGATTCTTAGGAATCTTCGGCCTATATGGTGGGGGAACTACAAGCGGTGATGTGCCGGATCCACATGAGTTGGGGTCGGGAGGCCCCCTGTTATTCACATTTATCTACGGCTTGTTTAATCGCGGGAAGGTGGAGGATATAGGACTTCCCACGGTAGCGGAGTATTGGGACCAGATAAAAGATACGGCAAAACACTTTGGAATAGACGATCCCAAAATCCTTGCATCTATAATCGCCTGGGAGAGCTGCAACGATGAGAGAATGTCTTTCAGTGCATGGGCAAAAGCTACCTTGAAGCCAGGATCAGGTTTCTGGGGCAATGTGTGGAATTATGGACGAAGGGCGCTCTTCCCTTGGTACTCTTTACTGTATGACGCTGCTCCTTATGTCGTGGGCAGCTTTAAATCCACTGTTGGCAGGTTGTTTGGAGACCCTTCCGTAGGTATTGCCCAAATGAAGGCGGGGACGGCGCAACAAATTTTCGATGCCCTTAAAGAACGAAAACTCAAGCCCCCCCGTGTCTCATTCACGAGTGCTACCGATCCCGGAACCATTCGAGATATCCTCGAAAACGATCCGTCTCAGGCAATCGAGATGGTCGGGGGACAATTGGCGTGGGTACAGGCGGAGCTGAGAAATAAGAACCTCAATCCATCCGATCGGCAGTTACAATACATCCTCACAACGGGTTACAATGCGGGACTGGGAACGGGCGGTGTCATTGATCTCATCAACAACAGTGGAAGCGTAAGTGAGTTAGTGTGGCGCATCGATTCCACACTCAGCATAAGCGAACCTAATCCTGCTAGGTATTGGGGCTACGTGGGAACGGTATATGATGATTATAATGATTACTTCGGTAGCCTTTGATTAAAGAGTACTATGATGAAATAGCCTGATATCATCGTGTAGAATCCGATAGAAAAGGGTGATCAGATCATGAACAAGAGAAGATGGATCGCGGCCTTTCTCATCATCCTCGCTCTATCGCATATCTCTTGCGGGTGGAAGGACTACGAGTACCCTCCCGGCAGGGTCGACGAGAACAGACTCGCGGAAGCGCTGGCCTCGCGCGAGCAGGAGAATCCTCCTCCCCTAACCATGCTTCAGGCCTACCAGATAGCACAGGAGAGGGCCACAGAGTGGAGCGATGATTCCTATCTTGTTTACATGGCGGGCAATATTAGCGAAGACGAACCTTATCACTACAATTTCCGCACTCCCAACAAGTGGGGATGGAGTTGTATCGGAGGTCCTGCCTATACAGACATGGATATCCGAGTCGATCCCTCAAATGGTGAGATTACCCGCTTTCAGGAAATCGGTCAGCCAGAGCTTTTTCTAGGCTATATCGATCCCAACGCCTGGACCGTTGATTCTCCCCGGGCACTAGAGATAGCAGAGGCAAGTGGTGGAAAATCCTTTTGGGATAGACACACAGGCTCTAGTGATCCAAGCATCATCGGCTATGAGACCTTCAACGGATGGCTAGTAGTATACGCGAGTGGGAATCCAGAAGATGGCGAAAAGGTATTGAACAGTAGATTCGAAGTAGAAATTGATCCATATACTGGCTCTACCCGCATCGTCGAGGACACGGACGGCGTTTCGGGACAGAAGGTAATCCCGGGTGAATAATGGCCGGCATTAGCACTCAGTACCTTATCGGAGCCTCCAATATAGGTATGACAAGGGAGGTAGCCATTATCTGCTCGGGAAACACGAGCAAGACGTATAACATCGCTACAGTATGAACCGGGAAGAGGGATGAATACAGAAAGGCGCGAGACAGGGTATCGTAGGGGAACGGTATGCCCTCGAGGTTATGGGAGATGAACTGCCCCCGCTGTGGACATGATGCCGAAGAAGGTTATTCCTACTGCGCCCGCTGCGACACATCCTTACATCCCGCTGAGGCGCCCGCGAATGATCCGTCCCTGCCTCAGCGCAAGTCCGCTGCCTCTGGGCCAGGCCATCCCGAGACGGCCCCCGTTCCCGTCAGGACCGCGAGATTCAAACGCCTGTATGTGATCATCGCTCTGGGTATAGCGGCGCTTGCTGGAATCGCGCTGATCACCATCCTCATCGTAGCAGGTCCTGGATGGTTCGGGGGAGGCGATGAGTCAGCGCCGCAGAAGACGGTGGAGAAGCTGCTCGAGGCGATGGAGGAGAAGCGGGCGGATGTGTACTTGAGCCTCTGGACGATGGGTTACAAGGATATGCTGCAGCAGATGATGGAAGGCATGGACTACGCCGGGAGCATGGAGGAGTTCGTGGATGAGATGATCTTCCCCTACGAGTCGATCCGCTTTGAAGGAATGGAGTATAGAACCAGCATTGAGGGCAGCCGGGCGACGGTTGAAGCCGTAGCGGGCAAGTTGAGCATTACTGGTTATGAAGGGGAGGAATACGAAGCGGAGATAACCGATCCCGGAGATATCTATTTCGAGCTGGTAGAATACGAGGGCGCGTGGCACGTCTCGAAGTTCTGGTTCTTCGATATGACGTTATAGGGCGTCTTTTTTTTATTCATCACTTGGAGACCAGACCTCTGTCTGCGGGAATCATTGCTTGATCTGTCACCCCGCTACGAGGCCTTGTCACCTTCTCACCCCACTTCCGAAAATCCGGGTCATCGCTAGTAACCCACGAGCTGCGCGTATATCCATTATAGGGCAGGGGGGATGTTAATCAGCACCCAAAAGCGGACAGCGATCGGCACTTCAAAACCGTCCACTTGAGATAGAAAGGAGCAGAGTCCAGAATCCTCTCAAAAGAGAGGAGGAAGGACGTGGCCAACTATCTCAAGATGGACAAGAAGCAGCAGATTTACGGATTACTGCAGCTGGGTTGGAGCTACCGCCGCATCGAGAAGGAGACCGGCGTCAGGCGGGAGACCGTCTCCCGCTACCACCGGGAGTGGCTCTTGAAAGCGGCCAAAGTGCCGACCGGCTCTGCCGATGAGCCGGTGAGCCTGGAGACAAATACGGCCATTCCGCCGATGTACATGAGCGCCGATTTTGGGAGATATGGCTCTGACATCCTTAATGAGATGGCCTACCATGATTTGCTCGGAGGTTCGGCCGCCGCCAATATACTCGGATTTGCTGAAGGGATAAAGAATTCAATGGTCGGAATAGGGGAGGCGTTGTATGCTACCGGCAGGGGGCTATGGCATTTTGCTACTGGGGATATTCAAGGTGGTGTCAGGGTATTCGAGGAACATTTTGCTCCAATTGCAGATAGCATTGGACAGATGTTTACTCAAGAGTATTGGAGCAATATTGCAGATCTTGCCAGGGAAGACCCGCTTGTTTTCAACAGATATCTAGGTAATGCTGGGGGTGCAATATTCACTGCGAAAGCCATCGGTGAAGGTTTCGGACAACTTGGTAAATATTCTGTTAAAGCTGGATTGGCACGCAATGGGCTAGTTAACTCATATATACTCTTGCGTAAGATAAGATTCTGGGAGCGTATGCCGCAGAGATTCAATCCGCAAGGTAAAACTCCGTAAGTGGATCTTGATAATCTAGCAATATTACGATGGTGTGCATAGAGCTGGCCGGGAAAAACTGGACAGGTGCTTAAGTGGTAAACTGCTCCCGTAAGAGGAAAGGAGCAGTAAGAATGGCAAAGAGACCGAGAAGGAAC
>QZKE01000079.1 GCA_003598015.1 Actinomycetota bacterium | reverse complement strand
GTCGGCCCTGGACTTATGCCTGAGCCATATGTCCAGCATATATACATGGGGATTTGAGTGACGCCACACTTCTTTCCTCCTGCTCCTCCTGGCTGTTTCTCAGGCATAGGGGTCGGCCCTGGACTTATGCCTGAGCCATATGTCCAGTATATATGTATGGGGATTTGAGTGGCGCCACACTTCTTTCCTCCTGCTCCTCCTGGCTGTTTCTCAGGCATAAGTCCAGGGCCGACCCCTATGCCTGAACTTGAACGTTTTCTCATCATCCTCTGCCTACACTTCATGGAGAAGCAGAAAACAACAACCATTGCCACCCCGGGAAATACCCTTAGGCCTCATGTCCACGGCGCGGGGGCGACTACCATCCTTGCGCCATACACAAGTTATGATTTAATATGCCTGAAGGCGACATAGAGTCGGAAAAGGAGGATGCACATGGGTAACGGCGCTGAACCAGATATGGATATCCCGGGCTGCTCCTGCGCTTCCTGCTGCGAGGCGCCCTGCGAGCCGCATCCCAACCCCTTGATCATGGCCTTGCGTTTCACCGCTTTCGGCCTGGGAGGCCTGGTCGCCCTGGGCGGAATGATCAAGGAGAGGAAGTTCAAACACCTGGCAGCATGGCTGGGGACCTGGACCCTGTTCCTTTCCTGGCCCCGCTATCTCATCTGCTCGCGCTGCGAAGGCTACGGTAACATGTGTTACTCATATTACCTGGGCAAGTACACCTCCGCGGTCTTCCCCAGGGTCGAGGGCAAGGACGTGGGGCCCCTTGGCTTCGGCATGGAGGCCTTCTGCCTCTCCTCCATGTTCTGGACACCGGTGCTGGCACTGCGAGGCAACCGCCGGCTTCTCACGCGCTACCTGGCGCTCATGCAGCTGGTGCTGGCCGGACAGTTCTTTCACGCCTGCCGCTACTGCGCCGCCCATTCCACGCAGGCATGGAAGAACGTCTGCCCCGCGCACCGTAGCTGGAAAAAGATCTTAGGCGTATCATGAACATCCCAGCCTACCTGGTCAAAGCGCTCAACGGCCTCCTCCTGGCAGGAGGCCGTACTCGTCTTATGAACCCCAACGACACCCCCGTGAAGGAGGTAATAAGGAACGTCCCTTACGTCGATGGCGCGCACAGGCTACAGAGGCTGGATATCACCATCCCCTATGCGGAACCGCCCCTCCCCATCCTCGTCTATATACACGGCGGCGCCTGGATGAACGGCGACAAGAGCACCTACCGCAGGATCTGTGCCCTTTACGCGCAAGCCGGTTTCGTGGTCTTCAACGTGAACTATCGCCTTACCCCCAAGTACTGTTACCCGGTACAGATGCAGGACACGGCGTCGGCCGTCCGCTGGGTTTACCACAACTGCTCCGCATACGGGGGCGATCCTTCCAGGATATTCCTGGCCGGGGACTCCGCTGGGTCGCACCTGGCGTCATGGTACGCGGCGGCAGCGGGAGACGATGCTCTGCCGGAGGCCACCGGCATCCGCGAGATGATCCCGGCGGAGTCCCTGCGGGGTCTTCTCCTTTTCTACGGGGCCTACGACATGGACGCCATGCTCGGCACCGGGTTTCCTTTCATAAAGGTTTTCTACCGGGCTTGCTTCGGGGAAGATGCGGAAGCATGCAGGATGAAGGCCGATATAACTTCTCCGCTGCGCCATATCACCGCCGGCTACCCCCCCGCCTTCATCACCTGTGGAGGGAGCGATCCCCTACTGCCCGAGTCGCGCGCTTTCTCGCTTGCCCTCGGCGAGCTGGGCGTACAGCACCGGGACCTCTATTTCACGAAGCCGGAATTTCCCTACGTGAACCACGGCTTCCTGAACTTCTACTTCTTCAAGTCCTCGCGCGTGGCTATGCGCGAGTCCATCGTGTTCCTGAAAGAGCACGCCGCGATATAATCCACATTCTTGAAACCATGACTCCATATAGGAGATGAGGGGGGAGCTCTCCGGCATCTTCAGAAAAATCAACCACCCACACCTTTCGGGGAAGAACCTTCATGCCTTACTGCCAGAATCGAGTTTGAGTTCTCAGGCCACAATGTTATAATGACTGTAGTCACTGACTGTAGTCAATAACAGCTCCCTAAGGGGGGTGCCATGGAAGCCAGGTCTAGCCAGCGGGGGGCGCAATCGGATCCCGGCACCAGTGTAAAGGTACATCCTAGCGTACTTGGCGAGAGGCTCTCACGTAAGCAGCAAGCCGAGGAGACCCGCCGCAGGCTGGCGGAAACGGCGCTGCAACTCTACTCCAGCAGGGGCTACGACCACGTATCTGTGGATGATATCTGCCGCGAGGCGGGCGTCTCCAAGGGTACCTTCTACGTGCATTTCAAATCCAAGGACCAGGTGTTGGTGGAGGAATTCCTGGAGCTCGACCGCTTCTATCTGGATTCCCTCGGGGAGATCGCAAAGATCGCATCCGGCGTCGAGCGATTGATCGCCCTGGGCAGATATTCGCTGCGGCACCTCGCCGGCCTGGGCAAGGACTATCTCAAGGTAGCCTTCTCCAGCCAGATCGCACCCGGCCGGGGACCTTCTCCCCTGGCCGCGAAGGCGCGGGCCTCGTACAAAGTCGCGCTGCGCCTGGTGCGGGAGGCGCAGAAACGCGGGGAGCTGCGCAGCGACCTCTCGAGCGAGGAGATCACCCTGGCCCTCGTGCGCGCGATCAGGGGCATCGTCTTCGAGTGGTGCCTGTTGGACGGCAGGTTCGACCTGGAACAGGCGGGAGAGACTCTTCTGAAGATATTGATCGACGGTTTGAATCCGCGGTAGGAACAGGCCAGCGTGAGTGATCCTGTTTCCCCGGGGCGTAACAGGGAGGGTTGATATGTCCTACAGACTCACTATTCCAGGACAGGAGAAAGAGCTGCGGCGTTCCTTCACACGCGAGATCGCTCCCGACGTATGGATGCTGGAAGGTTATATCAGCGACTACTTCCTGATCAAACCGGCCTCGTCCAACGTCTTCCTCTTGCGGGACGGCGATGCGCTGCTGATGCTCGACAGCGGCACCTACCCCTTCTACCGGGAGCGCATGCTGGAGCTTATGCGCCGTTACCGCGCGGACGGTGTCAAGCGCGTGGACCTCATGCTGACCCAGGGCCACTTCGACCACGCATCCAACAACGACGTGATCCTCGAGAGCGGGATGGACTGGCGCTTCCTGCTGCAGGAGCCCGAGGTCAGGGTGCTGGATTATCTCGCGGACTGGATGGCGGACTTTCGCGACCTGGAGCAGCTCTATGACATATACGCCCAGTTCGATTTGGGCGGCATCACTGCCCCGGTAAACCTGGCCTCGCGGATCTCGGTCGGATTGGCGCGTTCCATACTGCAGGCGAATTTCAGGCTGATGTTCCTGGGCATACGCAACCTCTCGGACAGGGCGACCATCCTGCCCAGTGCGGCCAGGGTAAAGCGCCGGTTCGGACAGGTGGAGCTGGAGGGATGGGAGGTGGGGCGCTTCTTCGCCATCCACGACGCCTCCCACACCCCCGGCCACATCTCCCTCTACGATCCCGAGAACAAGCTGCTCCTGTCCGGGGACGTGACGGTGGAGATAAATCCCGCCTTCTACTATTCCTCGCTCGAGAGATGCATAAGCACCTGCGGGCAGTTCCGCCGCATGGCGGAGGAGGGTTACATAGAGCTGGCCACCGATTCCCACCGCAGCACCACCTTCTTCCCCGACGTCATGCGCACCCTGAGGCTGACGCCCTTCGACGAGATAGAGATGACGGACGTCGCGCGCGGCCGGGAGGAATGCATACGGTTCTTCCGGGCCTTCGAGGATTTCTACTCCCGCCTGCGGGATGACATCCTGGACGTCCACGCGCGCATGGGGGAAGCCACCATACCGGAGATCACCGAGGAACTCCGCGCCGTCGACGACGCGGCCGTGAACCTGAGAAAAGCCATGCGCTTCCAGCGCATACCCGGACGCCTCGACGTGCTGGTGGCCGTGGTCCTCAAGGAAGCGGGCGCGACGAGCCGGCGTGAGGGCGGGCGCGTGATCTTCTCACCCCGGGCATGAGAGGAGGATATCCATGGGCTTGTTCGAGAGGCTCGATATCTGGCGGCTCTTCGGGAAGATGACCAACTCCCCCACCGGCAGGAGGTTCCAGAGCTCATGCCGCAGGCTGGTGGAGAAGGCCATGCGGCCCCTGGCGGCCGGGAGAAGCGAGGATCCGCTTCCCTTCATGCCGCTGGAGAAAGCGCTGCCGGAGTGCAGGGTGAGCCTGATCACCACAACCGGGGTGCACCTCGACGACCAGGATCCGTTCGACACCGCCTCCGCCCTGGGCGATTCCAGCTACCGTGCCGTGCCCTCCGGCGTGAACGTCGATTGCCTGCGCATCTCCCATACCCACTTCCCACACGACCGGGCGGAGGCCGACATCAATGTCATCTTCCCCATCGAGAGGCTGCGCGAGCTGGCGGAGGAAGGCGCGATCGGCTCGGTTGGGGCGGACCATTTCTGCTTCGGGTTCGACCTCCACGTGAAGGAGCTGGTCGCAGCCGATTCGGGCTCCGCCCACGAGATCGCCCGCCGGTTGCAGGAGGACGGTGTCGACGTTGTCCTCCTCACCCCGGGCTGACCCATGTGCAACCGGGCCGTGAGCCTGATCGCCCGCGTGGTGGAATCCCACGGCATCAGCACCGTGTCTTTATCCCTCAACCGCGAGCTCTCGGAGAAGATCGGCGCCCCACGCACGCTCTACCTGCGCTACCCCTACGGCGCCCCTCTGGGGGAGCCCGGCAACGTGGATCAGCAGCGAGCCATCCTGAAAGAGATGTTCGCGGCGTTGGATACTATCACAGAGCCGGGTACCATCATCGACCTGCCCCACCGCTGGCGGCGCGACACCTTCGCCCCGGTGGCCTTTTAAGGGATCTTCTCGACGCGGAAAGAGGTGCGCCAGGGGGGGGTGCCGTGGCGCATGTACACCACGCCGCTTCCGCGCAGCCCCAGGCTTTTGGCCTCGCGGTAGACGTAGATGACCGCGTCGCGGGCGCGTGCCCCCAGCTCGGCTCCGGCGGAATGAACGTGCATCTCCAGGTTATGGGAGTCGAGGCCGGCCAGGCGCCCCACCTTGCGGGCATCCACGAAGCAGCGCTTCGACTTGAGCATAAGCCAATCGCCCGCCTCCCGCACCTGCAGTCTCAGCTCTTCTCCCTCCTCCCCCAGGCATTTGCCCGCCATCTCCGCCTCTACCCGGCAGCAACGTGCGCGACGGAAACAGTAGTCGCCCACCGTCTCCGCCTTGATCATGAGATATTTGGATTTCAGCCCGGCAAAATTGCCGATGCGTCTGGCCCCGATCTCCAGCCATCTTTCCGGCGTTCCCTCCGCCTGCATGCCCACGTAGTCGAGTCCGTCAGGTATCTCCCATTCGCCGCCACCCTGGCGCGAGAAGGCTTCCGCCCCGAGGCTGGTCAGATAGCCCACGGCTTCACGCTGCCACTGCATGCGCAGCTGCAGGTAATCGGAGGAGGCCTCGTTCATGAGCCTCTCTGCAAGGTCTACGACTTCGCCGTCGTCGCGGGCGGGCAGGGCCCGGCGCACCCGTGCCTTGGTGAGCTTGTCGCGCGAACGCAGGTTGAGAAAGAAATCGGACAGGGCGAAGTCCTTGAAGCGTGCCCTGCGCGCCTCTTCCTCCTGGCGGTTCGTCTCGAGGATCTCTTTGAGGGATTCCGAGCTGTCCTTAAAAATATGCTTCGGGAGTTTCATGCGTGATCACCCTCGGGAGCGATGAATAAGGCATTGCGACGCGACGACGAGCCCCTGTAGGCGGAGCGGGCACATAGAGATTGCTTCGTCACTTCGTTCCTCGCAATGACATGGCGGGAGTTCCTCGCCATGACATGGCGGGGGTTCCTCGCCGTGACAGCCAGGTCGCGCATTACCCACGCGCGTCTTGCCATGACAGCCAGGTCGCGCACTACCCTCGCTCCACTCGCGATGACGGTAAGAGGGTGGACCGTGCAACTGTTTCTTCGTTCCCGTTGGCGGGATCGCCACGCTCCGCTCACTACCTTCACTCAACTCGTAATGTCTCTTCCGCTAAGCGTACAATTCCTGGGCCTTGCCGGCGACGATGCGCACCAGGTCCTGTCCACGCGAAACCGGGAATATGTCGTAGCCCGCCTCACGGATAGCCTCCGCCTTGTCATTGTAAGCCTGGTCTATGAGGAAGACGGAGCCGGAGTTCTCCGGGTGCATCTGCAGCGCCTCGCCCAGGTGGAAGGAGGCCTCGGCGATGTTGGTGATCTCGGTATCCGAGATGAGACAGAAATGCTTGGGGCGGTGGGTCTCCAGCCCCGCGATAAAGCGGAACTCCTGCACGGGGAAGACGGTGCCGCCCCCGTAATAGGTCACCAGCCCCTCCTCCACCTGGTGGAGATCCCACACCGGTTTCACCACCAGGGAGCGCTGCTGGTCTGAGTAGACCACCAGGCCCACCTTGGCCCCCAGGTTGCCGGCGCTGCGGGCCATCACGAACCCCGCCAGGACGGCGTTGGCCACCTCGGCGGTGGGATTGGTCATGGAACCGGACGCGTCCAGGATGATGATGACGTCCGGGGGCGTTTTGCGCCGCGCTACCACCTCCATCTCCACCTTCTCCCACTGCTTGGTGGTGAGGGTAGGCACCGCCTTGCCGCAGGTATACAGGGTGTAAGGGAGGTCCAGGCGGTCGAAGGGGTCGGCCATGCCCCAGGCCAGGGGAGCGTGGGGCACCTCCTCGCCGGCCTCGCTGCGCACCGGCTGGAAGCGCACTTCGTAACGGCGGGAGAGGTCGCGATAGTACCAGACGAGGGCCTGGGTCTCGGAGCCGGCCCCGATGCCCCCCACCAGCTCCTTGAAGTCCTGCATCCCCATCTCCATGGCCAGGGAGCGCAGCGCCTCTTCGGCCGAACGCGCGCGCATCTCGTCGATGCCGTGGTCCATGAGGCGGCTGTCGTCCATCTCCTGGGGGTCCTCGTAATACTTATGCAGATAGCCCACGAGGAAGCGTACCTTCTCCTCCCACCCCGCGGCGGCGAAGGGGCGATCCAGGACGCGAGAGGCGAGGCGGCAGGCGTCGTCGCGCATCTCCCTGGGCACCTTGCCCACCAGCGTCTCCTGGGCATCCCACATCTCCTCGAAGCAGCAGAGCAGGAACTTCCACATCTTGCTCTGCTTCCAGCCCTTGGCCTTATCCAGGGCATGGTAGAGGCTGATCATCTGCTCGCGCATGCCGTTGCGCGCCGCGTAGGTCACGTCGACCATGTCGCAGAAGAGGCGCTGTATGGACAGGGCCTCCTGGAAGGTGACCGTGCGCCCCCGGTCCTTGACCTCCTCCAGGGCGAGCTTGGCGGAGGCGGTAAGGCGTAGCGAAGTGCGCATGTCGAAGGGCGCCAGGGCGTAATGCAGCAGCTGATAGACGACGACCGCCTCCAGGTTCTGGATGCCCAGTTTCTCAATGACCTCGGGGACGTTTATGTAGACGCGGTTCTCCGTGGGCTCCCAGAAGCCGAACTCATCATTGAGCTTGGCGGCATGCTCGTGGCCGGCGGGGTTGAGCACGAACTCGGGGTCCATGATGCGCGGGTAGCTGCAGAAGGCCCGTGCCCTTTCCAGGATATCGTCGAGTTCTACGCCCTGGATGCGCAATTCGTCCTCACCCCTGGGTCTCGCGCGCGATCTCCCGGTAGACCTGGCGCAGCATGGTCGCGATGGGGTACTTGGCGGGTGAATCGTAGCTCTTCAGGGACTCCAAAGCCTCCAACACCAGCCCGGGATCGACCGACTGATTTTTCACCGCCTGCTCGTATAACTCCAGGACGCCGTCGAGGGTCTTGATCATGCGGCGGCTCTTGAGATAATGGTTGCGTGAAGTGGCGAAGAGGTCCTGGACCAGAGCGATGCGGTCGTTCATGAACTCCGGGCGCTCCGACCAGGCGCGGTCGGTGGGGATAAGCTTGAACCACAGCACGTAGGGGACCACCGCCTCAACTTCCTCCAACCCTGCCTGTGCGCGGTCGCGGAACCAGGCCAGGGCCTTGGCGTAGCGCTCGATGGTCTTGCCCGCCCGCACGCTCACCTCGTTCTCCGTCTTGTAGCAGATATTCTCGGTGTTATGGTAATGGCAGCCCCCCAGGTGGCCGCCCCCCGCCGCGCCGCCGTCGTCGACCTGGGAGCAGAGTATGGGCGGCTTGACGAACCAGGCGAAGCCCTTGTTCTTGCGCTCGATGTCCGGAGAAGCCAGGGTGCAGCCGTTGAGCTCGGAGATGAAATTATAGAGGATGTAGAGGGCGTCGGGCTCGATCTGGACGCCGGCGATCTGTTCGCGTATGCTCTCGAAGTCCTCGGTGGTCAACCTTACGTTCATCTCGTCGCGCAGGTGGGCGACGTAGGCTTCCTCGTTCCCGGTGAGCTTACGGTCCTCCCCGCCCTGCGCCATCTCCAGGAAATATGGATTGAGGGTGGGGGCGAACACCCCCACGTCTATACGATCCAGGAAGGGAGGAGTAAGGTCCGACGAGGCTACGTCCCGGAAATTGGCGGTGAGGAAGGTGGCGCCTTCGGCCGCGTAGATCTTGGAATCCCCGTAGACGGAGAAACCACGGTCCATCATCTCCAACAGGTTGTTGGTGCGGCCGGGGGTGAGGCGGTTGACCTCGTCCACCATGCGGAATGGGGAGAGCATGAACTTGCGCGGGATGATCTCCTCCTCGCCGTCCCGCATGAGTTTGCCAAGGTGCGGGCGGCCGATCATCTTCTCCTCGGTGAGCTCGTGATGGCCGTGGATGGTGGCCTCGTGGATGGCCTCCATCACCTTGAAGTCGCCCGCGCCGTCCCCGAAGGTCTCCTCCAGAATGGTACCGTGCACGAAGGCCCCCACGAACTCGGCGGAGGTGGTCTTGCCCGAACCCGGGGAGCCGTAGAGGATCATGGTGCCATTGCGCAGCACCGAGGTGAGGAGGGCCAGGAGCAACGGGGAGTTGTAGCTCTCCTCCGCCAGCACGATGCTCTCCGTCTCGTTCAGGTTGAGGGGCACTTCCTTTTTCTCGTGAAAACGTATGTCGTGGTTGAGATTGATATACAGCCCGCTGTCCTCGATGGCGCCGTAAATCTGCCGCAGTCTCTGGTTCAATTCATTCATATCCCGTCCTTCTCCCTGGTCTCTATGTCCTCCCTCTCCGCCCGCGGCCGGGCCCAGCCCGGCAGGGGCTCTGCTATAATGATTTTACCCTATCCCGATATGGGCGAGGGTAATGTCCGTCAAAGTGGGGTTTCGGGTCTTTTCCTCTCGGTCTCGAGGTGTAGAGGCGATTCGTTCCCGGGAGCAATGCCCGCGGCCACAGGTTCATCCAGAGGAGGTCATCATGGAACAGAGCGACAAGATGATGAAGATCGCTAAGCAACTCGCCGTCATGCATAGCTTCGAGGCGCTCATCGCCATGCGCGCGGCCAAGAAGCGGGGCAAGAGCCCGGTAAAATACTTCCTTCTGACCTCGGTCTTCGGGGTATTCGTGCTGGTCCCCCTGCTGCGCAAACCCAAGCTGGGGAAAGAGAGCAAGGCGGTGGATATCTAGCCGCTTTTCGAAGTCGGAACGGTGCGGCGATCGTTTCCCTGTTTGTTCCCGCCGACAAACGGTTCAATAAACGGCGATCGACCATATATCGCCCATGATTTGTCTGCCCGCATGGCGGAGGCGCTGCACTTGCTGAAACATCATGGAGGTAGCCATGAAAGTTCCGGACTGGACCAAGAAGTTCCTAAAGATATGGATCGCCGCGGCCGTGATCGGTCATTCCCTGGAAGCCCCCATCGCCTATAACGCCGCGAAGAAGAGGGGTGAAGATCCCAGAAAATATCTCCTCGGCACCCTGGCACTGGGGGCCATCGTCCTCATACCCCTGTTGCGCAAACCAAAGCTGGAAAAAGAGGACCAGGAAGTCAGCATCTAACCGGCCTGTTCTCCCTGGTTAACCGGGTACATAGGCTGGAAAGTAGCTTGCTGGTCATCGAGGCCGCGCCAGACCCTGGGCGGAGGGCATTCACCATGCTACTCCCGGGCAACTCTTGACTTCCTATTTCTCTCGGAAGATGGCCATGAATATGCCGACTATGGTATCGATGAAGACCTCCTCGCTGATGCGATCCTCGTAGAATAACCAGCGCCGCGACATCTCCTCCACCATGCTGTTCAGGGCCAGGGAAACGGCGAAGGGGTCGAGCCCGAGGCCGTAACCCGCCCTTTCAAACAAGTGGATGCGCCGCTCCAGTTCCTCCACGTCGCGGTGGAGCAACTTGTCGCGCAGTGCGAGCAGATCGGAGTCCAGGCCTACCGCACGCTCCAGCGCCAGCAGGATATTGCGATGCTTGTCGATGACCTCGACCATACTGGTTATACCGACGCGCACCAGTTCTTCAGGGGTTGCCTGGTCCGAGATCGGCGGAAAGCTCTCTCTGTGGATCTCGTCGTATACCTCCGTCATAACTTGACGTACCAGGTCGATCTTGCTGGAGAAGTACTTGTAGAATGTTCCATAGCCGCAGCCGACTCTGCGTGTAATCTCCGCCACGCGGGTCTCTGCGATCCCCTTCTCCCCGATGGCCAGGATGGCGGCCTCTACAAGGCGCTGCCGCGTAATGCGTCCCCTCGCGGTGCTGGGGACGACCGGAGGTTGTTTTCTGCGTCCCGCCACGTCCCGATTTTCCCTCATATTTGGATTCACCTCACCGTTCCGCATTAAGTATGGAAGAAACGGCCGAGGCGGTCCACCCTCTTGCGATGGCAACCGCCTCTCCTGCCTCGCCTTGCTCTTCCCAGTCGCCGGCGATACGATGCCTGGCTGCTCCGTCAACAGCAGATCGTCATGCCAGGATCTCCTTCTCATCAAATCGTCACCGCCCGCATGGGGCCGTGATGAGCCGTGATGAGTGTGTTGCCAATCCCTTGAGGATATGTTAAAAATGGAAGGTGATAAAATATCACCTTTAGGATCTCTGTCCGTTTCACCGCCAGGGCCACGGTATGGAGGAGGCACAGCAAAACGAGGCAGCCCTGGATAGCGAGAATGCCATGTGAACAGGTCTTTCTTATAGGGGGTATAGACGATGCGACACAACAATATCTTCGTTTGCATTGCCGTTGTAATCCTGTGCGCTGCAGCGGCATTATCTGCATCCGTCTGCACGAACGGTAAGGATGAAGAAGCTGGGGTAAGCGGAATGAACGTCATGCAGTTATACAGCGGCAGGGTGGGCGGACAGCAGGAGGATGGCATCTGGACATACCTTGGGATTCCATATGCCGCGCCACCGGTGGGCGAGCTGAGATGGAGAGAACCGCAGCCCGTGGAGCCCTGGGATGACATCCTCTACTGCAGCGACTTCGGCCTGGCGTGCCCTCAGCCCGAGACACCCATCTACGACGTGGGGAAAACGAGCGAAGATTGCCTCTATCTCAATGTATGGACGCCCGCCGCAAGCCCCGGCGAAAGGCTTCCGGTCATGGTGTGGATCCACGGCGGCAGCTTTACCACCGGGGCGGCCAGCCTCGATACCTATGACGGCGGCAACCTTGCGGAGCAGGGCGTGGTGTTTGTCTCTTTCAATTACCGAATCGGCCCCTTCGGGTACATGTGTCATCCCTCCCTCAGCGCCGAATCGGAGCATGGCGTGTCGGGAAACTACGGGCTACTTGACCAGATAGCCGCCCTGGAATGGGTGCAGGAGAACATCGCCGCTTTCGGTGGAGATCCCGAACGGGTAACCGTATGCGGACAGTCCGCGGGAGCGATAAGTATCATCGATATGATGGTAAGCCCTCTTGCGGAAGGCCTTTTCGATCGCGCCATCTCAGAGAGCGGTTCCTTCTACCTCGCTTACCCGACCGGCTGGGCGACCGCTCAAGCACGGGAAGATACCCTGGACAAAGCATACGTCACGGGAGAGAAGATCGCCGTCGGTCTGGGCTGCGACAAGGCGGGAGACGTCGCGACGGCCATGCGCGAGAAGCCGGCCGACGAGGTACTCACTGCCGCTTTCGACGACTACGAAGCGCACACGGGCGTCAGATTCAGGCCCGTGGTGGACGGCTGGGCCATCCCCGATGATCCCGCCACCCTCTTCGGGACCGGCAAGCACATGGACGTCCCCCTGCTCATCGGCACCAATTCCGACGAGGGAAGCCTTTTTCTCTACGGCTTGAAGATGACGCCACAGGAGTACGCGGGCCTCATGGAGGCGGCATACGGGCCGTATGCGCAGGAGGTGCTGGCGCTGTTTCCTCCCGGCAGAAGCGAAGCCGAAGTGTTGAATGCCCTCGACGACGTAATAACCGTCATGGGATTCGCAGCGGGTGCAAGATACGCGGCTGCATGCATGGAGGGGAAGGCTTCAGACGCCTACCTCTACCGCTTCACAAGGAATCCGGATCTTCCGCTGCTGGGGCAATTCGGCGTCTTCCACGGCCTGGAGATATTCTACGTTTTCGGGAATTTCATGCAAGAGGTGGAGGATGTCGCCGGGAATCCCGTCGACACCGGCCTGTCGCGCACAATGATGGCATACTGGGTGAATTTCACCGCGACGGGTGATCCCAACGGCGAGGGTCTGGAGGCATGGCCCGCATACACGAGCGCCGCGGACCAGTACCAGGAACTCGGAGAGCAGGTAGCGACCAGGACGGGCTGGTACCCGCAGGCGAGAGCCTTGATCAACGAGATCGCGGGCAGATAACGGCTGCTGTGCCGCACCCGCGGTAGAGCAAGCAAAAAGGAGTTGAGGACATGAGGGTGATTGCACTGGGTGGAGCCGGGGCGATGGGGAGGCTGACGGTGAAGGACCTTGCCTCCCGGACCGCGGTCGAGGAGCTGGCGGTCGCCGACTGCAACATCGCAGCAGCACGGGCGCTCGCCGGGGAACTGGGTCCGCAATGCACCTACCTGAAGGTGGATGTGGACAACCACGCCAAGTTGGTCGGGGCCCTGCGGGGTTACGACGTGGCCCTGGGAGCGGTCGGACCCTTCTACAAATACGAGGTGAAGATGGCGAGAGCCTGTATCGAGGCGGGCGCTCATTACGTGAGCATCTGCGACGACAACGACGCCGCCGTGGACGTCCTGCAATTGGACGGCGAGGCCAGGGCGGCGGAGGTCACCATGATCACCGGCGTGGGTTGGACGCCGGGCGTCACCAACGTGCTGGCCCGTAAGGCTTCCTCCTGCTTCGACGAGGTCGACGAGGTCGCCGTATCCTGGGGATGCCACAGCGGAGACACCGAGGGCAAGGCGGTTATCTATCATACCCTGCATATCTTCCACGGCGCCGTTCCCTCTTTCCAGGGAGGGAGGCGGGTGATGGTGCCCGCCGGTTCCGGGAAGGAGAGGGTGCGCTTTCCGGAGCCCGTGGGCGACGTGTACGTATATAACCTGGGCCATCCCGAGCCGGTCACCATCCCCCGCTATATCAACGCCAGGACGGTCACCCTGAAGGGGGGCTTCGCGGACGGTATCATGGCCGGTATGACCATGCTGGGCGAGCGCATGCACCTCTACGATACGCCGCGCCGCATGGACATGACCGTCTGGTACGCGACGCACGTACTGACCCCCCTGGCCAGGCTGTTCTACCGGCCGCGGGAGACCTGCTCCGCCTGCCGCGTGGACGTCACCGGCAAGAAGGCAGGCAGATGGGGGCAAGTGGTCTACGGCGCGGCGGCGCATATGGATCTGCTCACCGGCCTCCCCCCCTCGGTGGCCATACAGATGCTGGGCGAGGGTAAAGTGAAAGAAAAGGGGGTGATGGCGCCCGAGGCCTGTCTCGAGCCCCGGGAATTCCTGACCCGGCTGGCCGAGGATGGGATAAGGCTGTACGAGGGAGAAGAGATGTCCGAACCCTTGCGCGTGTGAGGTGTTGGCGGAGTTTGTTGCGGTCCCGCGGCCCGGGGCGCCGGATGGAACTTCGTGCCGCTGTGGGAGATCGGATAATGGCGGTGCTTCCACGGAAGGAGGCGGTCTTGCGATGGTATCAAACAGGGTGAGGGAAGGTTCTCCGCTGACGGTTATCGAAGCGGCGGGCGATTACGCATACGGCCTGGTGCTGGGCAGGAGATACGGAGACGCCTATCGGAAAATCCTGCGCCATACCCGTCCCCTGCGCGCCGATTCACTGCGCCACAGGGAGAAAACGCTCGCGCAATTTTACCCGCGTGCCCTGGAGCGCCTGGAGGGGCTGGCGAGGAGCGCCGGCCTGGAACGGAACAGGCTGCTCTCGGCAGGTCCGGGCAATCCCTTCCCGGCGCCGGCATGCACGAATTTCGCGGCCGTACCGCCGGCGACGCGGGACGGCAGGGCCTTCCTCAACTGGAACCTGGACCTGCCGCGATGGTGGCGCAACTTCATGGGGCGCTTCCCCTTCTACGTACGCAGGATAAAAGGCTGTAAATCCTACCTGTGCATCGACCACAGCTTCATGGGCCTTCCCCTGACCTACGGTTTCGGCCTGATGAATTCGGAGGGGCTGAGCTGTGTCTACAACGCCGTGGGTATGACCGACGGCGGGGACGGGCTGACCTTCTTCGAGCTCAACAACATGATGATGGAGGAACACGCCGACGTGGCGGGGGCGGTGTCGGTGATGGAGGCCAATCCCAGGTTCGTGCTGCCCGGGCAGGCCTCGGCCATCATGCTCAACGCCAACCTGCTCGTCGGCGATGCCCGCGGGGATGCCGCGCTCATCGAATACAGCCACCATCACCTGGAGGTTACGCCCGCGTCGCGATTTGACGGCCTGCTCGCTTCCACCAACCACCACCAGTTCATCGACCGCGCCGAGACGGGCAGCGTCGATCCGGCGGCCGAACCCCTGATATCCGGTTCCTATGCCCGGCTGGCCAGGGCGTGGGATCTGCTGCGTTCCCACCACGGCGGGATCGACCCGGCGGTGGCGCAGGCCATCACCTCGGACCACGGCTGCGATTACGGGCCTCTGCGGGAATATGGCATCGAGCGGAGGTGGTACGAGGAGCGCATAGACGACTCCACCATCTGCGCCCATCCCTGGAACTTCTGGAATCATATAAAGCGGCGCGATTTCGAGGCGGCCCTGGTGGAAAGGATCGTCTCCTACACGCTGTACGGGATACTGCTGGAACCCAAGCGCTGCACAATGTGGTTTCACCCCGGGCACCCCTGCCGCAATCGCTTCCGGCCGTACTGGCTGGGGGACGTGCTGGAGATGCCCCACGCGACACAGGCACGTACGGAGCTGGAGTACGAACCCGATCCCGGAATAGCGTACGGGAACAAGGACGGACGCGGCCGCATATTCACCAGGCCGCTATCCGATCCGCCCTTGGCGGAAAAGCTAAGGGGTATGCTCATGGCCTACGTGGCGAAGCAGGAGGAAAGCCTGATGAATCGGGAGAGGCGGTGAAAGACGTACATCAGCCTGGCCGTGGGGTCTCCCCGGGAACAACAACCTCGGGGGAGTTGACGTGAATCACCGTACTGGAGGCTGAGATGGAAAGCCGAGTCGAGGGTAAGAAACATCCGCACCCGCTGGCGTGGCAGGTGAAGAGCTCGTATATCGAGAACCTCATCACGGTCGGCGTGGACGCGATCATCATGGGGGGGATCTACTTCGCCCTGATCGGCAGTGCATTCAACCATAGGACTCTCGCCGTGCAGGGCTACATCCTCATGTTCGTCCCCCTGCTCAGCGCGCTCGCCCCGGTTGTGACGCTGGTGAGCGCGCGTAATGCCTATGTGCGGGGAAAATGGGAGATGGCGCCCGGCGAGCCCGCGTATCACGACCGCGGAGGCCACCGAGAGCAGCCCGGAAACCCCTGGTTCCGCATCGCTCCCGTGGGCCTGGCGGCGGGCTTCGCCATGGCCGGCCTGCTGCTGCTTGTCCTGTGGTTCAGCGGAGCCGATCATATCGCTCCCATCTGGGTCATACTGATCGCGTGTGGCGCGGCCATGCTGACCAGTACCTCGCTCCTGGGATGGCGGCTGAAGCGTGACCTCGCCGTTTTCGCGGCGGCGGTTTCGTCGCAAGCCAGCGGCAACCCGCCACCGTCCATAGCCAGTTACTATGTGAAAGGTTACGCCCTGCCCTGGAGCATCGTCGCGCTGATCATCGCCTTTTCCATCGGGCTCAAAGGGGTCAAGGAGGAGGCTCTCAAGGCGGCCTCGGGAACGGGTGTAACGGATATCTGGACGCTGGCGGCGAGCGCGGCGCTGACCTTTCTGGTGCTTGCAGCGTGGACGTTTTACGAATCGCAACTCCAGGTGAGACCGGACATGCGCCTGACCCCGGCGTTACTGGATGCGCGCAAGAAACCCTTGGGAATATACGCCATATGCTGGCTGCTCGTAATCGTATCGCTGGGGGCCGGGCTTGCCGCCGGACTTCCCTTCTGGCTGGCGGGAGCGGAAGGTGCAAGCGTCGCCCAGGCCCAGCTGGCGGACGTGCTGATCTCGCTGGCGGCGGTACTCGCCGGAAGCTTCTTTGGCATGCAGCGGGGGAGGAGGGCCGAGGCCAGACGCATGGCGGGGAACCGGGAACAGGCCGCCGACGCCGTAGATTGAACCGGCGGACGCGCGCGCAGAGCGGCGGCGGGGGAGGCAGGCCGAGCCCGAGCCGCATCCCGTCCGGCCTTGCGAAGATGGGAACCGGTTCGTGTTGATGGGGAGTGACGCCAACGCGGTGGTTTTCTACACAGACGCTGACGAATAAGGAGGTTGACGTAGTGACCGGGCAAGGAATGAGAATCGTAGCACTGGGAGCCGGCGGAGGCATGGGACGCTATGCCGTCAGGACCGCCGCCACTTTCGCTTGCGTCGAGCAGATCGTGGTAGTGGATCGCGACGAGGCCAGGGCAAGGGAGGTAGCCGATAACTGGGTGGGAGAGAAAGGTGTTTCGGCACGGGCGGATATCACCGATCTCGAAAGCCTGAAACACCTTCTCGACCAGGCGGATGTCGTGCTCAACACCACGGGCCCTTTCTACATGTTCGGCCCCTCTATCCTCGAGGCCGCCATTGATTCATCCTGCCACTACCTGGATATCTGCGACGACTGGGAGCCGACTCTGGACATGCTCGCCATGGACGGAGAAGCGCGCAAGGCCGGGATAACCGCCGTGTTGGGCATGGGAGCCAGCCCCGGGATTACCAACCTCCTTGCGGTGAAGGCGGCGCAGGCGCTGGATTCCACGCTTTCCCTCATTACCGGCTGGGGGGAATCGACGGACGACCCCGAGGGTCTCGAGGAGCTCCAGCCCGGCACGGGCGGCTCGTTCCGGGCCGCATACGACCACTGGCTGAAGCAGGTATCCGGGGCCATCCGGGTCCTCGAGGGCGGTGAGTTTGTCGCTACCACCCCCCTGCAGGAGATACCCGTCGTATTCCCCGGATCGGGCACGAGGATAGCCCATACCGTGGGCCATCCGGAGCCCGTCACTCTGCCCCGGCGCTACCCCGAACTGAAGGCCAGCTACAACGTCATGGTCCTGCCGGGCGAAGTGATAGCCCTGCTGTTCTGGCTGCGGCGCAGGATCGATAGCGGGAGAACGAGCATTGCCGAGGCCACCGCACTCGTCCAGGAGGCGGCGGAAAGACTCACCCCCGACCCGCGCAGCAGGAGGCCGCAATGGGAAGCGACGAAAAAAGGGCTGGCATGGCTGGCGGGGAAGCTGGCCCGGCGCCAGATGGGGATGGAGGACGCCCTCCGCTTCATCCGGGCTCCGAAGGACGTGGGACCGAACCTGCCCGTGCTCTTCGCCTGCGCAGAGGGGATCAAGGACGGGGGGGAGGCGTACGCGGCCGCGAGCCTGGCCTCCTTGCCTGCCGGCTCGATGGGCGGAATGACGGGGATACCGCTGGCGCTGGGGCTGGACATGCTGGGCAGTGGCATTATCGAGCGCCGTGGGGTATTCGCGCCCGAGGACGTCATAGATCCCGACGCCTTTTTCGATCGGCTGGCGCCTCTCTGTTCGCCGCAGGCGGACGGAGCCGGCGCGCTCTTGAAAGTCGTGCAATCCCCTTAATTCTACAGGGAACGATACGGGGCTGCCGGCGACGGTACGGGATGCGGAAAACCGCTGGCTGACCCCCCGGCGGTTCAACGCGGGGTTATGCCGTGGGTTTCCAGCATGAGGCGCACCACGTCGCGGGAGTGCTTGCGCGGTCCCAGTCCCAGTGCCTCCCGCGTCAGCTCGTCCGACGCGGTCCAGCGGTAACGGATGAAATCCACTAGGCCGGAGGGGCCTTCGATCAGGGGGGCGTGGAGTTTCCACAACAGGTCCATGGCGGGGTAGACCAGCCACTCCGGTATAGGTATGACCGGCTTGCCGGCCATGCGGGCGATCTCCTCGGTGTTGATGGTCCCCTCCCCGCAGGCATGGAAATATCCCTCCGCCTCCTTCTCGACGATGCGCATGAAGACCTCGGCGGCATCGTCCTCGTGCACGAACTGCATATCCGGCTTCTCGCCCCCCACGGCGGGCAGGAAGGGCAGCCTGAGGATAAAGCGCGAGATGTAATTATCGACGTTGGGGCCGTAGACGATACACGGACGCACTACCGCCACCTTCACCTGCGGGTTCTCCTCCTTGAAGATGCGGATGCTCATCTCGTTCTCGTACTTGTCGGAGGCGTAGGTGTAATTGGTCTGGCGGCGGGGGTGGTCATTCTCGCTCAGCCAGTCGGGGTTGTCGGCAAAAGCCCCGAAGGCGGTGGTCGAGGAGGCCACCACCAGGTGCCGCGCCACGCACGCCGCGGTAGCGGCCAGCACGTTGCGGGTACCGTTGACGTCTATATCGTGCATGAGGTCGTCGTCGTGCATGGGATTGACGATGAAAGCCAGGTGTACCACCGTCTCCACGTTGTTGAGGGTGAAGAGGTTGATGATGGACGGATCGCGCACGTCCATGCGGTGGAAATCCATCTTGGGGGTCTCATGGCGCGTCGGATTCAGGTCCACCCCGATGATCCTGGAGACCTTCTCGCTCTCGTGCATGAAGCGGAGCAAGCGCGAGCCGATATAGCCCGAGCAACCGGTGACGGCGACGACAGACATCTCGTTTCTCCCCTCCTGGTTCCTCCCTCACTTGGTTAGACCGAAAGTATCAGAAACGGAGCCGGCAGCGCAAGGATGATCCGGACCGGACCGCCGCATGGATGATTCCATTTGCTGGCGACGGCGCGAAACAGCGGCGGCACCTTGCGGGCTGCGGAGAAGCCGGAGCGGGACCACGCCGTCCACATTATTCCCCCACCGAACGGAGCATCGTTAAAGATATGTAGAGCGTTGACCCACGGCCAGGGGCATGATATAAGTTAGTTAATATTCACTAACCTTTGTGAAGAGGACGAGCATGGGCGTAAACAACGGGCGTTTGAGCGGCCCGGAACGCAAGCAGCAGATCATCCAGGCGACCATCTCCATCATGGCCGAGCAGGGCCTCCCCGGTACCACCACGCGCCGCATCGCGCAGAAGGTAGGCGTGTCCGAACCAGCCCTTTACAAGTATTTTCCGGGCAAGAAGGAGCTTCTGCTGGAGGCGCTGGATGAGGTGGGTAACCGCTTTGTCGCCACCCTCACCGGTGCCATCAACGAAGAGGACAGCGTGCCCGACCGTATCTACGCCATGAGCAACGCCCTCTACGGGTTCGTCATGGACCACCCCGAGGAATCCATGCTCCTCTTCGAGACCATCACCGCGGCCCGCGATCCAGAGATACGGGCGGCATTGAGCGACAGGCTCATACAATACACCGGCCTGCTCTCCGGCATGTTCGAGGCCGGAAAGGGCCAGGGCACGGTGAGGAAGGACCTGGATACGACGGTGGCGGCATGGCAGATCCTCTCCCTCGGCATAACCCTGGTCTTCGCATACCTCGTAGGCCTGAGCGACGTCCTCACCCGGGATAAAGCGTTGCTGGCCGTGAGAGAGATCCTTGAGAACATCGTGAGCAACGCTTCGACCTAGGGGTCAGGTCTTTCATTTTGCATACCGCGGTATGCGTTGTAGAAACCATCCCTGGTCGGATGTTGAGGAGGAAGGGAATGACATCCAGATACTCTGGTATGCAAAATGAAAGACCTGACCCCTGAAGCGTCAAGAGAAAGGAGAGCGAGAGATGAAAGCACTGGTCATGGGCGGAGGAATGGCCGGGCTGGCCACGGCCATCAACCTGCTGGACCTGGGGATGGAAGTGGAGCTGGTGGAGGCCGACGAGATATTCGGCGGACGCGCCAGTTCGTGGAAGGACGAAGACGGGGACATGATCGACAACGCCCTGCACGTCTTCTTCCCCTACTACGCCAACCTGCTCAACTTCTTCAACAAGATGGGCATCGAGAAGAACATCCTCTGGAAGCAGACGGAGTTCTACTACATGCAGGAAGGCGGCAGGGAGGCGGTGCTCAGGTTCGCCAACCTGCCCGCGCCCCTACACGCCATCCCCGCCTTCGTCGGCCTGCTCAAGTCCTACGATGCCGTGCCCAAGTGGAAGCTGCTCTTCACCGCCGCGGGCATGGGCGGCGCGATCATGTATTCCCACCGCAAGCTGGAGAAGCTGGACGAGATCACCTTCGGCCAGTGGGTCATGCGCCACGCCCCCATCGAGGCTTTCCTGCCCCTGGAGCCGGGCATCAACGGCCTCACCTTCACACCCTCGTGGATGATCTCCGCCAAGGTCATGCTCAACTGGTTCCGCAAGGTTGGAGCGGACCCGAACAGCGCCCGCGTGGGTTTCGCCAACGGAGGGTTGGGCGAGATCTGGGTTGATACCTGCCTGGACTACATCCACTCCAAGGGAGGCAAGACGGAGCTGAAGAAGGCGGTGACCGCCATCAACCTCGACGGCAGCAAGGTGAAGAGTGTGACCGTAGACGGCGAGGAGCGCACGGCGGACATATACGTCTCCGCCATCAGCCCCTACGCCCTGCGTCAGGTCCTCCCCAAGGAGGCTTTCTTTTACGACTATTTCCGGGACCTGTGGCATTTTCGCTACGCCCCCTCGATGTCATTGCAGGTGTGGTTCGACCGCAAGCTCACCGACGTGGACGTGACCTTCTTCTCCAACAACTGCATCTTCAACACCTATGCGGACCTCTCCAACGTGCTGCCGGACATCTTCAAGGGAGGCTCCATGTTCGAGATGGTGCTCTCCCCCGCCGACCACATCGAGGGGCTGCCGGACGAGGTCATATTCGACATCGCCATCAAGCAGATAAAGGCCCTCTTCCCCACGGCGCGGGAGGCGGAGGTGCGCAAGTACAAGGTGGTGCGGGAGCGCCAGGGCGTGTACCGCGCCTTGCCGGGGATGGAGAAGCACCGCCCCTACCAGCGCTCTCCCCTGGATAACTTCTACCTCACCGGGGACTACACCAAGACCCACGTCTCCTCCGGAGGCATGGAGGCGGCCATCTGGAACTCTAACCACGTCGCCGAGGTCATCGCCCTGGACAAGTTGGGGAAGACCGTCTCCCTCAACGTGGAGTGGAAGCCCAAGCAGGGTTTTAATGCTATCCTGAAGCCAGCGGCCCGGATAGGTGCCGCCCTCGCCGGCCTTGCGCTCGCCAGGGGAACCTGGAAGCTGCTGAAGGCCTCAAAAGCAGAGTAGAGACGGTCCCATTTATACGTTAAGGCAAAACCGGGGGCGTGTGAAAGAGAAAGACCGGCACTTTCCCCCCGAGGGCCGGAACTGAATGCCGGGTAGGAATAATCTCTATAGGTGAGGAATCGCGAACGAGGATTGTGAGGTAGCCATGCCCCTCGCCGCATTCAACGAGAAACACAAAGAGACCCTGGACGAGATGCTCCTTCCTATTCCGGGGGTGAAGGCGGGCAAGATGTTCGGCCTGCCGGGTTACTACGTGGACGGCAAGCTCTTCGCCTGCGTCTGGGAGGACGGCGTATCCCTGAAGGTCCCCCCGGAGGTGCGCGAGGAACTCCTCGCGAAAAGAGGAGTGGAGCCCTTCGTGCCCATGGAGGGCCGCCCCATGAAGGAATGGGTCCTCATCAATCGCAAGAACTCGCGGGATTATTTGAAACTCGAGGACGCCTTCGTCTCGGCGGTGGAATACGTCCTCTCACTGCCGAAAAAAAGCCCGCGTAAGAAAATAAAGAGATAAAACCCAAGGCGCCGCCGGGAGTTTGCCCTTTACTGGGACGGATTATACTTGCGCCAGGCGTCTACGTAACCGGACGTGTATCCTTGGACCCAACCTGGCCGGTAATCGGCCCCGAAGTGGCCTTCGCAGTGGCTGTCGACCAGCTCCACAGAGGGTGCCGGTTCGTAATACAGCTCCGTCACCTTCGCATCCTGCTCACCCGCGGCGTATCCCACTGGATAGCCGGCGTTATAACCCTGGTCGTATGTCTCCACCACGTATGTTTCCCCGTCTTTGGTAATCGTTTCCTGCGAGGCTTCCGATTGGGCAAACGCCTCGCTGAATCCCTCGTAGTATCCCTCGTTGAATCCTTCCGTGTAACCACTGTCATAAGCCCAGTCGCCGGATTCCATGGATTTCAACGACGGGCCGTATTCGTCGCCGCTGAGGCAGTCCTGCTTGCCCTCCCGGTAGCCGGAATTATAGCCGTCGTAATAAGCCTCCCGGTAGTCCGGATCGTCATACCGGGGAGTATCCGTGGCTTCACTCCCGTATGCCTTCTTCATCCTCTCCAGGTTTTTCTTATTCCTCTCCCGTTGCATCTCTACGCGTCCTCGCTGCAGCGTTTTCTCTACCCAAGGGTTTACGCCGCCGCCACAGCCCCCGAACACGAGGAGAACTGGGACGAGCGCGAGGAATATGGGGATCTTCTTCAAAAAATGCTCCTGCCTGCAGAGCCTGATCTCATCTTCGTCATTCCCGGTTTCAATATACCCAGAACTGCTTTTTATTAACCATCAAAGTCGAGCAGGTATTCACCTTTTGCATATGTGCCAAAGGCACCCTCTAAGCCGAATTGGAAGGCCCGCAGGAGGCCGCCCCACGAGGGAACGGGTCCCCCCCCGCGGAATCCCATCGACGTTACGCATTGGGGGTTGGTAAAGCCGCTACCCGGCCGGGTGTATAATTACTTAAAAACCTGCTCAGGGGGTAGGCTTGAACGGACAGACGACCCATAACATCATCGCCTTCTTTTCCTTTACCGCAACCGCTCTGAACCTCGCCCTCATCGCCTACGTGCTTTACAAGAATCCCCGCCAGCGAGTGAACCAGGTCTTCGCCCTCATGGGACTCTCCTTGGCCGTATGGTCCTTCGGGGACGCCATGTATAACATATCGGGGAGTATCTCGACGTGGACCTTCTGGGTAAGGTTCCAGGCGCCCGGGGAGATACTCTTCCCCGTGCTGTTCTTCCATCTTGCCCTGATCTTCCCTTCTGCCTTCCCGCTGATGAGGAACAGAGCAAGGGCTCCCCTGCTGTTGAGCCTGTACCTGCCGGCCGTATTCACCCTGGTCGCTTTCTACGCTACGACATGGGCATTCGATTTCCAGGCCGGTGCGGGTGGCACGAACCTCGTAGCCGTAAAGGGCTGGCTCTACTGGACTTACGCCTTTTTCTCCTACGCCCTGCTCCTCGCCGCTCTCACCATCTATATCCATAACTACCGCAGTTCAAAGCGCTTGAGAGAGAAACGTATCGCCCAGGTGATGGTGGCCGCCGTGGCCATCCCCCTGGTGGTAAACATCCTGGAGAACGCCCGCCTGTATACCCTTTCCTCGACGCCGTGTTTCTTCACCATCACCGCCGCGGTCTTCGCCTACGGCATCCTCAGGCTCCAGATGTTCAGCGAGGTGGAGCTGGTGCTCAAACGGAGCATCGTCTATTTCATCCTCACCGTCCTGATCACCAGCGCATACATCCTCACCATCATCATCTCTGAACGTTTTATCAGCAGCTACTTCAGTGCCCAGGGATATATAATAACCGCCCTGTTCATCCTCCTCTTGGTGCTGGTTTTCGAGCCTTTGAGGCGGCTGTTGATGAGATGGGTGGACAGGCTGTTCTTCCGCAAGGATTACGTATACGGGCAACTGCTCGCGTCCTTCGCGGAGTCCCTGACCGAACTGGTCAGCCTGGATGACCTGTCCCGTCACATCACCGGCAACCTGACCGATACCATAGGGCTGACCGGAGCGGCCCTGCTCTACGAATCCCAGGGCGAGGGAAGGTGGCGCAGGCAGACCATTTCCGGCTTTTTCCCCTCCTATATCGAGGATCCGTCTCCCAGACTGCGCTTCGAAAAAGACCGCATACTTGTCGGCGATGGTGAAGGGGGAGATGCCTCCTACCAGGTGCTGGAAATATCCTTGATATTCGAGCAGGAAACGGTGGGAACGCTCCTGCTGGGAGAGAAGCTGTCCGGTTACGATTTCTCCTTCAGCGACCGCTCCCTGCTGGCCGCCATGGCCCCGCAAATGGCTATCGCCTTGAAGAACGGCGCCCTCTACCAGGAGGTATTGGAGAAACAAAGGAGGGTGAACGAACTGATGGAGCGGGTTTCCGAGGCACACGAGGAGGAGCGGAGGAGGATCTCCCGCGAGCTGCACGACGGCGTTGCCCAGAGCTTCCTGGGGGTGGTCTACCTCTCGGAGTTCACCCTTGATGACCTGGAGCGTGACCTCGCCCGCGCTAGGGAAGACCTGCATGCGCTGATGGAGAGAGCCCGCGAGGGCCTGGAGGAACTGAGGGCGGTGATCACCGACCTCCGGCCCATCCCCCTGGACGTATTGGGATTGAGAGGAGCGGCGGAGAAGCTGCTCAAGGATCTCGCCGCCGAGGGGAAACTGGAGACGAGCCTGGAAAGCAACCTCGAGGAGGGGGAAACGCTGCCGCCCCTGGTGGAGGGAAACCTCTACCGCATCCTGCAGGAGGGCCTCAACAACGTGCGCAAGCACGCCCGAGCCGGCACGGTCAAGGTTTCCCTGCTGCGGGACGAGGAAAAGGTAGTCCTCGAGGTGGCCGACGACGGCGTGGGTGTGAGCGTCTCCGTTGCCGGCGCCGCGCCCGGGCTCGGAATGACCAGCATGATGGAGCGCGCCGAGGAGATGGGGGGGAAGCTGAGCATAGAGAGCGAAGAGAGCAGGGGCACCACTCTGACGGTGTCCATCCCCGTATCCGGAGGGATCTGACATGGAGGAAGCGAAAATCAAGGTCCTCATCGTGGATGACCACGACATCGTGAGGGAGGGCCTACGCCGCATCCTGGAGAGCCGCCCCGACATCGAGGTGGTGGCGGAGGCGGCCTCGGGGGAGGAGGCCGTGCCGCTGCTGGAGCGCTACCGCCCTAACATAAGCCTGTTCGACATCCAGCTCCCGGGGATGAGTGGAATAGAGCTTACCGCCAGGGCTAAGGAGATCAATCCCGAAGGCGAGGTGGTGGTTCTGACCATGTTCGACGACCGGGAGATAGCTACCCGCGCCATCAAGGCGGGGGCCATTGGATACGTGTTGAAGGCCGCGGCTAACCAGCAGCTCCTGGAGGCCGTGGACGCCGCCCATCGCGGCGAGAGCCTGATAACCCCGTCGGTGGCCAGGAAGCTCGTCGAGCTGCTGGCCGGCCTCCCGGAGCCGAAGGAGTCGCCCGAACAAGTGGCCCTCTCCGAGCCCTACAGCCAGCTCACCAAGCGGGAAATGGAGGTCCTCATGCTCGTCGCCGAGAACCTCATCAACCGGGACATCGCCGAGCGGCTGTTCATCAGCGAACACACCGTCAAGGCCCACGTCAAGGCAATCTTCCGCAAGCTGCACATCGACGACCGCACCCAGGCCGTGATCATGGCCCGTAAGGACGGCCTGGTCTGACCCCTTCTCGAGTGGCGCTCTCCCTGTCCATGGTCATGTAGGGTAATACCTCATTTGCAGGCAGATTTTAACTTGCGATGATGTTCATCCTTCTACATACCCCCCGGCTGAAATGCATTTATACGATGCATGCCCGTCTCATATGCCATGCACGGTATCTCCCGCATCCCCCCCGAGAGGGATGCTCGAGCCTCCTTCTAACCCCTGGAAATAACCCCCTATACCCCTCCTGCGCGGAATAGTCTCCTTGAAATATCTGAACGAGAATAAGGGTAGGATAAAGATTCGGAAAAGGAGGAGAAATGGAAGCTACGAATACCAGAGGCGTAAGCCGCGGTTACTATTCCGTGAAAAAGACGCCCAGGCAGAAATATGAAAGGGCGTTCTCCGCCGTCGTGACAGGATTGATCATCATCGGCTTGATCCTCACCATCTTTTCTTTATTGACGATTTTCGGTGAGATGTTGCGTGATGACCCAGGCGATAATGGGGGGGAGACTATAGCCATAACAATCGGATTGTCTATCCTGATCGTAGGAATCATGACCAAAATAATCAACGTACTGACCAGAAGCAAGCGTTGAGGCGGGGGATAGCGATGAACGTCCACCGGCACCAGGCCAGGATAACCGATAGGAACCTCGTGGGGAGGGACCTGGGGGTCGCGGTGATGATATGTCTGCCTATCCTTCTGATAGCCGTGGTGATATCAAGCAAAACCGCGCGGTTTCACCTCAGTATCTCTAGAGGTTTGATTTGTACTCTTCTTGTCCTGTCCATCGTTGTATCCATCAGCACGCTGGTGCACCGGAGGCGGGTACGCAGTAGGTCGCAGAAAGCCACGGCAACCATCCTGCTCGCCTGGATCGTCATCTTGGTCGGAACTACGACAGCCCTGATCATTGCTACGCTCGCCTGCGAAAGCGGTGGAAGCAATGCGTATGAGGTCCTCGGTGTTGTCGCCGGCGTTGTTTTCCTGGGCGGTATGCTCGTCACCGCGGTCCTTTTCCTCGCCTTGATCGCCATCATCGTGGCCGAGAGCAGGAAGCCCCGGAGCGTATGTAGGGATCATGACCAAGATAACCGATGTGCTGGCTAGCAGCCAAGGTTGATGGGTTGTGTCCAATCCTACCCTCCCTGGAGCCCGGATAGGAGGCGGCGTTTTATATCAGCCACACCCCCGTGTCACCTGGTCTCGTAGATATAGAAGGTCCCCAGGGCCTTGGCCACCAGCCTGTCTCCGCCGGTGACCTCCGACTCCAGGATGGCGATGCGCGAACGCCGCTCGATGACCCTGGTGTCGCAGGCGAGCTTCCCCTCCTTGACCGCAGCGAAGTAGGCTATCTTTATCTCCACCGTGGTGCACAGCTCTTTCTCCTCGAGCAGGGAGTAGAGCGCCCCGCCCATTCCCGTATCCGCCATGCTGTAGACGACCCCGCCGTGCAGGAC
Source organism: Actinomycetota bacterium (assembly GCA_003598015.1). Taxonomy (GTDB): domain Bacteria; phylum Actinomycetota; class Geothermincolia; order Geothermincolales; family RBG-13-55-18; genus SURF-21. The sequence goes on along the minus strand of QZKE01000079.1, from coordinate 47,530 downwards.
GCCGTGGGGGTTGAAGAGCTCGTCTCTCACCTGCAGCTCGCAGCGGCTGCGGCCTTCCCCTATCGCCGTGAACTCCAGGCCGATGAGCTCCCCGAAAGGATGAAACCCCTGCGGGGAAACGGTGGGAAATTCTTTCGGCATTGCCTCCTCCTCGATACTGCTGAAACCGTAAGGATATTATCGCACACGGGGAGGCGGGGCATCATCGCATACAAAGCGGCGACCGGATATTTGCATCGGCGGCAAAGCTGGCGCGAAGTGGAACCCCCAGTTTTTTGTAAGGTTTTTGTAAGATTCCGTGTGTATGCTACGTGGAATAGTTTCGTAAAAGGAGGGATAGATGAGCGCATGGGATCATAGAAAACGATACGCTTTTCTATTCCCGAAATATTTGCAGCGATGAAATCTTGGGAATCAAGCGGAGTAATAGGGCAGTCTATCAAGGGGGATACGAGATGAACCTGATACCAGGCGCAAAGACCTCGAGGCCGGGAAAGAGTGGTTTGCGGAGGAAGCGCTCCTTCCCCGGGAGCAGGGAACCTGATTACTTGAGGAAAACCCTGATAAGCCTGTTCACCACCCTGGCCCTGGTGGCCACGACGATGGGTATGTTCTTCATCGGGGTGGGAGCGGGGTGCCTGAACTCCATCAGCCCCACCTCCGGCACCTGGGGGGATACCGTGACCTTGACCGGCAGCGGCTTCGGAGCCCGCAACGACTGCCAGGTCTTCTTCGGAGGAGGGGTGACCTCCCACGAGATAGTGAGCTGGTCCGACACCAGGATAGTGTGCAAGGTGCCCCCGGGAGCAGAAACGGGCAACGTCTTCGTCTCCGGAAACGGCGGCAACTCCAGCGTGAAGCCGTTCACCGTGGACCTGGGCACCATGATGGTGGACCTTAGCCCGAACGAGGACTTCTCCCGCACCGTGGTTGAAGACAAGAGCGGGTACCATAACCACGGCGACATAGAGGGGGATGTAGCCTTCGTGCCCGACAGGTGGAAAAACAGTGGCAAGGCATTATTCCTCCCATGTAATAACTCCCACGTGAAACTGGACAACGACCTGGGGCTCAGGCACCTGGACGGGTTGGCATTGATAGCCGACACGTTCATTAACCAGGCGTCGCAGGCCGACACCATGACCATCCTCAACAAGGAGGGCTGCTTCAAGCTGGAGGCGGTCAACCACCCCGGCGTGGGTTGGCAGCTGCTGTTCTCGGTGAGGGACAAGTACGGCAGAACCAACCTGGCTTACTCCGATCCCAACACCGACCCTCTCCCCATGGAGGACTGCCGTATCACCGCCTGGTTCAACGCGGCGGACTCCAAGCTGGAGGTCTATATCTACTCCCAGGGTCTGGGACAGACCAAGCTGGTAGCCTCAAACAACAATCCCACCAGCAGCATCATCGCCGACGTGCAGAACGACGTGTACATCGGCATGGACCCCGACGGTTCCGGACAGTTCGACGGCGTGGTAGGCAAGGTGAAGATCTGCGACCTCGAGCGGGGCAAGAAGCCCGGTGACTACACCGAGACCTTCCTGGAGAAGCTCGACCTCCTGGTCACCGAGCTCAAACGGCACAACGTGGCCATCTCCGACTGTGACGCGGTCCTCCAGGACATCGAGGACGTCTACGACAACGGCTTCCAGGGCGTGTTGGACGACCCCACCCTGCTCCTGATAGACAACCACATCCGGGACAACGGTCTCATCGGCCAGCTGGACCAGGCCCTGGATATCTTCTATAACCGGGCAGGGGCCGCCAGCGCCCAGGCCATGGCCGCCGCCGCGGCGGGCGGGGAATGGTGGCAGTCCGTACACGGCTTTATAGAGTTCGTGCTGGAGCACGGGCTTTCCTATATCGCCGAGCACATCCTCCACGGCAAGCCCGGCGCCGCTTATTGGATCGCCTTTGATACCTCCCTCGCTGCCTTGGATGCCCTGCTGGACGGTTATGCGGTGGCAACAGATACCGCGGCACCCGGCATCTCCTGCTCAAGGGGTACCTCCATGGACCTGGAGGTGGACAGGGGGGCCTGGATAGGCTTCGACATCACCGAGCCGTCCCAGACGGCCAGGTTGAAGTCCGGAGTAGCCATAATAGAGCATGAGTTCAGGGACCAGAACAACCTCATCATACCGGACCCCGCTTCCTGGGGCATTTCCGTCACGGCGTCCGGCACGCCCTTCTACCTGCCCGGCGACGGTTATCTCGGTCCAATTGACCTTGACGCATCCATATCCGTGCTGCTGGTCCCCGGTAATGGCTGGGGAAAGAGTTCGAGTAGACAATCCTTGAAGTTAAGGATTACAACCTGGGATGTCGCAGGGAATGAAAACCATTTTACCCTTACCATAAACGTCAAGAACACGGCTCCAAGGATCGAATATGGATCGGTGAGTGTCGACAATAACTCCATACGCGATTTCGCGGATCTCGGGAATCTGGATGTCACCTTCACCTGCTCCGATCCCGATCTCAACATAGACCACGCCTACATAACCTTGAGCAGTTGGTCGGGAAATCCCATAGTCGGTGGCACGATAAATTACGTTAATCCCTACATAACGTTCGACCCCAATGCCACGGAGCAGACGGTCTCCGGGACGCTCGTGCCGTCCTCCTTAAGGAACAGCGGCTATTTCAATCTCAACCAACCAGGCACGGTGAAGGTAACCGTCAAGGTAAGGGACGACGACGATGCCTACAGCAACTCCGAGACGACCTTCTTCAAAGTCGAGCCACCCGAAGCACCACAGATCAACGATCTGGGACTATCCAAGCCCATAGTATCCAATACTACCGATCGCTACAACCAAAGACTCAGCTTCGACTGCCGCGACGAAGATGGGGATCTATATACTGGACAGGTATGGATGCGCCTCACCGGCGACCCCGTCACCGATACGTCCTGGTTCAGCCTGAGCGCCGCCGAGTTCGGTATCGGCAGCACCACGAGCTGGCAGTACAACAAGGGATGTTACATCTTCAGGAAAAGCGGCATCCAGAACCGCATCGACCTCAGCAAGCGCGGGACCGTCACCGCGTGGGTCTATCTGAAGGATCAATACGGCAATCAATCGCCTACATTATACGCGGAATTCCTCGTGTCTCCATCGGTCTATTACTACGTGTACGCGGATTTCACCTGGGGACAGGGGACGCCGGAAGCATTCGTCGAGATATATCAGTGCGGCGCCAGCCCCCCATTTTATGCATACGGACAGATATACGGCAGGGGAGGGTCGGTCAAATTCGAGGGCCGCATTCCCTGTGGAGAATATCTGGTTCACTTTCATAATTTCGGTGAATATACTTCCGGCGGCAATTATACGGTCGCTATCGGCAACGCCTATAACGACGACGTCAGATTATTCGAAGGAACCTGGGGGTTCTATTCGCAAGATACCGTAAGTGGGGAGTGGTATTTCGTGTTGGATAGCGTCAACGGGGTGGTTCGTGATTAAGGCTCGAAAGGCGCCCGGCCATGAATGGGTGAAGGTGAGCGACGGGTATAGGGATGGTGGGCGATGCACCCGGTCTTGTTCCACGTAGGCAGCTGGACCGTCTACTCATATACGGCGGCCGGAATGCTGGCGATAATTGCCGCGATCACCGTTGCATACCTGCGGCTGAAGCCCAAGGGCTATACGCTGACATCCGTCCTTGTACTCGCCTTCGCCGGCTCGGCGGCGGGGCTTCTGGGGGCGAGGCTGTTCTACGTCGCAGGCCATCTCGATGCTTTTTCCCATAATCCGGGCGAGATCCTCACGCTCCAGATGAGCGGCCTGGTGTTCTACGGTGCGGTAATCGTCGGGGGGGGTGCCATCATTCTAGCGGCAAGGCTACTCAAGATAAAGGTGTGGGAGGTCGCGGATGCGGTAGGACTGGTTTTGCCCCTGGGCCTGGCCATAGGCAGGGCCGGCTGTTTCCTGAACGGCTGCTGCGGAGGGAAACCCTCCGGACTTCCCTGGGCGGTCACCTTCCCGGGGACGGTGCAGAGCGTGCACCCGACCCAGCTCTATGAATTGATAATGAGCCTGACTGCCTTCGTGTTTCTTGTATACCTTTCCAGGCGGCTCAAGCGAGATGGCGAGCTGTTCTTCCTGGCCCTGGCCGCTTGCGGTACTATCCGCTTTTTCATGGAGTTCTTGCGTGTCCACGAGAATCCCCTGGCCGCCTCCACCTTCCAGATCTTGAGCGTGGCCATCATTTTATTATCAACGTTTTTCCTGACCTCGGGGAAGAAGCTGCTCCCCGTGAGAGGGATAAAAAAGGAGAGCGAGCAACTCGATAATGGCGCTATCGGTCCTGGAGGACTACCGGGAATGAGTAATGGAAATGGATCGAAAGACCTTACGCGGGGATCGGCATCGGATCCCGTAATCGATTTGAGGCCAGGCAGTCTTGCGACAAGAAAATAAGACAACGGGAGGTAGAAAATGAAGGGTCTGCAACTCAAGAAGCTTTTGGTGATTCTCCTTTCTGTCTTCGTTGCCCTTTCCACTTTAGCCATATTCGGCTTGGGGGCAGCAGGTTGCGTACCGGTGATCAACAGCCTGTCGGCCTATCAGGGAGCACCCGGAAAAGTGATCACCATCAACGGCAGCTTCTTCGGGCCTACACCCCGTGATAACCGGGTCTTTCTTGGTGACCAGAAAGAGATGCACGTAATCACCGCCTCGGCCAGTAGATTGACGGTGATGGTTCCCTACGACGATCCCGGCACCTACAACCTCGAGGTAAAGACATCGGCCGGCGCAAGCGTGCCCAAGAATTTCACCGTTACCGAGCCATCCGCCGAGGCCTTGCTGTCCGAGAGCGGCAAGGAATGGGACTGGGATAGTGAATGGATCCTCTTTCTCTTGATCGTCGGCTACCATAGAGCGATGTGGTATTCAATGGAAAGCCCATATGCGAGCCAGGCGGGAACATCCATCATGGAAGCCATTCGGGAATTCGTCGTCGTTAGAGATAATGCCGAGCTTAGAGGGGAGATTTTCAAAGCTTATAACGAATCAAACATGTTCGCGGACACTGGCTTGGGATTAATCCAGTTTCTTGATGGTACTTATGACAGGGAAAATTTCAGCTATACCATGGGCCTGCTGGGGAGCTTTTTCAGGGTGGCGTCTTCTATCCTCTCCCAGGACACCTCCGGAGAGATCGTCGAGCTGTCCAAGCTGGTAAGCAAGGCAGCGGGCGATATAGAAATGGCGGTCGAGTACCTGCCACGGTATGGAGACGACATGCCCCCCAAGGTCTGGATCAGCGGAATCCCCGACCGGCTCGTCCCCGGGCAATTATATACGGTTACCGGCAACGCATTGGACGATACGGCCTGGGATCACATCAACCTGGGCGTCGACAATATAGAAGTTGAGGTATTCCATGTAACAGACGGCAACTATTGCAGTATCGCTGAGAGGCATATTTTCGTTGGGACCTTCGATTCCGGGGGGCCACCCCCTATCGCGCGCGGTTATGCCCACCCTCTGGAAGTGGAGTTCCGCGTTCCTTCCTATGCGACTTCCGCTAGCAAAATCGCATTCAAGATTTCGGCTCTCGATATAAGAGATCTGGGCAGCGAGTTGGTGTATGAGCGGCAGGTATCGACGACTTATAAACCACCTCGCATCTCCGAGGCCTGCATGGAAGACACCCACATACAAGACCTCGACGAATTGTCGAACACCGAGCTATACATGGAATGGTCGGATAGCAATGCAGATATCAGAGAATTGAAATTTGAATTCTTCGGCAACGGCGTAAAGAACCGCGGCACCTTCAGCAAGACCGCCTCCTCCCTGGGCATAAGCGGCTCCTCGGGCACGCTGACCAAGAGGATGAGCGACCTGGTCAGCGTGGGCGACGTCTTCTCCAGCGGCAAGTGCTACTGGGCGGGCATGAGGTTGTGGCTCGTGGACGCATCCGGCAATATCTCAGATAACAGCGTGGTCACCTTCTTCCTGGACGGAGAGGGCAACGAGCGGGTGTTCAAGATCACCGTCGGGGATTCCCTGAACGACGGTCGCAACGACGACCGCTTCGCCTTCGTAACCGACACCTGGTACGAGTACCACCTGACCCCGAAGGGCGGCTGCGACTCGCAGGATGTCTACCTGGGGGATATGCCGCCGGGGCGGAACGTGCATCTGCGGGTATGGTGCATCTACTCCGAGGTTACCGCGGCAGGCTCCTGCTACGTGGAGCTGGGGGACGGGGCCTCCTTCACCGACGCGACCACCGTAAAGGAGTTCAATATCAATTTCTCCAGTATCAATCCACCCGAGGCCGAGTTCGACATAATCCCGCCCCCGGAGGAAGACCCGCCCCCTCCGGGAGGTTGAAGGAACTATAAGAGGCATAGCTTTGATCCCGCTAACCAAATCGGCCGGCTTTAGGCTTGTCACCTCGATCCCGTAGACAGGTTTCTTGAACTGCACCTTCTGCGTGAAAGACTCGATGCGGCCTGGAATGAGGCTCTGGCCACACCCAGTGCTTCCGAGGTGACACCGGCGATCTTGCCGCATGCCCGCATGATCATCGATCTTCTATGCCCCCAAATAAAAGTACCTTAGATGGCAATCAAGGAGTTCCTGGGGCTTCTGCGCTGTATAATGTAGGTGCTCCAGAAATCCACATACAAGAATCACGGCGTGACGGTTAAAGGCCGCCCGGCCGGTACCACCGCGACGCGACAGCGGAGATAAGGAGGGGGAGATGCCTGAATTCGACGAGGAACTCATCATGCGCCTGTACAAGACAATGTATACCATCCGCAGCTTCGAGGAGAAGGTGAGCGAGCAAGCGGGTATGGGGATGATCCCCGGCTTCATGATCCACCTGAGCGTGGGCCAGGAGGCCGTCGCGGCCGGAGTCTGCGCCGCCCTGCGCCAGGACGACTACATCGTCAGCACCCACCGCGGGCACGGCCACCTCATCGCCAAGGGAGCCTCCACGGACAGGATGATGGCGGAATTGAGGGGCAAGGAGACCGGGTACTGCCGGGGCCGCGGCGGCTCCATGCACATCACCTCGGTGGAGGTGGGGGGCCTGGGCGCCAACGGCATCGTGGGCGCCGGCCTGGTGATCGCGCCGGGCGCGGCCCTGTCGGCGAGGCTGCGGGGGACCGACCAGGTCGCAGTGTGTTTCTTCGGCGACGGCGCCTCCAACCAGGGGACCTTTCACGAGGGCTTGAACCTGGCCGCCACCTGGAAACTGCCGGTGGTCTTCGTATGCGAGAACAACGGCTACGGCTTCTCGACCCCGCAGAGCTCCCATCAATCCATCGGGCGCATCTCCCGGCGGGCCGAGGCCTACGACATGCCGGGCATAACCGTGAACGGCGATGACGTTCTGGAGGTCTATCTCGCCGCGTCCTGGGCCGTGGAGCGGGCCAGGGAAGGGGCCGGCCCGACGCTGCTGGAGGCCGTAACCCGACGCTGGCTCGGCCATTACGTGGACGACGAGGACGACTACCGCAGCGCCGAGGAGAAGGCGGAATTCACCCTGCACGACCCCATAGAGCAGCTGGAGCGCCGCTGCATAGAGCAGGGCTTGACCTCCACCTCCCAGCTGGAGCGCATCCGCTCCGAGGTGGACGAGGAGATCGAGCGGGCGTGCGCCTTCGCCGAGGAGAGCGAGGAGCCCTCACCCGAGGACGATCCGGGGCTCATATTCTCGGGGGGTGAGCGGTGATGGCGGAGGACAAAGCGCCTGAGACCCAGTTCCTTACCTATTTCGAAGCCGTCAGGCAAGCCCTCAAGGAGGAGATGGAGCTGGACCCGTCCGTCTTTCTCATGGGAGAGGATATCCGCTACAGCATCTTCGGCCCCACCAAGGACCTGCACCTCGAGGTGGGCGAGGGCAGGGTGCTGGATACCCCCATCACCGAGAGCGCCTTCGTGGGGGCGGCGGTGGGGGCGGCCATCACCGGCATGCGCCCGGTGGTGGAGATCATGTTCGCCGATTTCATGACCGTGTGCATGGACCAGATCATCAACCAGGCCGCCAAGATCCGCTTCATGACCGGGGGGCAGGTAAAGGTACCGCTGGTGATCCGGGCTCCGGGCGGCATGCTATCCTCCTCCGCGGCCCAGCATTCGCAGTGCATGGAGGCTCTATTTATGCACATCCCGGGGCTGAAGATATGCGTGCCCGCGGGACCGGTGGACGCCAAGGGGCTGCTCAAGTCGGCCATCCGCGACGACGACCCGGTCCTCTTCTTCGAGCACAAGGCGCTCTATTTCGCCTCCGACGAGGTCCCGCTGGATCCCCGCTTCACCGTCCCCCTGGGACAGGCATCGGTGCTGCGGGAGGGCGGGGACGTGACCATCTTCGCGATATCCGGCATGGTGTCCTCAGCCGTGAGCGCCGCCAACTCCCTGGCACGCGACGGCATCAGCGCCGAGGTGATCGACCCGCGCACCCTGGTGCCGCTGGACACGGATACCCTGCTCGCCTCCGTGCGCAAGACGGGCAGGCTGGTCACGGTGGAGGAGGGCTGCCTCACGGGAGGGGTGGGGGCGGAGATCACCGCGCTGGTCACCTCGGAGGCGTGGAGCGACCTCAAGGGCCCGGTGATAAGGGTAGCGGCCAAGGATCAGCCCGTCCCCTTCTCCCCGGTGCTGGAGGCTGCCTGCGCGCCCAACGCCCAGACCATAGCGGCCGCGGCACGGGAGTGCGTAGGCAAGAACTGAACCCACACCACTTGTAGGCTGAAAGAAGAGCGGGAGACGGGGGCCGCCGGTAACCAGGCGCCGGAATGATAGTAACATAGGCCAAGGCGTATCGAATGCTGCGACCGTGAGGGAGCATGCGGCCCACCGCGCATGACGGTAGGTAAGGCCATTACTCAAGCGGGCTCTCATGCGAGGAAGATGTGAAGACGAACGCGCACGGCGGTGAAGGGAGAACGGGATGGCCGGCAAAGCAGTTATGGTAAGACCGGGATGTGACGTGATGCGTAGCCTGCTGCCTCTGTTCACTCTGTGCCTCACCGCCTTCCTGGCGCTGAGCCTCATCGCGGGATGCGGCGAAGCGCGGGGACCCGGCGTCAGCGATACGGAGGCCAGGGCGCAAGAGATCGTGGAATCCATCGCCGCGGGCGACTACGCTGCAGCGGTGGAGGAATTCGACGACACCTTGCGGCAGGCCCTGCCTCCCGACCAGCTCGCACAGGCCTGGGATTCCCTGGTGGAGAATGCGGGCCCCTTCCAGGAGATCACCGCAACCCGCGCCTCCACCTCCACCGGCGGCACGAGGGTGGTCTTCGTCACCTGCCGCTTCGAGCAGTCGTCTACGGATGTGAAGATCGTCTTCGACGGGGGCGGCAAGGTCACCGGCCTTTCTTTCGCTCCCACCCAGGGCGCCTCCGAATACGAGCCCCCCTCCTATGTCGACCTTGACAGCTTCACCGAACAGGAGGTGACGGTGGGAGATGAGGAGTGGGCCCTTCCCGGGACCCTTACCGTACCCAGGGGAGAGGGCCCCTTCCCCGCCCTTGTGCTGGTGCACGGGTCCGGCCCCAACAACCGGGACGAGTCCCTCGGTCCCATCGCGCCCTTCAAGGACCTGGCCTGGGGACTGGGCTCGTGGGGCATAGCCGTCCTCCGCTACGATAAGCGAACCCTGGTCTATCAGGATCAGATAGCGGCGCTCGGCGGCGACATCACGGTGTGGGAGGAGACGGTGGACGACGCCGTGGCCGCCGTGGAACTCCTGCTACAGACAGAGGGCATCGATCCTCGTAATGTCTTCGTACTCGGCCACAGCCTGGGCGGCATGCTCATCCCGCGCATCGCCGCCGCCTCGCCGCAGGCCCGGGGCTTCGTCATCCTGGCGGGCGCGGCGCGACCGCTGGAGGACCTGGTGCTCGAGCAGTCCACCTACATCGCCTCCCTGGACGGCGTGATAACCCTGGAGGAACAGGTCATGCTGGACCAATTGCGGACCGTGGTAGCCAAGGTGAAGGATACCGGCCTGGCGCCGACCACTCCGGCGGCGGAGCTGCCCTTCGGCGTCACCGGGCGCTACTGGCTGGACCTGCGGGACTACGACCCGGCGGAGTCGGCCAAGAGCATCGACCGTCCCGTCCTGGTGCTGCAGGGGGAACGTGATTACCAGGTGACCATGGCCGACCTCCAGCGCTGGCTGGACGCGCTGTCCGGCATGCCCAACGTGACCTTCGAGACCTACCCCGACCTCAACCACCTCTTCGTCCCGGGGACGGGCAAGAGCACCCCCGCGGAATACGAGCTGCCGGGCCACGTCCCGGAGGAGGTCGTGGACGACATCGCCGCCTTCATCCTGGGCAACCTAGCGAAGAAATAACCCCCGCTCAAGATGCGGACAGGTTGAGAATCGAATCCAGTGAGCGAAGCCTGTCAAAAGAACAGCGCCTTTCGAGGGCATGCGAGCTTCTGGTAATGGGTTTTCTTTAATGTATACGAGTCGGGAAGTGAGTTGAAGGGGATCCCCTCCTGTTCCTCGTCGTAAACCCAGTTGCATACGGTGCAGCGGTATCTGGCCATCTTCTCCTGCCGTTATCCCGGAAAGGTGCGATTTGAGGTCCGGTCTATTCCGCTGCGCCCGTATTGCAGAAGTAGAAGTTGTTGAGAGCGTACTCGGTCGAGACCGGGCACCTGCCGCAGAAGCACCCCTGCCGTTCGAAGTCGCAGTTGGTCTTGCCCCGCGCGCAGAACAAACCCTGCATCCCTTCTTTCATACATGCGTTGTAGGACGGGCACTCCCTGCAGAGGCATCTATCCAGGTTCTCCTTCGTGTCCGGAACTCTCATGCTCTCCTCCCTGTCCTCTTATTGTCTGGCTAAAGGATTCTCCGCAAACGAGGACTGTCAAGCTTCCCCGGTATCGCAGTAGTAGTAGTCCACCAGGCGGTAGTTTGTCGCCAGCGGGCACTCGCCGCATATGCAACCCTTGCGCTCGAAATCGCAGTCCGACTTGCCACGGGCGCAGAACAGGCCCTGCATCCTTTCCTTCATGCACTCGTCATGGGTGGGGCAGTTCCTGCAGATGCATTGGGCGAAGTTCTCCGGCGTGTCGGGGACACGGCCCCGCGCCCTCACCCGGTAAACACTGCCCACCGGCGCCCTGGCAGGGTCGTCCAACTCGCCAAAGAGGTCGGTGAAGTAAAGGCCGCCAGGGCCGAAGGCAAGTCCGCAAGGGCTTGCCGGCCCCTCTCCCACGTACACCACGAAGCTGTCCTCGGAGCTCACGCCCTTGTCGTCCTCGCCGAGGTGGAGCTTCACGATCTTTTTTCCTTTTGGGGACCTGCCCTTGGCATTGGCCGCGCCGAAAAGGGCGACGAAGAGCTCGTCGTGATAGGTATGGGGGAACTGACCGTCCTGCATGAAGGCCAGGGCGGTAGGCGCCTGGGTGAACTCCCACCAGAAGATGGAGTTGGTGCGCATGGACATGGGCCAACCGTAGTTCTTCCCGGCGTCTATCCTCGCGATCCTGTCATCGTAGGCGGGTCCGTTGTCCGAGATGTACAGGGAGTGGTTGCTCTTTCTCCAGGTCGCGCCGAAAGGGTTTCTCAATCCCTTGGCAAAGATGGGGCTGGGCGGGTTCGGGTTGTCGGAGGGAACGGAGCCGTCTGGGTTCAGGCGCAGGATCTTGCCGCGCAGGTCATTGTCATCCTGCGCTACATTGGGATCGACCATGCCGTCCCCAAAGTTCACGTAGAGCTTGCCGTCATAGCCGATACTCACCGCCTGTATCTGGTGCGCGGCCCTGATGGAGGGCACGCCGTCCAGGACGGTCTCCTGCAAGGTCATCTCCAGCCCCGAGTCGCTTTTCGTCCGCACTACCCTGGACTTGGGCTGGCCGTTTTCCTCATAGAGCATGGCGAGGAAGAGGTCGCCGGTCTCCGGCTCCACGCACAACCCCGTGAGTCCCGATTCCCCAGTGCCGGGGAATTTATAGTCCGGCTCGAAGTTGAGGAGGCCGGTGGCATAGGTACCAACTTCACCATTGTTCAGGACAACCTTGACCTGGCCGTAGAGCTCCGTTACATAGAAGAGGGGCGCTCCGGGGTCGCTTCCCGCATCGGGGACGAAGGCTATGTTCACGGGAAGGCTGAAGCCCGTGGCCACAACCTCTATCTCGAAGCCCGGGAACAGTAACCAGTTTCTCTCTCGCCCGAGATCTTCCATCGTGGATTCCCCCCTTCCCCGTCATAGACAGCGTCTGTTTTATGGCAGCATTAAAGGCGCACCCAGAACTGATAGTATTTGATGGAAGCGCGCACCCTAATGGCTAGTGTTAACACTTCTTACTCGGCGGCTCCGTTCTTGCAGAAATAGCCATCAGCCAGGCCGTACTTCGCGAATACGTCGCAGCCGGGGCAGTTGCAGCCCTTTTCCTCCACCTCTTTACTGCTCTTACCCCTCGCGCAGAAGAGCGCTTCCCCGAAAACCTGCGGCTTAGAGGGGCAAGGCCCGCAGAACTTCACGCAGATCTCCAGGTTTTCCTGGGTATCGTCGACTTTTGCCAAAAGAATCCACCTCCTCTTTCTGTTTCTAACTTTGGATTTATTCTTCCCCGTGATGGGTACTACGAAACAACTCCAGGAATCGGATATACGATGAACTCAACCCATCACCCTTCTAACGGTGAAAACCCATCAAGCCCATATGCTGCGCGAGAATTAAAGAGTGATTGAGCTATTGGGGGATTTGGAATATGAGAGTAGTATTCTTCTGGGCACCAGCGTCGACAATAGGCTTAGGCAGTCATGGGCTAAGGGGATCATTTGAACACATCTGGGGATAGTCATCCCGAGTTCAACTTCATTCCAGCCAGTGTAGACGAGGCCATGTTTCGTAAAGCGATCATTCCCTGCGTTTGTATTTATGACCAGTTCAAGGTACAAACTAGAGGGGCAGGGAAGAGGTAGAACAGCGGGGCTCGCAGGAAAGGGCAACGCATTTCGAGGCATATGTACATACCAGTAAATACCATAATGATGTAGACGACTTAAAAACACTTCGTGCCTCCTGGGTCGCCCTCATAGCGGCTTATCCCTCCCGTAGGTCGTGGACTTGCAATCATGGTAAGATATTCTTATATTCTTACATAGAGGAGGTGATAAAGATGGCCCGCCAGATAGAGCTCACCAGGATGTCCAGCAAGGGGCAGGTGGTAATACCCAAGAGGATTCGGGCCCAGCTGGGGTTCGAGGAAGGAGACCGCATGACGGTAGAGGCGAGGGAAGGGGAAATCGTCCTGCGCAAGCTGTCCCTAGAGGATATCGTGCGTGAGGCGGAGGAGGATTGGCGCAGCAAGAAGTCCGTTCGCCTTTACCCTAAAAGCTCCGGGAAATAGACAATGTGGGAGGTGCACGGCTCGCAGCGCGTAGCTAAATCATTGGCGCGATACGGCCGCGAACTGGCGGACTGTTACGACAAGGCCTTTGCGAAGCTCGCGGATCGTCCTCGTGCGGGAAAGCCCCTCAAAGGATACGAAGGCCTATACAGCCTGCCCGTCACGACCCCAGGAGGAGAGCACCGCATCATCTATCAACTCAAGCCGGAGGATAAGGTCGTCTACGTGGTACTCACCGGACCGCGAGAGGAGATCTACGAAATATTGAGGAGAAGCAGCTTGAAATGAACAACCAACTGTTAAATGGGCGCGATTTGGACACAGTGGGCTTCTGTGCGCTTTTCGAACAAGCATCGACGAAAGGGAATTCTGACATAAAAGCCCTGCTTAAGGCATGTGCCAATGGAGGGTGTTATGAGCGGGTCCGTACGATCAGTTCCAAAGAGCAACGCCTTTCGAGCCAAGTGAGCTTTCTTCCCCGGATTCTACACATGAAACCCCAAAGGACCCCTAGATTCGGCTGATGAATAATGAAGCAGTAACGGGGTGATCAACGATACTTGGGAGCTGGAGGAGCGATAATCCATGGGTGGAGCGAAAGACGTAGCCAAAAGGCTCGGTAGGCTATTTTCGCCATGTTCCCTTCTTGAGCAACATCGGTGTTCTGTCAGGTTATACCCTCGAAGATGGAACAATCGCAATGCGAGGATAAGCTTTTTAAGGAGTCGGTTTGCAGAAGTCTAGGGGCTCGGGAGTGGTTTGATTGAGGAAAAGACTGGCGGTACTAATCGGCCTTCTACTGGTAATCACGTCTCTGTTCACGGCCGGTTGTGGAAAGGGAGGTTCCGGGGAGGTGACCTCCGAAAACCTCGAAAAGGTCTCGGAGTTTGAGGGAGGCCGCCTTTACCGAGCGGGCAAGATATATGTAGCCCAGCTCAACGGGAACTACAGGGAGATGGGCCGCCAGTACGGGGGGCTCATGGAATCCCAGATAAGGCACTTCTACGCAGAGGCAGTTGACGGTTATTTCGCCAGGAACGGCTCCCTTCCCCGCGCAACGATAGAAGAGGAATTCACTAAGAGTTACAGCATCTATCCAGCGCGCTTCCAGCAGATGCTCGAGGGCATGGAGGAGACAAGCGGAATGAGCCTGCAGCAGTTGATAATGGTTGACAACGCCGTTTACCTGCCCCTGCTGGTCTCCATGTCCGGCATGTGCTCTTTCGCCGCCGCCTGGGGCGATTATACAGGCGGTGGCCCCCTCGTTTGCGCGAGGAGCTTCGACTACTATCCTGAGTTCAAGGAATATAACGACACCCTGACTGTGGTAGTACTCAATCCCGATGACGGAAGCCGGTCGGTGGCGACCATCGTCAATGCGGGGCAGATAGGGGCCATGAGCGTGTTCAATGACGCCAACCTTGCCATGGGAGTGCATGACGGGACCCCATCCGGGGGTCAGGTGGAGCTGACTGGAGCGGTTCCCACCATGATCGGCAATGTCTCGATTTTCCTTGATTCATCAGATATCGAAATGGCCAGGGCCTACATGCTGAGCACGCTCCCCAGGATAGCCGTGATCGCCAACGTGGCTGATCCCCAGGCTGCCCATACGTTCGAGAAGACGACCTGCGCGTGCAAGGAGAGGGGAGGCCAGGAAGACGGTCTCCTGGTTGCCACCAACCATTTCATCGAGCCCACCTGGGACCTGAAGACCCCGGAGGGCGTAAGCACGCATGAAAGCGCGGACGTTCAGGATTCCATCATGAGGTATAACGGCCTTTTATCCCTGGGGGAGCAATACAGGGGGAAGATCGACGCCGCGGTCATGATGCAGATACTTGACGTCCCGATAAGCGAAGGGGGACCCACCAGGCCTACGACGATGTACCAGTTCGTCGCAGTCCCCGCCGAGCTTCAGTTATGGGTGAAAGCCTGCAACTACCAGGACTGGGTGCTGGTGGAACTGGGCGAATTGTTCAACTGACATATATTGCCAGCTACCCGAATTCTCTCTGCCCTGCGAAAGGTAGGAGACCGCCTCTTTCTGAGACCGAAGTCTTCGGTTAAGAAGGGTGGCGTGCGAGGCGAAAGGGGACGGAGAACTCATTTACCGCATACGCGGCCGCAAGCTCCCAATAGAGCTAACGCCGGGACAGAGCGCTGATAAAATAGGGATCCTCATCCACACCCCACGAGAGCACGATCCATGAAGAACGTGTCATCGCCTGCTATGATAATGGGAGCAGTAAAAGGAGCGTGGAGATGGCTGAAGAACGACTGATACTCGATTATCTGCAGGATATCCTGGATGCCATGGCAAAGGCTCGGGCCTTCCTGGGCAATATGGATAGGCGGGAGTTCGAGCAGGACGAACGTACATCCTATGCGGTTATCCGGGCTCTCGAGGTGGCCGGGGAGGCGGCGCGCCATATACCAGAAGAAATTGTTAAGAGGTATCCCAAGATACCCTGGAGCGACATGATCGGGATGAGGAATGTGTTGATCCACGACTACATCGAGGTGGATCTGGAGGCGGTATGGTTGACCGTCAAGGACGATCTACCGGAAGCCGAAGAGGAGATTAAGCGGACCATCGAGGAGCTGAGTGATGACTGATCTGGAAAGATTCAAGAAGAAGCTGAACGAGCACAGAGGGGAACTCGAGGAGGAGTACTCCGTGAGCAATATCGGCTTGTTCGGTTCCTACGTGCGCGAAGACCAGGCGGCGGGAAGCGACCTGGACATACTGGTGGAGTTCTCACAGCCGATAAGCCTGATGCGGTTTGTAAATCTGAAGCGCAGGCTGAGCGAACTACTCGATGTGGACGTGGATCTGGTAATGAAAAAGGCTTTGAAACCGAGGATCGGTGAGCGCATTCTCTCCGAGGTCGTTTATATCTGATCTGACAACCTCCTCGTATCACTCCAGGCCTTCAGGCTTATACATGCAACTGTAGAAAATGGGCACTTTGTGGACACGGTGGGCTTTACTCCTTTTCTTAAGCAAGCACCGATAAAGAGGGATTAGGCCATAAAATCCCCCTTCGAGGTATGTACTTATGGAACAGATAAAAGCGGATTCGCAAGACCGGTTGCGAAGCACTCCGCCATTCGAGACCGCTGTTCTTCGCCTTCGGGATCCCAATATCGCCCCGGACCGCTTCTAGGATATCATGCAGCGCACGATGCGCGGCATCATGTAGGGCATGACCCTGTCCATGACCCGCGGCAGGATGTCCGGCATGAGTTCGCGCATGGAATCGCTCATGGTGGGCATCTTCGCCTCCATCAGGGGCATCATGCGCGGAAGCATCCAGGGCATCATGACGGGAAGCATCTTGGGCATCATCATGGGCATGAGGCGGTCGGTCACGGCGAACATCCCCTTCTTCAGCGACTCCGGCAGCCTCTTGCCCAGGCGCATGGCCTTGCCCAGGAGCGGCGAGATGGAGTCCAGGAACTCCCACATGAAATCGGCCATGCCCTGGGGGGTCATCAGCTGGATCATGGTGTCGAAGACCGCCCAGGAGTCCTGCACCTTGGGATCGGGGTTCTCCAGCCTCTCGCCCAGGGCTTCCGCCACCACCGCCGCGAAATCGAGGACCTTCACGCCGTCGCCCTCGGCCGCGTCCCATACCCGCAGCTGGAACTCGCAGCACGGGCAGGTGGTGACGATGGCCTCGGCCCCGATATCCCGCGCCTCCTGCAGGCGTCCGTGGGCGATGCGCCCGGAGGTGGGGCGGGTCTCGCCGATGAGGGTGAGCACGCTGCCGCAGCACAGCCCCTCGTCGCGGTTGTGTTCCATCTCCATCAGTTCCAAACCCGGTATGGCCTCCAGTACTTCACGGGGTTCCTCGTATATCCTGCCGTGACGCCCGATATGGCAGGGATCGTGCCAGGTGACCTTAAGGGGGATCTCGTTCTTGAACTGGAGTCTGCCGTCTCTCACCAGCTCAGCCGCCAGCTCGGTGATATGCACCACCTCCATGTCCCATTCCAGCCCCAGCTTCTCAGCCCATTCCTTGTAGTGCTGGCCCAGCGTAACCCAGCAGCCTGGGCACGACGTGTACAGCTTCTTCACTCCCCGTTCCTTGAGGGCTTTGACGTTGCGCCGCACGGCCTCCTCGAAGACGTCCCATTTTCCGCTCATGAGGAAGGGGACCCCGCAGCATGTTTCGTCCTTCCCCAGGTAGACGAAGTCAACGCCTCCTTCCTTGAGGATGCGCGCCGCCCCGCGGGCGATGTCCTGCTCAACGTAGGAGGCGGTACAGCCGGCCCAGTAGCCCACGGGGCCGCTCTCCCGCACCTTGATGTCCCCGGGCAGCCACGCGTCGCGGTCCGCGGAGAATCCCGCCCAGATGTTGTTCTCCATGTCGTAGGAGGCGCCCATCATCTCGAAGGGAGGAAAGGTCTTGAACTTGCCCTCGGCTATGAGCTCGCCGCGCATCTCCTCCCACACGGACTCGATGGGCAGGTCGGTCTGGCAGGTGAGGTCGCACTTCTTGCAGGTGCTGCAGAGCAGGAAGGTGTCCGACATATCCTGGGTGAGGGGCACCTCCCCCTTGGCGTAGCCGCGCAGGTACTGCATCTTGCCGCGCGGCGACGCGCTCTCCCAGCCCCGGCCTCTATAGAGGGTGCAGTCCTGCTTGCAGTAGCCGCACTGCGCGCAGGTGAAAGCAGCCTCCTCCACCTTCTCCGGCAGCCGGCGGCGCATCAAGCGCAGGTGGGGCGCCAGTTTGCGTGTGGGTATGGCCAGGGGCAGCGACAGTTTGGCCATGGCCATCATGCCGCGCAGGGTCTTGAGGCGCGGGGTTTCGGCGCACGTCTCCACCATCTTCCCCGGGTTGAGGAGGCATGCGGGGTCCGCCTCCCGTTTCGCCTCTTGCAGCCTCTTCCTCCTGGCCATGCCCAGCCTCTTGTCCGCCTTGTCCACGAAATACAGCCCGATGCCGTAGGGAGCACCGCCGTACTTCTCCGCCAGGCGCAGGAATTCCAGTGAGGCGGTGAAGTCGACGGTGAAGTCCACGCTGCGCGAGTCACAGGGGATGAATCCCAGGAAAATCGCTTTCCCATTCCTGCCGACGATCACTTCCATGGCGAGCTCGGGAAGGCGCTTCGCGGTATCCGCCAGCAGGGCTCCCACCTTCGACAGCGGCACCTCGGCCTCCGCCGGGATGACCGAGGGGCCTGCTTTCTTGATGCGCAGGGGGTAAACCCTCTCATCCCACTCGTGAGCGGCGCCTTCCTCATCCAGTTCCTTGCCCATGGCGCTTGCAGCGAGTTTCATCAACTCGTCATGGGGTCCGGCTTCGTCGCCCTCCATTACGGCCAGCACCAGGTAGGAACCTTCGGGGAGATACGCCTCCGCCGCTACCTGGTTCTTAAGGGCGGCCAGTTGCGGGGTTATGACCTGGAGGTGGAACAGGGGGAGGTCCTTTCCCTTCAGCGCATGGATGAAACGCTGAACCGCTTCCGCGCCCGCGAAGGAGAACAACAGCGGCCGCTCGGGAGCCGCCTCGCGCACGGCCAGGCGTACCTCGGAGATGAAGCCGAGCGTTCCCTCCGAACCAACGTAAAGCCCCATATCATCGCCGCTTATCGTCCTCTCGCCTTGCGGTCCCACCAGCTTCAGCTCCTGGACGTTGTCGGCTATCTCTCCATAGGCATAGGCCCCGATGCCCGAACCGCCTTCGGCTACCCAACCACCCACAGTGGAAGAGGGCGCGCTGGAAGGATAGGTGCGCAGGGCCAGTCCGCGCGCCCGCAGTTCCTTCTCCAGGTTCCACCACACGACTCCCGGCTGCACCGTGACCGAGCGCCCCTCCACGTCGATATCCACAATGCGGTTCATGCGGGTGAGGTCGACTACGATACCCCCCAGCACCGGAATAGCGCCTCCGTATCCGCTGGTGGCAGCGGCGCGGGGGGTGAGGGGGATTCTATTGCGATGGGCGAAGCCGATGATCCAGGCAAGTTCATCCACGTTTTCCACTTGCAGGACAGCCTGGGCGAGACCTCCCACGATCTTGCCCACGACGGATGGGAACTCGCCCATGTCGCGGGAGTAGATGTACCTCTCTACGGGGTCTGCATTAAAACGCTCCCCGAAGCGTTCCTCCAGTTCGGAAAGGATGCCGGGCAGTAAATCCCTTTTACTCATAGCCTACCTCCAGGAAAGAAACCAGCGTTAATCCATGCGG
The DNA here is from genome assembly GCA_003598015.1 of Actinomycetota bacterium. GTDB lineage: Bacteria > Actinomycetota > Geothermincolia > Geothermincolales > RBG-13-55-18 > SURF-21. The sequence continues at coordinate 27,972 of QZKE01000079.1, read as the reverse complement.
AGAGTTTATACCCATAGGGGTATAAACGATACGATCTAAATCATACGGCGCCTACCGGCATGTTGACCGCCTATGCCAGGAATGCCGCCCGCAAGCGATCGGAATAGACGAGGCTGGATGATAAGGAGAACAGGGGAACAGGCCAGGATGCGGACTTATAAGGATGAAGCGGCCCGGCAGGGTGAAGTTGGATCGAGGTTATATTCCTTGCGTGCGCACCCGGCCCCATGTGTCGATTGAACGGTTGATCCCCTATTCCGGGGTTACCGGGCCGATGCTCGAGCTGAAACGGAGGAAAACGTCGATGGCTTCCCCAATGGCGTCCTCCGGCGAATCTGGTGGATTATCCTCGAAGCATTCCTTCATGCGGTGGGTGATGATGTGTATTCCGATGCGGTTCATGGCGGAACGTGCGGCGGCGACCTGGGTGAGGACATCCTCGCAGTCCTTCCCCTCCTCGACCATGCGGATTATCCCGCGCACCTGCCCTTCCACGCGGTGCAGCCTGCGCAGTACCGCTTCCCTGGAGTCATCGTTACCGCTCATACCGCCTCCTCGCTACGCGCCCCGTAATATTATATAACGCCCCTCTGCGTATGGCACGGCAGTAACGCTCGCTGGACCGCGTCGCAGGATTCGAGGCGCATTCCCACGAAAAATGGCATAGGGCGCCCGCAGACGGCTCTTCGATTGGGAACTGGCCGGGTTCCGGGGGCGTCGATGCTATTGGGGTCGGGAAGGAGGTGAACCATGGAGAAGCAGGTCGGCAGGATCACTCACTTTTTCGCGAAGATAAATGTCGCCGCCATCGAACTCGAGGACGAGTTGAACGTAGGTGACACCATACATGTCAAGGGACATACCTCGGACTGGACCCAGGATGTATCGTCCATGCAAATCGAACATGACCAGGTGCAGAAGGCTGGTCCCGGCGATGTGATCGGCATCAAGGTGGAGGGGCATGCCCGCGAACACGATGTCGTGTACAAGGTCACCGACGCCTGATCCGGGCGGCATGCGCATCCCGGCTTGCAGGAAGCCGTTCCCACTTGGGTTATAATTGCTGCTGTAGAGCTGTTGAGATACACATCACGGACCGGGAGGAAAGATGACAGAGGCGGACGCGAGCGGCAGCCAACGCATGGAGTTCGAGATCCGGGGAGGTGCCTGGGAGGTTACCCACGCGTTGCTCTTCTACGTCTCCGTAACCTGCGCGGTGCTGGCCACCCTGGGGACTATGCGCATCGTCCTGGGTATCTGCTGCGTTGTATTACTCTTCTACAGCATGTTCACCATCTTCTCCTCCCCTACCTACGTCATCGTCGACCCCGCCGCGCATGAACTCACAGTCGAGCATTACCACTATTTCATACCCAGGCGGCGGCGCCTGAGCCGGGAGAAACTGCAAGGGCTGGAGGTGGTCGAGTCGCCGCACGTTCCCGCGCCGGAAGGGGACAGGAGCTCGAAACGCGACCTCTCCTATTACGTACGCGTAAACCTGATACAGAAGAACGGCAAACGTCTGAAGCTCTTTCGCTCCGGCATGACCGGCGCTCCCTCCGACAACCGCATCAAGGCCTTTCTCATCGTCAAGAGCATCGAGAGCGCTTTGGATATCCCCGTTTCCTACTTGCGGCGTGGCGGCGCGGACGAACGCGCGGCAGAACAACTTGGAGCATAGACCGCAATGAAAAAAGATGTTTCGAAACCGGCCTCGGCCTGCTTGTTCCTGGCGGCGCTGGCGGTGATCGCCACCGGCATCGCGGCATGTGGGAGCGGCGGCGGGGAGGATCTGTCGGCGTGGGACCACGACCCTATCGTCCCCGGATATTCCATGGCCGACGTGAACATCGGCGACCCCTTCCAGGCGGTGCTCGACATACACGGTGAACCCGAACAGAAACTCAAGGACGGCGGTTACCTGTATGCATACTACGCCAGAACCCGTGAGGGGGGCAGGATAGACGATCCCGCCTCCTGGCGCATGGTGGTCACCCTCTATGATAACGGCAACGGCTACCTCGATGCCGAAGACGAAGTGGGGGCCATCGAGGTCTCCACACCCTACTACGGTACGACTTCCGGGGGGGTGGGGATCGGGAGCTCGCCGGGAGACGTGGAGGGTGAGTTCGGACCCTGCGAGAGTATTTCCGAGACACAGGGACCGGAAGGTGAAAATATCCAGCTCTATTACTACGACCAGAAGGGAGTCGAGTTCCTCATATCGCCGCCGGACGGCGCTATAACCGTGCTCGTAACCGCCTACGGCGGCTTGCGGCCCGTTGAGGAGGAGGAGGGTACGGACGACGCCCAGGGCGGCCTCTTCGGAGTATACTCGTCCGCACCCATCGTGCCCGGGCAGACGGCGGCGGGAATAAACGTAGGCGATGAGTTCCGCACCGTCAAGGAAAAATATGGTGGGCCGGACAGCACCGGCTCCACTACGGAAGGCCTGGTATTCGCCACCTACACCGGTGGATACGGCACCTGGAAGATGAACGTCTACATGGAGGATATGGACAAGAACGATTCCCTGGGGGATTTCGATATCGTGGTGTCCATAAGCGTGCGCCATCCCTACGAGGGAAAGACGCCCATGGGCGTGGGCATAGGTTCGCCCTCCGCCGATGCGATGAAAGAGTTCGGATCGCCCGAGAGGCAGACCAGCCTGATGCATCAGGGCGAGGAGTTGACCATCATGGAGTACAATGCCAAGGGGATCGTATTCGCCTTCAACTCTGCTTCCGGCGCGATCGTCGAAATAGACGTCAACCGCCCCCTGACCCAGTGACGGGTCACGCGGCGGAATTCGAAAACCGTTGAAGAGAGCGGATTACGATACTCCGGTTACTCGCACGAAGCGCGGGTCCTGGGAGGGGCTGAACTGGAAGGCGGGTGATTTATCTTGTTCAAGAGGGCCAAGAGATCGCTGTTGATTTCGGGGTTGCTCTACGGCCTGGCGGTGAGGTCTTTTCACCCCCGCCCGCGTGACCTGCTGGATCCCGCATGGCATCGCGAGATCCCCCTCCGCCTGATGATGCGTGGACTCACCAGGCTGCTGCCGGCGTTGCACGGCCGTTACGGTGAAAAGGGAGTGCGGGCCCTGCAGTTCGTCTTCTATCGCATCGGGGAGGAGCGAGCTCCCATCCTCCTCGAAGACCTGCACATCGACCCCTACGACGCACGCAGCCTGGGTCGTGTCCTCGACTTCGAAGACGGCCTGGTCGGCGTGAGGGGCGTATGGACGGAGGAGACGCGGGGCAGGGCCGTAAAGGAGGAGAGGTACTGCCCCGCGGCGAGGGAACTTGCCGCATGCCCGGAGGTATGCACCTGCTTGATGATAGCCATGGAGGCGGGAACCTTCTCCGTGATCAACCCCGACCTCAAGGTTCCCGAGATCACGGAATTGCTCTCGCGCGGCGATCCCTGCTGCCTGGCCGCCATAGAGCTTCCTCTCGCGCGCCGGGAAGCGAACAAAGCTTCGCCGCAGGCGACACCCGGCGAGTTTCCACCCGTGCTGATCGTACCGGGATTGCAGGCCAGGCTCGCCATGTCGGGAATGAAGGGTGTATTCTCCGCTTTGTGGATCCTGCTCACCCGGGGCCCCGACCAGCCCATGATGTGGTACGAAGACTTCCGCTACCAGCCGCCCCCTCCATAAAGAACAACGCTCGTTCTGTTTCCCAAGGGATGTATAGGATGGGGTCAGCCCCGGACATGGGACATTTTACATTATCGAAGTCATCGCGAACGCATGTTCAACGTCATCGCGACCGCCAGCGAAGCGATCTCGTTCGGACCATAATCGGCGTCCGGAGGAGATTGCCGCGTCGCTGCGCTCCTCGCAATGACGTGAAACGCGCCGGCCCGAGACGTCATCGCGAATGCCTTTTCTTCCGGGGATGACCCCATCCATCCCTACAGTCCCAGGACCGCGTGGGCATTGTCACAGAGAAGGGCGCGGCGCAAACCGGCATCACCCCCGGCGGCGGAAGCGATCACCCGCAATGGTGCCTTCTGCAGCGAGAACGGCCAATCGGAGGCGAAGAGCACCCGCTCCTTCCCCAGGCTGCGCAGGGCTTCGCGCACGTGTGAGACGGATTGGAAGCTGGTATCCACATAAAGGTTCGGCAGCCTCTCCCCTGAGGTTATAGCCTTTTTCCACCCCTCCATGGCTGTGTGGGCGACGATGAACTTTACCTGCGGGAAGGAGGAGAGGACCGCTTCCCAGTCGCCTATACGGCCGAAGCGTGAGGGGGAGCGCTCGTTCAGGAAATAGGAGCTCTCCCCGGCGTGCAGCAGCACGGGCCGGCCATGCGGCGCGTATGCCTCGAGCAGGTCGAAGACCGCGGGCTCTCCGGGAGACAGCCTCTGGATAATGGGATGGATCTTCAGCCCCAGGCAACCCGTTTCCATGTAGCGCTCGAGCCGCGATTCCCATCCCTCATGCAGGGGATGCACCGAGGCGAAGGTCCGCAGGCGCTCGCCGACCAGGGCCAGGTTGTCCTCGGTGGAGCGGACCGGCTCGATGGGCTGGAGTACGGAGATGTCTATCCCGAAGCGGTTCATGTACGCGAGAATGTTCTCGGGGGTACCCAGGTTGTTGCGTTCCTGGTTGTGGATGATCTCCACGTAGCGGGAGAAGCGGGGAAAGAGTCGCCTCCCACCCATGAGCCGGAATCCCGATGTCTCGAACAGGTCGGACAGGAGGCGGGGAGGCCGGTCGTAGGGTTCCGACAGCCCTCCGCCGTTGATACAATCTCCCACGTGGGTGTGTATATCGACGATCATTTGCACTAGTATACTCGTTTTTCGCAACCCTGCGGCGCCGGGCATCCCTGATGACGAGCGCGCGGCCCGAGGGCATAATAGTGAGCAGTGCGTGGAGACCTGAGGGGTAGTGTATTGAGATATTACGATGCCGTGGTCATGGGAGCGGGTCCGGGCGGATGTATGGCCGCCAGGTCTCTCAGTGACGCGGGGTTCACGGTGGTGCTGCTCGAACGGGAGAGGTTGCCGCGCGAGAAGACCTGCGGCGGCTTCGTCTCCCCGCAAGCCGCCAGCCTCGTAGAGGAAGCCTTCGGGCCCATACCCACGGACTGCCTGGCAAGCCCGCGGACCGTCCGGGGCGCTCGCCTGCTCTGCGAGGGTGGAGGCACATACGAGCTGCCTTTCCCCGGAACCGGCCTTGCGGTGCTGCGTTCCCGCCTCGATGCCCATCTCGCCACGGGCTGTGGGGCGGAGGTTATGGACGGCTGCGAGGTAAAGGATTTCCAGGTGGAGCGTTTCCACGTGACGGCGAGGATCGCCAGAGATGGCCGGGAGGAAATGGTGGAGGCGACCTACCTCATTGCCGCGGATGGGGCGGAATCCATGGCATTGCGTCTCCTCCGACCCGAGTTCCACCGACTGTATGCCGTCCCGCACCTCGAACGGACCATGCTCGTTCTCTGCGGGGGGGAGCTGGACTGGGACCCGGAGTGGATGGGCCTCGTCCTTATGCAAAAAGGTATGGGTATCGCCCGCTTCTTCATCAGGGGTGACCTCATAGGCCTGTCGGTGAACCACGATGCCGCACGGGGTTGGCGGGACGAGCTCGCCGGCCTCACCGCTTTCCTGGAAGGGCGGGTGGGATTGCGGTTGGGCGGCGAGGCCATGCGCCAGATATCGGCATCCAACCGCATGGCGGTGGGAGGGCATTTCAACCTCGGTGCCGGCTGCGCCCTGCTGGTAGGAGAGGCGGCCGGTCTTCTGGACCCCTGGGGTTTCGGCATCCGGCTGGCGCTGCAGAGTGGGCGGGTGGCCGCGGAATCTCTGGCGGAGAGCGCCGGAGAGAGGATCACGCCCCATATCCGTTACCGCTACCGCATGCAGGAGATACTGGAGAGGGAACTCAAGCAGCGGCGCGATCTCTCAGGCATGGTGGGGGACCTGGATGCCGCTTCCCTGGCCGCGGACAGGAGCCGCATCACCCGCCGCGACCGGCGTGCCCTGCGCCGGCGGTTCTCCCGCTGAGTGGTCGATCGGACCGCATACCGTCTGAACGTCTTCCACGAGGATTGATCCCGTCAGGCAGTGTGGGCACGATGAGGCCACAGCCTGGTGGGGTGCATGTCCGAGGCATAGTGATAGATATCGAGATAGCTGGCCGCCATCGCCCCGGGGCTGAAGTGTTCCTCGGCGGCCCGCCTGCAATCCAGGGGATCCAATTCGTCGATGCGTTCCACATACGATGCAAGCTCCCGGGGGGAATCGGCCAGAAAACCGGTCACGCCATGCTCGACCACCTCGGGCACGGCGCCCCAGCGCGTGGCGAGAACCGGAGTACCGCAGGCCAGGGCTTCCGCCATCACCAGCCCGAAGGGCTCCTCCCACTGCACCGTGAAGAGGAGAGCACGAGCCCGCGAGACCAGGCGCACCTTCTCCTCCTGTGACACCTCCCCGAGGTATAGAATCATCTTGCCGTCGAGGTGGGGCACGACGCGCGACTCGAAGTAATCGCGGTCCCGGCCGGGATCGATCTTGCCGGCCAGGAGCAGGCGATTTCCCGTCTCCCGTGCCAGGAGCACGGCCTGCTCGGTCCCTTTCGCCTCGCAGATGCGGCCTACACAGATCAGGTAATCGCCCTTCTCACCCAGGTAGCGGTGCTCGTCCACGTCCACCGCGTTGGGGACCATGCCGAGGTAGTTCAGCCCCGGGCAGCTTTCAAGCTGCCTGCGGCTTATGGCCACGTAATAGCAGTCGTCCTTGAAGGCTTCGTAGAAACGGCGGATCTCCGGGGTGAAGGGACCGTGAAGAGTATGCACAACGGGCACCGGGAGCATGCCCGCGAATGCAGGTCCGAGGAAGCCGGAATGGTCGTGTACGATGTCGAAGCCGCCGGTGTAGATCTCCCGGTAAGCCCGCCCCACGTGGAGCGCGTCGTAGAGGGTCTCGCCCATGTGGTAGGTGGGTGCCTCATCCAGCATAATCCGCTGCCACGCCCGTGTCCGGCAGGGTCCCGCGGCAAAGAGGGTTACGTCCTCCCCCATACGCACCAGCTCGTCCACCAGCAACTTGATAACCCTCTCGATACCCCCGTAGCCCTCGGGAGGTATGGGGATCCATACCGGAGCCAACATCGCAACGCGCATCTCAACGTACCTCCTGGAGCTGATTCCACCGCAGCCGGCAAGCGGTCCCTCGAGCGGGGGAAAGCATGCTACTACTCGTATACGCCCATTAGTTTTTCTATTTCCCTCTCTCCCCTTTGTTAAACTTAAAGGCCGGTTGCGTCACACCGGTTCCCAGTTGTTTCAACGCTGTCGTCGCGGCCACCGTCAATACCGGCAGGGCGGCGCTCTTGACCCAAGGGCTTATTTGTGTATCCCTTTAATAAGGGTTCTTGTGCGAGGATTGTGGGTGAATATATGATGGGAGTGGTCAAGTCAGGCACACTTGGGGTCAGGTCTGGAATGTGCCTATCCCAACCTAACGATCCACCATCGCGAAGGTACTTTTGGCACACTTAGGGTCAGGCCTGGGGGGGGAAATGGATACCGCATCGCTCTGCCTCGAAGGAGGCGGAGGCCTGCCCTTCATAGTCAGCGAAGTCCCACGGCAATCCCTCGTCCTCAAGGAGGGAGAGTGCTTCCTCTATACCTACGAAAACGGTGAGATGGCGCACGGCAACCGGGCGGGACTGGGTCTGTACTATCGTGACACGCGGTACCTGTCCACCATGGAGACGCGTATCGAGGATGTGCCGCTTCTCCTGCTCTCTTCCTCCACGGAGAGAGGCTATATCGCGGAGATCCACCTCTCCAACCCCGACCTGGTCACCAGGGACGGCGCCAACATCCCCCAGGATACGATGAGCGTGAGGAGAAGCCGGCTCATCCATGACGGGTTCATAGAGAGGTGCCGGGTCCGTAACTTCCACACCGCGCCGGTCCGTATCGGGTTGAGCATCGGCCTTGCCGCGGATTTCGCGGACATCTTCGAGGTCCGGGGCATGCGCCGCGAGCGCAGGGGTACCGTGCACAGGCCGGCCAGAGAGAACGACGGAACGCTCCTGTTATCCTACACCGGAAGGGACCGCATGCGCCGTATTACGCGTATTGAATTCTCCCGCCGGCCTGACGAGCTTCGCATGGGAAGGGCCGGTATCGAGGTCGTCTTCTTCTTCCTTCTCGACTCATACGAAGAGGAGTCCATAGACCTGCACGTGATTCCCCTGGAAGACGGGGAGGACAAGCCAGCCTTGAGATTCGAAGAGGTGCGTGACGCCCTGCGGGAGTCATACGACGCCTGGTTGGGGTCTACTACGAAGATAACCACCGACAACGCCGTCTTCGACCTCATGATCCAGCACAGCATGTACGACCTCAGAACTCTCTCCACCCGTACCCGCTATGGGGAGATCGTAACCGGTGGGGTGCCGTGGTATTCCACGCCCTTCGGCAGGGATGCCCTCATTACCTGCCTTGAAGCGCTCTTGTTCAAGCCCGAGCTGGCGCGGGACAGCCTGCTTTTCCTCGCCGCGTTCCAGGGCAGGGAGGTCAATGACTGGAGAGACGAGGAACCCGGCAAGATCATCCACGAAATACGCCAGGGCGAGATGGCCAGAATGAATGAGATACCCCATACTCCGTATTACGGAACGGTTGACGCCACCCCCCTCTTCCTGGTCCTCATGGTCGACTACCTCAAATGGACCGGCGATCTGGAGACCTTTCACCGCTTGCGCGATAACGTCGACGCCGCCCTGGGATGGATCGATGATTACGGGGATGTGGACGGCGACGGCCTGGTGGAGTACAGCCGCCGCAGTAGCATGGGCTTGTCCAACCAGTTCTGGAAGGACTCCGGCGACTCCATCCTGCTTCCCGGAGGTCGCCTGCCCGTAATGCCCGTAGCCACCGTCGAGACGCAGGGGTACGTCTATTACGCAAAACGGCACCTGGGAGAGGTGTTTCTCTCCCTCGGCGAAGAGGAAAGAGGCCGGAAACTCCTCGCAGAGGCGGAAAACCTGCAGCAAAGAGTCGAGGAGTCTTTTTGGGACGACGAACTGGGTTTCTATGTCCTGGCCCTGGACGGGGCAAAGAACCCCGTGCGCGTAGTGTCCTCCAATGGGGGGCAACTCCTCTTCACGGGGTTGCCTTCCCCGCAGCGGGCGAAACGGGCCATCGCCAGGCTCACGGACAGCGCGATGTTCTCCGGGTGGGGGATACGCACCTTGAGCGAAAGCGAATACTATTACAATCCCATGAGCTATCACAACGGCAGCATCTGGCCTCACGACAACGCCCTTATCCTCAAAGGCATTAAGTTGTACGAAGAGCATCGAGCCTTTATCGACATAATGGAAGGCATCCACATGGCCTGCATGCGCACGGCCTCCCTGCGCCTGCCCGAGTTGTTCTGCGGCTTCAAACGCACCGATTTCAATGAACCCGTACCTTATCCGGTCGCCTGCAGCCCCCAGGCCTGGGCCTCGGGCAGTCTCTTTCTCCTTCTCCAGTTCATGCTCGGCCTCTCTCCCGAATCCGCGCAGGGGGTCCTCCATATAGACAGACCCCTCCTGCCCCCCTGGCTGGAAAAGGTGGAGCTCAAAGGCCTGCGCGTGGGCCGATCGAGGTTGGATCTGCTCTTCCGCCGGGAGGAAGGATCGACCGTCTTCAGCGTCACCAACAAAGAGGGCGGTATCAGGGTGGTGGTTGAGGAATAACCCGGGCTTGATCCCCGGGTCTGACGCTCCGGCTTGAATGCAGCCTCACGGCTTCAGGATTTTGATCTTCGGGCCTTTTTCAATGGTCAGGTTATATGGCTCCTCGAGTTCGAAGACCTCCCCGTCCAGGCTGTATCCCTCGCGGCACTCCATGCGGATACGAGAGGCCCTCTGGTTGAAGAACTGCTCCCTGGGGTAAGGGGGGTCCGCCCCCCTTCCCCACAGCAGCCTGGGCATCTTCCTGGCCATCTTGAAGATGGGGACGTTGGTGGCGATGACGTAGAAGTCTCCCTCACCATCATCCCGGAAGGCGTCGAAGCTGATCACCACCACCTGGAACATAACCGCCAGGACGACGGTGAAGCGGTCACCCGGCATCTCGAAGTCATCGATGAACACCCGCGCCGGCGTCAGCCCGAAGACATCCTTGTAGTGGGTGCGTTTGGTGGCTCCCCCGAAAACGCACTTCGCGAAGAGGCCCGCGGCGGCGATGGGGCCGCCCTTGGTCTCGCGATAATACACGCGATGAAACCGGTACAGGGCTCCGTTGCCGTAAAAGAACCCGTATTCTTTCTCGGTAACCCCTCCCGTCTCCCTCACAATCCTCAAGGTGGGGATCTCGACGTACGGTATATCCTGCGAACGATGCTCTACTTCCACTGCCGTCCGCAACAGCTCGGGTGTCTTCCCTTTTATCTTCAGGTGATCGGCCAGGAGGTTCATGGTCCCGCCCCGCAGGGGAAAGAGTACGGGGATGTCCTCCGCGCCCTCCCCGTACTTGTTGACCATATGGGTAATGGCCCTCTGTACGGTGCCGTCGCCACCGTTGAGACAGACGAGCCGTTCCCCGTGGGACAGGATACGCTCGATGGCCCCGTCTATCTCCTCCATGGTCTCCGTCTCCACGACCAGGCCGTCGGAGCCCACGATATCCGGAATCCCGTATTGCTTGTAGCGGCCGAAGCGGTTCTTGCCCGCCTCCACGTTGGTGAGCACGGCTATTCCGAGGAGTGGGAGAGGCAATATAAAATAGAGGGCGCCTTCATCCACGCCGCAGGAGAAAACCATTGCTACCAGGGCCAGGCCGGCGGATACATAAAAGATATAATGAAGCCATGATCGCTGACGGCCGGCCCCGCCGCTTCCCGGGACCATATTCACCTGTGTGGTCATCGAACACGGATACGTCTAAGGTATCCTAACATCCCCGGCGCTTGCTCGCCAAACCGCCGGAGCGTCACCCCGACATGGACATTCCGCCCCCCACCAGGCCCGCAACGGAGAAGATGAGGAAGATGTACATACCCACCCCCATGGATATGCCCTCGATGCGCAGGATGGTCGTCATGTTGGTAATGGCCATGCCCAGGGCGAAGATGGCGAAGAGGATGGCTATACCCCCCAATCCTTTACTGCGGAATATAAGCATGAGCGCCGCTATCAGCACGATAAGCCCTCCGAGGATGAGCGTACAGATACCGGTGAAGATGGGATAGCCGTCTGAGTAGACAAAGAATGCGTTCACCACCTCTCCGGACCCGCCACCTCCCGCCTTACCGATGTCGAACCAGTCCCAACCGGACAGAGACATAAAACCTCCCGGTCCGCTTCCCCAGGCCATCCACGTGCTCACAAGTATCAGCACCCCGGCTACGAGCAAGATAAGGGCCCCGATCCAGAACATGCCCCCCCTGGTCTTGCCGGCATAGGCCGGTGCCTGGGCGTAGGCCGCCGGATAGGGCGCAGCCGGGGGTGCAGCATACTGTTGCTGCGCGTAGGTGGCGGGTGGCGGCACCGGTTGCGCGTACTGCGCGGGCTGCTGGTAGGGAGGCTGCGCGGGGGGAGGCGCGGCCGCGGCGGGCGGTTGTGCCACCGCTTGGGACGGCGCCCCCAGTGAAGCGCCGCACTTCACGCAGAATCTAGCCTCGTCTTTGTTCTCCTGGCCGCATTGCGGGCATGTGCTCAATCCCCTCACCCCCTATAGGACATCGCTGCGTAATCATCAACCGGATACGCTTAAGCTATCCTAACATCCCCGGCGCTTTCTCGCCAAACCACCGCCGCTTTCAGCCGGATGCGGCCATGCCGCCACCGCGCGGGCTGCTGCGCGGGGGGAGGCGCGGCCGCGGCGGGCGGTTGTGCCACCGCTTGGGACGGCGCTCCCAGTGAAGCGCCGCACTTCACGCAGAATCTAGCCTCGCCTCTGTTCTCCTGGCCGCATTGCGGGCATGCGCTCAATCCCCTCACCCCCTATAGGACTCTGAACCATCCATATTCCGTTGCGGCGAAATACTGCCTCCCGGAAGCTTCGCTCCGGATCCTGCTGCCGCAATCAAACGGGGCATCACCCGCTTCTCCACTCCATTATTCCCCTGATCAGATCCGATTCCTCCCCTGCAGCAACTCGACGCTCCATGCGTCCTCCTCCCCGTGGCATCTCACCCTGCCTTCCGCCTCCAGCTTGTCCAGGTGGCATTGGAGGATCTGGGAGCCGGGGAAGAAAGTGATCCAGGGGTTTTTGAACACCCGCGTCAAGAGCTCGGGAAAGGAAACGGGCGCGCCGGACAGCTCCTTTATAATCCTCTCCTCACGGCGGAATAGCCGGGCCCTGGTTTTCTCGATCTTCTCCCCGGGAACGCCGCTCATGTCGCCGTGAGAGGGGACGATAAAAGAGGCGGGCAGCCCGGCGATCTTATCCAGTCCCTCCAGGAAGCCGGTGAGTCCGCCGCTGGAGGGAGAATACCAGGCCACCACGTCCCCAACGGCGTCCGCGGTGAAGAGCATGCCGCTCTCGGGCTCGAAGAGGTTGACCAGGCCGTTGGCGTGTCCCGGAGTCACGACCACCTGGAAGGTGAACCTTCCCAGCTCCAGCTCCCCCGCGGGATCGATGGTATGGGTTGCGTCAGCCCTGGCCATGGGGCAGGACTTATCGAGTGATAGGTATTCATTGACGTCAGCTCTTTCCAGATTGAACGGATTGATGCCGTAGTGCAAAGCCAGATCGATATCGAAAGTACGGTCAAGCCTGGAGGGTTCCGCGGCCAGCGGTATCTCGACGGGGTGAAGGAAGATGCGGGGCGAGATCTCCTCCAGCAGATGGCGCATGGCACCCATGTGGTCGGGGTGGGCGTGGGTGAGCACTACGGTGTGTATATCCGTTATGGAGAGGCCCAGCCCGGCGATGAACTCCTTGAGGCGGACGTAGGTGTCCTCGTGGCCGCATCCAACGTCCACCAGGTAAGCGCCGTCGGGGTCCTTGATGAGGAGTACGTTGGCCGATGCCGGCCAAATCGTTTCATTGTCTTTATGCAGGTAGATTCCCTCTGGAAGCAAAGCTGCTCCTTTCGCTGCTACGATTGATATTCTACCGCATACCTGCGCGCCATTCCTAACAGGATCGAAGCACGCCGCACCCGGAAAGGCCCGACCGATTACCCGCCGGAACAAGGTGTGGCACTCCTGGTGGTAGAATAATGGTACCCGGAATGGATACGTCGATCATAAGGTGTGAAGCGAGGCCTTTGTGTGGTATACGGGCGACCACGCCCGGCGGTTACCACTTGAAGGAGAGGGAGGTAGTCATGAGTGCCGCGAGCAAGAGGTGGTTCAGCGTTATCCTCATGGCGGTGATGGCCGTCAGCCTGGTGGCAGCCACAGCCGGATTGCAGGGTTGCGGCAGCGACCAGTCGAAACAGGATTTCGTGGACAGCGTACTCTCCATAATCGAGGAGAACCAGTCCAATACGGAGATCGTGCAAGAAGGCCAGGTTGCCTTCCAGGCTTATTACCAGTCCGGCTTCACCGACCTGGAAAGCGCGGCCGGTGCCGCGGAATCCTTCGTCAAGAGCAACGAAAAGGACGCATTGTCGCTGCAGAAACTGCGGGAGCTGGATAAACCCGACGAAGCCGCGCAAGAGATCGTGGACACGCTTGCCTCGGGAATAGAGACCATGGACGAGGGCAATTCGGCCTACGCGGAAGAACTCGGAAAAGCCCCCGAGCAGAGCGTGGAGGAACGATCCCAGATATTCGTCATCGCAGTGGATGTTATGGGTGTGTATCTCGAGGGAATAGACGATATTATCGCGTCCTGCGCGCAGCTCCTCGATTATGCGCAGACCAACGGCCTGGAGGGCGAACAGGAGATAGAGGACTGGTACAACAAGTTCCAGGCCGAAAGAGATGCGATGTTACAGTCCATGGAGGCCATGTCGGGCGAATAGAACTGAGCATAGATTGAAGAGGCGGCTTCCGTTACGGGAGCCGCCTCGCAGATACGGTCGTTTTCAGGCGTCGGGGTGGAACTTCTTCCCCTTGATTTTCTCGGAGTATCCGGCGTAGTCGAGGTAGCGGGTCAAGCCGCCCATGTAGAAGGGGTAGCCAGCGCCGAAGATCATGCAGATGTCGATCTCCTCCGGGGCGCCCACCACTCCGTCGTCGAGCATCCGCCAGCACTCGTCGGCCAGGGCTTCGCTGACGCGGTCGCGCATCTCCTGGGCGCTGATCTTCTTGGGCGGATCGTCCTGTTTCCAGAGCTCGCGCACCTCGGGGTCGACTTCGCCGTCGGGTCCATAGACACCGGGTTTCTTGCGCGCCACCAGTTCCTTGAAGTTATCGCTGATGGTATAGCGGTCCGGGAAAGCCTCGACCAGGGTCTCACCGGTATGCAGGGCGATGGCCGGTCCCACCAGGGCCAGGAGGGTGAAGGGGGGCATGGGTGTACCCAGCGCCCACAGCGCCTCGTCCACGTCCTTGAAGTCGTTGCCCTCGTCCACCAGTTTCAACGTCTCCGCCGTGGAGCGCAGCAGCAGGCGGTTGACGATGAAAGCGGGTGCGTCTTTGCACAGCACGCAGCGCTTCCCCAGCTTCTTGCCGATATCGAAGGCGGTGATGAGGGTAGGGTCGTTGGTCTTCTCCGCCTTGATGATCTCCAGCAGAGGCATGGCCGCCACCGGGTTGAAGAAGTGGAAGCCCACCACGCGCTCGGGGTGTTTGAGGTCGGAGGCCATCTCCGTCACCGACAGGGAGGAGGTATTGGTGGCCAGGATGGCGGTCTCCGAGACGAATTCCTCGAGCTCGCCGTAGACCTTCTTCTTGATGGGCATTTCCTCCAGCACGGCCTCGATGATGAAGTCGCATTCGGCCATGTCGGCGTAGTCCAGCGTCGGCTCCACCAGGCCCATCAGCCATGGCACCTGGCCCTTGTCGATACGGCCCTTCTCGGCCTGGCGGTTGATCTCCTGCTCGATATAGCCCATGCCCTTGTCCACGAACTCCTGCTTGATGTCCTTGATGACCACGGGGACCTTCATGCGGCGCAGGAAGAGCACCGCCAGCTGGCTGCCCATGAGTCCCGCGCCCAGGATGCCCACCTTCTTCACCGGCAGGGGAGCGCCCTCCGGCACACCCACGGGTTTCTTGGCCCGTCGCTGGGTGAGGTCGAAGGCGTAGGCGCCCGCCTGCATGGGGGGCGAGGGGATGAGGGTGGCCAGGGCCTCGTCCTCCAGGGCGAATCCCTCATCCACCGTGTTATCCCTGGCCGCGACGATGTTGTCAATGGCCATGTAGGGTGCCTTGGAGTTGCCGTGCACCTTGGAGTCGGCCACGGCCCGGGCCTGTGCGACCAGGGCGTCCAGGTTGGACCAGTCGGGCTCCGGCCTCTCCACCTTCTCCGTGCCCTGCAGCAGTCCCACCGTGAACGCGATGGTCTTATCCAGGAAATCGACGGGCTCGAAGAAGCGGTCGGCGATGCCCATCTCGAACGCCTTCTTGCCGCCTAACATGCGGTTGTTGTTGAGGGCGTTGTGGACGATGATCTCCAGCGCCTTCTCGGGGCCGATGAGCTTGGGCAGCAGGGTGGTCCCGCCCCATCCCGGGATGAGCCCCAGGAAGCACTCGGGGAAGCCCACGGCCGCGGCACCGGGGGAGATGGTGCGGTAATCGCACACCAGCGCGATTTCGAGCCCGCCTCCCAGTGCGACGCCGTTGACGGCGGCTACGGTGAGAAAGGGCAGGTCGATGATGCGCTTGAAGGCCGCGTGGCCCGTCTGCGCGATCTCCAGGGCTTGTTCCCTGGTCTTGATGAGGGGCACCTGGGTGAGATCGGCGCCCGCCCCGAAGATGAAGGGCTTGCCGGTGAGGATCAAGGCCTTGACGCCTGGCTCCGCCACGACGCGATCGAGGCATTCGTTCAGGCTGGCCATGCCGCCCAGGCCGAAGCTGTTGGGCTTGCGGTAATCCTCGCCGTTGTCCATGGTGACTATGGCTATCTTCCCGGCCGGAGAGTCGTAATACGTATCTTTAAACTGTGTCACTAGCTCCTCGGACATCTCTACCTCCTTTCCGTCTTCCGCTCTCTAGTTCTGGACGTTCTCGAAGATCATGGCGGCTCCCTGTCCCAGTCCAACACACATGGTGGCCAACCCATACTTGGCTTCGGGATGCTCTGCGAAGTAGTAAGCCAGTTGCGCTACCAGTCGGCATCCGGATGAGGCCAGGGGATGCCCGAAAGCGATAGCCCCTCCCCAGGGATTGAGCTTGGGGTCGTCCAGCAGCTTCATGCCGAATTCCTGCATGAACACTATGGCCTGTACGGCAAAAGCCTCGTTGAGCTCGATGACATCCAGGTCCTCGAACTTCATGCCCGCCCTCTCCAGTACCTTCTGGGTGGCGGGTACGGGGCCCAGCCCCATGATCTCGGGTTTCACCGCCGCAAAGGCGTACTGCACCAGGCGCATCTTGGGCTCGAGGCCGTACTCCTTGACCGCCTTTTCCGAGGCCAGCAGCACGCCGGCCGCGCCATCGTTGAGACCCGAGGAGTTGCCCGGCGTTACCCTTCCCTTGACACGGAAGGGATAACGCAGGTCCTTCATGCTCTCGAGGGTGGCTTCGGGCCTCGGTTGTTCGTCCTTATCGGCCACGCTCCAGCCGTTTCCGCTCCACACCGTCATGGGCACGATGACGTTGCCGAACTTCCCCTCGTCCAGGGCTTTTTTGGCCTTCTGCTGGCTGATAATGGAATATTCGTCGCACTGCGCCTGGGTAATATCCGGGTACATGTCATGCAGGTTCTCGGCGGTCATGCCCATGTTCAGTGCGCTCTGATCCACCAGTTTTTCCGCCAGGAAGCGGGGATTGGGGTCGGCGCCCTGTCCCATGGGATGGTTGCCCATGTGTTCCACTCCGCCAGCGACGATGAGGTCGGCGGCGCCCACCTGTATCTCCGATGCGCCGAAACAGGTTGAGGTCGCACCTCCAGCGCACATGCGGTCCACTGCGCATCCCGGCGTGGTCACCGGGAGGCCCGAGAGGATGGCGGTGGTGCGGCCTATGGTAAGGCCTTGATCGCCCCATTGCGTGGACGCGGCCCAGATGTTGTCATCGATCTTGTCCCTGGGAACGCCCGGATTGCGGTCCAGTAGGGAACGGATGATTTTGACTACCATATCGTCCGCCCGCGTCTGGGCAAAAGCGCCGTTCGGCCTGGCTTTGCCGAAGGCGGTGCGGCAACCGTCGACAACGTAGACTTCCTGTAATTCCCTGGCCATAACTTCCCCTCCTTTAGAGCTATCTGGGGCGCCGTCGTCAGGCGCCGCGGCTCAAGAGATATTCTCTATTCTGTATGTAAAGGGGCCAGGTGCCCCGGTGTTCTTCATGGATTGGGATTCGAGGATTCATCGGGGGAATTGCTGCGTTCATTGCTGCGACCTCTTAAATATATGACTTATGTTCCACTATTTATTATAGGTTTCCCGTCCTCTTGAGCGCAACACGATGTCAGTCCGGACCTTTAAGAAACAGCTGATAGACGCCTTTGCAGGGATGTCCTCCCCTTCGGGATGTCACCTGCCGCGAGCATCTACACTAGATACCCATCTCGAAAACCGTCAATCAACTCTGCTATGCCTGTGTACGGACGGGGTTATCATATAGGCATGAATGTGATCCTACGCGAACGCCGTTCCCCTACCCTGCATGATTTCCCCTACCGGGGCGAAAGACGCAAGTGCTACCACAAGTGGATCATAAACGTCACCCCCCCGGGCAGGGAGAACTGCCGCCACAACTGCCTCTATTGCTACGCCAGGGACGCGGTCTATTCCCGCGGTGCCGAGGATGGCGCGGTCGTCTATTCCAACCTGCCCGCGCTTGTCGAAAAGGAGCTGACGGGCCTGGAGTTATGCCCGCCGGTTTCCATCTCCAACGCGACCGACCCCTGCCAGGACCTTCCCGAACTGCGGGGAGCAGTCAAGGGGCTGGTGGAGGTGCTGATCGATTGGGGGGTCAGTTTCCATGTCATCACCAAGGGCGACCCCTCGTTCCTCGCGCAAGCAATGGGGTTTCCCGGCACCGGACGTTTCTTCCTGGCCGTGACCATCGAGGGTCCACCCGATGTCCTGGCCGTGCTCTCGCCCCAGGCCCCCGCCTACGAGAGCCGGCTCGAAGCCCTGCGCTGGGCGGCCTCGCTGGGACTGCCCGTCCAGGTACGCCTGGACCCGGTGATCCCTCCCCTGTGGCGCGCCCTGTACGGGGAGGTCTGGATAGAGAAGGCCGTGGAGGTCCTCGCTGAGTTCGCAGCGGCGGGAGCGGGACACGTGGTGTGCTCCACGGGGCGCTTTACCGCGGCTACCCGAAACGCCCTCAGCGAGACGGTGCTGGGCATCTCGAAACGCGAGGAGGCCGGCCTGGGCAGAGAATATGTTTATGACCGCTCCTACACCTCCAGCGGATACATGCTCCGGCACGACTTGCGTCTCGCCTTACACCGCGCCCTGCGCGGCGCGGCGCAGGAGTGCGGCATGACCTACGCGGTATGCCAGGAACTGGAAGCGGGAGAGGCGGACACGCCCGGGCTTCCCCATTGCGAGGCATATAGCATGCCCTTCTCCCGCCGCGTGGGAGAACGGGAGTTCGCGCCCATCACCAGCTGCACCGCCAACTGCCATGCCGGCTGCGCCGGCATCGCGACGCCCCCCTGCGGCAGGCCCGAGTTGGTCTCCGCGCAACCGTACAAGCCGTCACTTTTAAGATTGAAAGTCTGAGGTGTGAGGAATGAGGCAAGGGAGGAAGGAAAGATGCATCCTTTAATCGACAAGAGTATGGTGGAAACCATCCGGAACACGGGAAACGCCGCCGCCGGCCTCCCCCCCCGGGTCGAAACCCTCGAGAAGCACGGCCTGCCCTACGACCGCGAAGCGGAAAACGTCGTCGTCTCGGGGTGCCAGATCCTCTATCTCCTGCCCCATATGCTCTCCTCCCTCTCGCGGGTTCTCGCAAGCGGGGGCCTGTCCCATTCCTTTCTCTCCAGGGAGTATTGCTGCGGGAACTATCTCTACCGCCCCGCCATCTCCGCCCGCGATGACGCCGCACTCGCGGACTGCCGCGATTTGTCGAAGGAGTTCGTGGCCTTGAACCTGCTCGCGGCCAAAGAGCTGGGCGCGAAGCGCCTCGTGGTTTTCTGCTCCCCCTGCTATCCCATATACAGGAACGCTTTCCCGGAGGAGGACATCGTCTTCTACCCGGCGGCCATAGCCGAGGCCATGGGAAGCAACGATTACGCGGAAAGGATAGATTATTATGCAGGATGCTACCGGCTGCATCGCAAGTTCTCTCCGGTGCCCATGGACCTGGACTCGACGGAAGAGGTATTCTCGCGCCTGCGGGGTCTGGAAGTGCATCGCATAGACGCCCCCCAGTGCTGTTACAAGCCGGAGGGGGCCGCCCATATCGCGGCGAGCGTGACGACAAGTACCCTGGTCACCATCTGCACCGGATGCTACGGACAGGCCATGGCCAGCCTGCCGGAGGGCGGTGGTACCGAGGTCCTCATGCTGCCGGAACTGGTGGAGAGAGTGCTTCCTTGATTCCTGGGGTCAGGTCTTTCTTTTTGCATACTTCGGTATGTTGAATACATATAGATTCGATCACTTAGTGCAAAAAGAAAGACCTGACCCCAAAAGAGAGGAGGCGCCGCAGCGCCTCCGAAAGGGGAGCTATAAGCCACCGGCGGATAGGGCTATTTCAGGGGGTGGAATGTGCTGATTCCATCTCATGCTATAGGGCATATGGGGTTGGCCGGCAGCTTATAGCGTAGGGCTTTTTTCAATGTCCAAAAAATTTCAGCCCCGAGCGGGGCTAGATCTTCCACAGATTCTCGTCCCACCCGTTGTTTTGAAATTAGCAGAGTTATATATCTATGTCAAGCAAATCGGACAAGCTCATTCAGGGCGAAAAATGATATATATCATGCGCGCTTTCCCGGGCTCTATCCCCCGCCGTCTCCAAGTTTGCGCATCTCTTTCTTTATCCTCTTGGCAGCCCGCCGGGCGCTCCTTTCCTCGCGCTCCCTCCCGAACAAAGCCACCTGCCGGCCCTGCTCTTTGCTGCTCCTGCTTGCCTCTCTTCCCGGTCTCCAGCGCCTCACTTCAAGCGCTTTCTCCACCCTGGCCTTGACCCGGCGCGATAGCTCCTCCAATTCCTCCGCGACCCCTTCCCGCCTGGGGATGAGGCGGAGCTGCACCGCCTCAGGCGGCTCCTCCCTGTATACGAAGGGCAGCTTCTTGCTGTCCAGGGACTCCGCGGGCACCAGCACCCTCAAGGCCTGGGGCACCACCGAGATGTTGATTACCTTGCCGGCGTCGAACCTGTAGACCTCACCGTCGATCTGGGCATAGGTATCGGACTTGCACTCGACGCGCATGTTGCGTACCTGGTGATAGGAGACCAAGCGCGAGAAGCCGTGCCTGCCGTTCAAGCAGGCGAAGGCGAAGAGGACCAGCCCGTATACGTTGGGCATCTCTCTTCCGATGGTCAGGCCGAGGAGACCGTCGTTCATCTTCGCATCAGGGTGGATCTTTATGTATCGGCCGAAGAGAGGCGCGTTGCACAGGATGGATATGAGCACCCAATCCTCGAAGGTCTGCCCCTCGTAGTCGAAGCGGACGTGATACTTCTTCCTCTCCTCGAAGAAGCATTTGCGCAGCCCGCTGTAGAAATAGGCGGGTATGCGGAACCTCTTCCATTTGTAAGCGCCGTCGGCGATCTCCGAATCCACCCCCAGCCCCCAGGTGACGGCGGCATAGCGATCGTCATAGCGGATGAGATCGATGGTGCGGCAGGCGTCGCCCAGTATGGCTCGCAGAGCCTGCTCCTTATCCTTACGGTCGTAACCCATGTTGCGGGCGAAGTCGTCCGCGGTGCCCGCCGGGAACATGGCCAGCTTCAGCTCGGCGGAGGGGACTTTCATGATGCCGTTGATGATCTCGTTGGTAGTGCCGTCACCGGAAACCGATACGACGACATCGAAGTCCTCGGCCCACTTGACCACCATCTCCTCGGCATGCCCCGCCCGCTCGGTAAAGAGGAACTCGTAGTCCACTCCCGCCTTCTTCAGGCGGTTGAGCAGCCAGATGCCCTCTTCCTGTGCCTTACCGCCGCGCGAAACCGGGTTGACTATAACCAGGTATCTCCTGTCTTCTCCGGCCTTTGGCATCCTGTACCCCCTCCCTGGTAATATCGGGAGATAATATTATCACGGCATAAAATATGGAGTAAACAATTTCACGGGAATTGTATGCAATATTGGTCTTAGTACTTCGGTCCGTAAATACGGCAACGTATCGAGAGCGCCGCTGCGCCACGCCCGTTTATCATGCGCCGTGCAGGGCAAGGCGCGCGACCGAGGCGTACTCTGCGAGTACGCCGCAGGGAGCGGAACTAGGCGAGTCGCTCGGCGACAAGACGTATTGCGAGAAGCGCAGCGACGAAGCAAACTCGATTGAGCGTCACGTTTCTCTGGGACGGAAACAATGCGATGCAGCGGCGATCGAAAACCGCCGTATTTATGAAACGGGGTACTATGGGAATGTACTATGGGAATAATAGATGCGGAGGAGGCGTGATGCAGGTAAGGGAAGCGATGAACCGCAATGCCCCCAAGATCCACGATAACGCCACTATAGAAATGTACGCGGAGGAGGCGTGATGCAGGTAAGGGAAGCGATGAACCGCAATGCCCCCAAGATCCACGATAACGCCACTATAAAGGAAGCCGCCGAGAGGATGGCCCTCACCCAGGCCGGGGAACTGGTGGTGGTCGCGCCGGGCGACCGCGTACTGGGAATGCTGGGAGCGGAGGACCTCCTACGCTGTCTCATCCCCGAGTATGATGAACTGCTGGCCGAGGGCGGCTCGCCATCCAGGCTGCACCCACACCGGCGTTCCACGGACCTCCTGCCGCATCTCAAGGTGAAGGAGGTCATGCGCAAGGTAGATACGTTCCTCGACCCGGAACAGACCCTGGAGAGTGCTTTTGGGCTGCTGTTGCAGAGCGGCGGCAAGACCCTGCCTGTAGTGAGCGGGGACAGGCTGGCGGGAAGCCTCTCCACGGTCGACGTAGCCCGTTCCCTGATGTGGCGCGACCACGTCTCTCCCGCTAGGCTACAGCCACCACAAGGACGTAGAAAAGGCGACAGGAGGAAGAGTACGTAGCGGGTTCCTGGCGGGGATACTGGTGCCGGGCGGAGACGCATGTGGTGTACTACCCTTGCCGGACCTGGGTCATCCATGCTCCCGGTGAAAAGAACCTATAATATAATGCATTTTGACAGACCTACCGCGAAGGAGGGACCGCAGTTGAAGATTGCAGTGACCGGTAAAGGTGGAGTGGGTAAGACCACCCTGGCGGGGGGCTTGGCCCGGCTGCTGGCGGACGAGGGTTTCAACGTCATCGCCGTGGACGCCGATCCCGATGCCAACCTGGCATCCAGTCTTGGTATCTCCGCGGAGGATATGGCCAGCGTGGTGCCCATCGCCGATATGAAGGAACTGGTGGCGGAGCGCACCGGCTCCAAGCCGGGCACTTTCGGGACCTACTTCAAGATGAACCCCAAGGTTGACGACCTGCCCGAAGCGCTGTCTAAAGTCCATGCCGGAGTGCGTCTGCTAGTGATGGGCACGGTCAAGGAGGGCGGCGGGGGCTGCGTCTGCCCGGAGTCGGTGATGCTCAAGGCCCTGCTGCAGCACCTCCTGCTCGCCCGCGACGACGTGGTCATCCTGGACATGGAGGCGGGACTCGAGCACCTGGGAAGAGGGACCGCCGGCGCCGTGGACGCCATGATCGTGGTCATCGAGCCGGGCATGCGCAGCGTGCAGACGGCCAACACCATCCGTAAGCTGGCGTCCGACCTCAAGGTGCAGCGTATCTTCGTGGTCCTGAACAAGGTCCAGAGTCCGGAAGAGGAGCGGATGGTGAAGGAGAAGCTGGACGGGCTACCCTACCTGGGTTCCATCTCCTACAGCCAGAACATACGCCGCTCCGACCTGGAGGGGACCAGTCCCTACGATGCCGACCCCGCCTTCGCCGGCCAGGTGCGCGCCATCAAGGAAAGTCTCTTCCAGGAACTGGAAAGGAACGAATGATGTTTACGATATTGCGGAAGGAGCAACTTGCGGAGACGGTATATTCCGTCATTGTCGAGGCCGAAAACGTCGCCGCGCGGGCGATTGCCGGCCAGTTCGTCATCCTGCGCCTCGATGAGACGGGCGAGCGTTTCCCCCTCACCCTGTGCGACTGGTCTCCCGGGGAGGGTTGGATACGCCTGGTGCTGCAGGTGGTGGGCCGTTCAACCCGCAAACTCAGCCTCATGGACGAGGGCGACGCCATCCTCGACCTGGTGGGGCCCCTGGGCCGGCCCAGCGAGATCTGCGCACACGGCCGCGTGGTCTGCGTGGGCGGCGGCGTGGGCATCGCGGCCATCCTCCCCATCTGCCGGGCGCTGCGGCAGGTCGGTGACCGCGTCACCGGCATCATCGGCGCCCGCAGTGCCGACCTGCTCATCCTCGAGGAGGAGATGGCCGCGGCTACGGACGAGCTCATCCTCACCACGGACGACGGCACGCGGGGGCTGAAGGGCCGGGTCACCTGGGCACTGGAGGAAGTGCTGAAGAAGGAGCCGGCCGACCTGGTCATTGCCATCGGCCCGGCGATCATGATGAAGTTCGCCGCAGCGGTGACGCGGGATTTCGCGGTGCCCACAAAGGTGAGCCTCAACTCCATCATGCTGGACGGAACGGGCATGTGCGGCACCTGCCGCTGCGAGGTGGCGGGGAAGACCCGCTTCGCCTGCGTGGACGGCCCCGAGTTCGATGGGCACGAGGTGGACTGGAACCTGCTCCTCTCCCGCCTGGATCAGTACAAGGAGGAAGAGGAAATAGCCCGCAGCCTCCCCTGAGCTGCTCCTCCCGACGCCATGCGTATCATCATCGCTCCCGACAAGTTCAAAGGCTCCCTCGGCTCGCGCGAGGCGGCGGAGGCCATGGCACGGGGATTTTCCGCGGGCTGGCCCAGCGCTGAGCTCATCTCCTGTCCCCTGGCGGACGGCGGCGAGGGCACCCTGGAGGTGCTGGTCCAGGCCACCGGGGGCAGGACGGTGGAATGCGACGTTACCGGGCCCCTGGGGGAGTCGCGCCGTGCGTCCCTCGGCATCCTCGGAGACGGGCGTACCGCCATGGTGGAGATGGCCGCCGCCTCCGGGCTGGTGCTCGTCCCACCCGACAGGCGCGATCCCCGCTACACCACCACGGCGGGCACCGGCGATCTCATCCGCGCCGCTCTGGATATGGGGATGCGCCGTATCATCGTGGGCATCGGGGGGAGCGCTACCAACGACGGAGGTACGGGCATGGCGTCCGCCCTGGGGGTGCGCTTCCTCGACGACTACGGAGAAGACCTCTCGCCTGGAGCCGTATACCTCAACAACCTGCAGAGCATGGACATGAGGGGACTCGACCCGCGAATCGTCCAGAGCCGCATCATGGTGGCTTCCGACGTCACCAACCCGCTGCTGGGTGAGAGCGGCGCCTCACGGATTTACGGTCCCCAGAAGGGCGCCAGCGAGTACGATGTGGAGCTGCTGGAGAGCGGGCTGGCCAGGCTGGCGGAAGTGGTCTCCACGACCCTCGTACCGGGGTTGGAGGATGAGCCCGGGGCGGGCGCCGCCGGAGGCCTGGGTTTCGGGCTCATGGCCATCCTGGGGGCGGAGATCAGGCCTGGCGTCGAGGTGGTCATGGAGGCGGTAGGGTTCGAGGGCAAGCTCTCCGGCTGCGGCCTGGCGGTGACCGGGGAAGGCCGGCTGGATGCTCAGACCGCTTACGGCAAGACGGTCACCGGTGTAGCTCGCGCCGCCGCGCGCCGCGGCATCCCCGTCCTGGCCCTGGCGGGAGAGATAGCGGAGGGCGCCGAGGCGCTGCGCGAACTGGGTGTGTCCGCCATGCTGGGCATCACCCGCGGCCCCCTGAGCCCGGAGGAGAGCATGCGCGACGCGGAATCCCTTCTGGAACGCACCTCATGCGAGGTTGCCTCCCTCCTCCACACTCTATCCGAGTGGAAATTTTAGGGGTCGGGTCTTTTTTTTGCGTTGGGTACTCAGATGCAATTGCTTATGTATCCAACATACCGAAGTATGCAAAAAGAAAGACCTGACCCCAAAGAGAAGATAATCCACACTTCTCGGAGAAGAACAGGAAATGCTTCCAAGCCGCTGTGCTATAATCTCTCTGTGAGCGAAAAACCTGCATAGGCGGTGTTTGAGTGTGTGGCGACACGGTTTCGCCGTTTTTTTGACGGAAAAAAGAGAGGCGGCATGACCTCGCTGATAGACCCCTACTCCAGGCAAATAGACTACCTGCGCCTCGCGGTCACCGACCGTTGCAATCTGAGGTGTGTCTACTGCATGCCGCCTGAGGGGGTCCCCCACCTGCGTCACGAGGACATCCTCACCTACGAGGAGATCGTGCGCTTCCTGCGCATCGCCGTGCAGGCGGGGATAAGCAAGGTACGCCTCACCGGGGGTGAGCCCCTGGTCCGCAAGGACCTGGATTACCTCATCCGCGAGATATCGGCACTCCGTCCCGACGTGGACATCTCCCTGACCACCAACGGCATCCTGCTGGCACAGCAGGCGGAGGGCCTGGCCGCGGCCGGCTTGAAAAGGGTGAACGTGAGCATCGACTCGCTCGACCCCGATACCTACCGGCGCATAACCCGCACCGGAGACCTGGCCAAGGCCCTCGCGGGCGTGGAGGCCGCGCTGGATGCCGGCCTCGAGCCGGTGAAAATAAATGTGGTGGTGCTCGAGCACCTCTACGACGAGCTGGAGGGATTCGCGGACCTCATCCGCCGCCTGCCGGTGCACGTAAGGTTCATCGAGTACATGAGCCCCTGCGGGGTGTTCGACAGCTCCTACTACGTATCCGCCGAGGAGGTCAAGAACCGCCTCGCGGCATTCGGCAAGCTGGAGTCTTCCGAACCGCCGGTGGGCGCCGGTCCCGCGCGATACTTCAGCCTGCCGGGAACCCGCGGCAAGATGGGCTTCATCTCTCCGGTGAGTTCGCACTTCTGCCCCGAATGCAACCGCCTGCGCCTCACCGCCGACGGTAAGATGAGGCCCTGCCTCTTCTCGCAGGACGAGGACGACATGCGCGAGATCCTCCGCGGCAGCGGGGATGACGCGCCGGTGCTCGAGGCCATCCGCCTCTCGCTGTCCAAGAAGCCGCGCGACCACGGCGGCTTTACGGAACCATCCGGCAGGAAGATGTCCCAGATAGGAGGGTGAGGTGAGCGCGGAAAAGAGCAGGCGTGAGAGGAAAGACCTGACCCACCTGGACGAGAAGGGCAAGGCCAGGATGGTGGACGTCTCGTCCAAGCGGGTGACGGCGCGCACCGCGGTGGCCAGGGCGAGCATCGGCATGGATAGGGAGACGCTGGACCTCATCCTGGCCGACGGGATAGAGAAGGGCGATGTCCTGGGCACGGCGCGCATCGCGGGCATCATGGCCGCCAAGAAGACGAGCGAGCTCATACCCATGTGCCACCCCATCGCCATCACCTCCGTAGAGTTGGACTTCGAGGTGGACAGGAAAACATCGACCGTAACCGCGGTAGCCACCGCCAGGACCAGGGACCGCACCGGCGTGGAGATGGAGGCCTTGACGGCGGCGGCGGTCGCCGCGCTCACCGTCTATGACATGTGCAAAGCCGTCGACCGCTCCATGACCATCACCTCCCTGCAGCTGGTGAAGAAGAGCGGCGGCAGGTCCGGCACGTACGCGCGCGAATAGGAGTACAAGGGAAAATGGCCGAGAGCGAGATAGTCGCGGTCTGCACCAGCGCGGAGAAGCACGTCCAGAAAGATGCGGTGGAAGTGGTGCTCCTCGTCGAGGAGAAGGGCATCGAGGGAGATGCCCACTACGGCTTCGGCCACCGCCAGGTAAGCCTGCTTGCGGACGAAAGCGTGGATAAGATGCGGGCCAAGGGCCTCAGCGACCTGAAGCCCGGAGCCTTCGGCGAGAACCTGGTCACCAGGGGCATCGACCTGCTGTCCCTGGATATCGGCGACCGGCTCAGGGTCGGCCCGGAGGTCCTGCTGGAGGTCAGCCAGATCGGCAAGGAATGCGTGGACCGCTGCGCCATATACTATGCGGCCGGGGACTGCATCATGCCCCGCGAGGGCATCTTCGCGCGGGTGGTCGCGGGAGGAAAGGTGAAGCCCGGCGACAGGATCATGGTGATGGAGGGATGACGGAATACCGCGTGGCCATCCTCACGGTGAGCGACAAGGGCTCGCGGGGGGAGCGGGAGGACCTCTCCGGCCTCGCCGTGGAGGAAGAGGTCACGAAGAGCGGCTGGCTGGTGATAGCCCGGGACATCGTCCCGGATGAAATGGACGATATCGAGACCAGGCTCAGGCAGTACAGCGACGAGCTCGCGGCGGACCTGGTCCTGACCACGGGAGGTACCGGCCTCAGCCCCCGCGACGTTACCCCCGAGGCCACCCGGCACGTAATAGACAGGGAGGCGCCGGGGTTCTCCGAGGCCATGCGGGCGGCTTCGCTGCAGGTCACTCCCCATGCCATGCTCTCCCGCGCGGTGAGCGGGATACGCGCGTCCACGCTCATCATCAACCTGCCGGGAAGCCCGCGCGCCGCCCGGGAGAACCTGGAGGTGATCCTGCCGGCTCTCCCCCACGCACTGGAGAAGCTCCGCGGGGAAGGAGGAGAATGCGCCATACCCTAGCGAAACGGTATTCCATACATGCGAACGCGCGGCGCATCCGCCGTCGCGCTTTTTCCGTCGCGGCTGGCACAAAGGCGCGTAAATACCTCTCCGATGCTGTATCGTCTCGGTAGGCGCTTTCCGGGTTGAAATAGATTGAGAGACCACCCTATCATCCTGACAAATGCAACTCCACCAAGAAGAAAGGGGT
>QZKE01000068.1 GCA_003598015.1 Actinomycetota bacterium | reverse complement strand
GGTCTTCTTCCTGCTCCAGAACAGTGACGGGGCATGGGCGGTCATCGCCCACACGGAGGATGTGGGCTGGACGGCCGCACAGCTGAAGGAGCTGGGAGCGCCGACGGACCTCGTGCTATAGCAGTATCTGCGCGGAACTGATCAGCGCACGGCTTCTTCCGCAGCCTCGATGCCGCTGCGCAGAGCCCCCTCCACGCAGGAGATGAGGTACATGTACTCCCCGGCGAGGTACAATCCCTTGACGTCGCGGTAATTGTATCTGCGCATGTTGTGGATGGCCCTGGCCTGGCCGGGCGGGTCGAGGCAGATGGCCTCGTCCCAGCGTACCGACTCGGTGATATACGGCTCGTCGGGCATGGTGGGGACGATCATCTGCAGGTCCCTGATCATCATGCGCTTCAGCTCGCCTGTGGGCAGCTCGTTGAGCTCCCTGGCGCGGCGGCCCCAGGTCAGGCTGTGCACCAGCCCTGCGCCGGGCGGGGCGAAGTAGGGGGATTTCCCCCCGGCGTCGGCGAAGCCGGGCTGTATGGATCCCTCGTTGCGCGAGAAGGTCACGGCGTACCACCCCTCGGGCAGGAGCCTTTCGGTGAGGGCGAAGATAAAGTGGATGCAGGAGCTGTAGGTGACCGTCTCCAGGGGCCCGCGCAGGGTATCGGGGAGGTCGGGGATGAGGCGCATGGCGGTGGTCGCGGTGGTGGTGCAGATGACCGCGTCCGCGTCCAGGAATCCCTGCGCTGTATCCACTCCCCTCACCTTCCCGCCCTCGAGCACGACCTTGCTCACCGGAGTGGAGAGGCGGATGGAGTCCCTGCATTCCTCGTAGAGCGCGGCGGGCAGGGACCCGATTCCGTGCTTGAGGAACTTCAGCCCCGGCATCAACCCCATGAGCAGGGCGAGGATATGCGCCGCTCCTACCTGGTCGGGCTCCCCCAGGGTCAGGGAGGCGGTCATGGGCTGGAAGACGTAGTCCAGCGCCTCCTCTCCGCCGTAGCGCAGGGCGTATTCCTCGACGCTGATGTCGCTGAGGTCCAGGACGGGCCCGGGATCCATGCTCTCGAAGTCGAAGTCGCGGCGGCGCCTGGCCATGTGGAAGGCTACCCTGGCCATCTGCGGATAGGCCCTCCAGGGGAGGCCGCGGAACCTTATCATCTCGCGCCAGTGCTTGACCGCTTCCCGGGGGCTGATAGTCGCCGGTATGGGATAGAGCTTGCCGTTCCTCCACATGGCCCCCATGAAGTCGAAGTCCTGCACGGCGTCCTCCATGCCCAGCTCGCGGCAGAGCCGGAAGGTGGTCGTGCAGAGGTCCGCCGAGAACTGCGCCCCCAGGTCAAACTGGTAACCCTCCTTGTTGTAGCCCCGGGCGCGGCCCCCCGCCACGTCCCTCTCCTCCAGGCAGAGGACGTCTACGCCTCTCTTGCGCAGCTCGTAGGTGGCGGCCAGCCCGGCCGGTCCCGCCCCGATGACGATGACCTTCATCGCAACAACCTCCCTCGTCCCTGGGGTCAGCCCTTCATTTACCACACCGGGGGTCAGGCCTTCACGTTAACTTTATCTCCACTCCTCATTGCCTGCCACCTACGCCATATACCCCCCGGGGTAACAAAAAACAAGACCTGACCCCTACTGGAACCTGCAGTAGCCGGTCACGTTGGCCATGAAGGCCCGGCGCAGCAGGAAGCGGTGGAAGAGGGGCATGAAGGGCAGCGAGGCCCACATGGGGTACTTCACCACGAGATCCTGTGGGCTGCGGTTGATGATGCGCTTGGCCGCCAGCAGCGGGTAGAAGGTCCAGTTGAGCCGCCGGAACTCATCGTAGGCTCCCGCGGGGTCGCTGTAGGCACGCGCCGCGATCTTGCCGGAGAGGAAGGCGCCGTGCATGCCGAAGAAGAGCACGGGGTCCATCATCCCGGCCAGGGTGCCGGCGAGGATCAGGTCCCCCTGGAAGAGCCGGGGGTTGCTGAAGTGGCGTATGGGCGCCCCCGCCGCCCCTCCCTTGGCCCCGCTCCCCAGGGGGTAGAACCTCTTGAAGGGGTAGCCGTCCTCCAGGGTGGCCTGCTCGGCGAACTTCTCCATCTCCCACTTCGCCACCGGACGCTTGCGGTTGAATATGAGGGCGAAGGCGATGCCGTTCACCGAGCAGGTGAAGGCGTAGTCTGGGGAGTAATCGTCGAAGCTGAAGGTGACCCTTACCTCCTGCCACGGCACCCGGCACTTGGCGAAATAACCGTAAAGGGGCTGGTAGGGCACGCCTGCCGCCTCGAAGCCGTCGGCGTGCAACCCGGTGGCCATGATGCTGCCCCGCGGCAGTTCGCGGACCTGCCTGTCGGTGATGACGGGCTGGTCGAACTCGAACTTCACCCCCTCCTCAACGGCGATGCGGTAGAGGTAATGGTCCATGGACGAGGCGCGCGGCCCGCGCTCGATCATCCACGCCTCCACGTTGGGGGGGAATTTCAGCTTGAACCGCTTGCCGTAGACCCCGAGGATGCCATCGGTCATGCGCACCATACCCGGCTTCAGGTCGATGCCGGTATAACGGGACATGGCGTCGGCGTCCATGGGGGTGCCGTGTGGGGAGGGGTTGTAGACGGCCAGCCCCCCCACGCGCTTTCCCTTCTCCAGCACGATAACCTCGTGGCCCTCACGCGCCAGGTTGATGGCGGCGGTGAGTCCCGCCAGCCCGGCCCCCACCACGTGTATCGGACCCTTGCTCCTGCCCATCTCATCCTCCTAGATGTCTATATACCTGGAATATCTATCCATTTTCTTCAGCAGCAGGCAGCCGGGGATCATCTTCACCATCCCCCCCAGCACCAGTCTGCTCAACATCGGCGACTTCGCCACCCGGGTCAGGCCCGCTTTCATGGCGAAGGCGCGCAGGAAATCGGGCTGGTAATTGATGGCGATGCGGCGCTGCACCCACATGCGGTTGAAGCTGCGGTTGCAGTAGTCGAACATCTCCTGGGCCGTGGCTTTGTCCTCCAGGGCGATGGCCGCGATCTTCCCCGAGACCATGGCGCCGTGACAGCCGAAATAGGTGCCCGGGTCCTGGGCCCCCGCCAGGGTGCCGGCCAGTATCTTGCCGCCGGCGAAAAGCTTGGGCTGGTTGGGGTAGCGGGAAGCGAAGGGCCCCTGTTCGGCGTGCCAGGTCTTGAACTCCATGCCTTCCGTCTCCTTGAGTTGCCGTTCCCAGATGGCGCGCTGTTCCTCGCTTATGGGGCGGCGCGCGAAGAAGAGTCCGGCGCATATGCCGTTAGTGGTCGGAAGGTAACAGTAGTCCTTGGTGTAGCGGTCGAAGTAGACGGCGCAGTGCCGCGCGAATGACTTCTCTCCTCCCCACGGCTTGTACGGCGCGCTCAAGACGAAGCCTCCCGCTATCTGGTAGGGGATGTTCAGCGCCTCGAAAGCCTCGATATAGGGGCCGGTGGCGACAATGGTGTTGGGGGGATACTGGGTAAGGTCCTTCTGGCACCGGATGGGATTGCCCCACTCGAAGGTCACCCCCATTTCCAGGGCGATATCGTGCAGGTAGCGGTCGATGGCCGTCCTGCGGTTCCCCCTCTCCACGTTATGCAGGGCGAAATGCTCGGGGTTGATGTCGCATTTCTTCCCGAAGGCGTAGATGGGGAAGGTCTCGACCCGTCCCACCTGGGGCTCCCCGATGGGCACGCCCAGGAAACGGGACATGAGGTCGGGGTCGAAGGGAGTGGCGTCCACGAAGGGGTGGGCGCCGGGCATCCCGCCGACGCGGTTGTACTTGTCGACGCAGTGTACGTCGTAGCCCAGCTTACGCGCGGTGATGGCGGCACAGAGGCCGGACAGGCCCGCACCGATAATATTTACTTCCTTCTTGGCCATCTTCACTCCTTAGGACAATATCCGAGGCCATCCTGATAGATCATTGCGAGGGACGAGGCAACGAGTCAATCTCTACCTCCCACGACCGCCTATCCCCAACCATTCCGCCCGATGAACCAGCCAATACCACGTGCTGCATCAACCCTTCCGCATCCAGCCACGTACCTCAGGCACGAGATTGCCGCGCTCCGCTCGCAAATTCCTCATCCAGCGCTCGCCCACCACTGAGTCTAGTACCTGCCGAAGCCGGGCAGGGACTTCAAAGCCACATCTATCACCGGCTGGATCAACGCGCGCTGCTTGAGATAGAGGCCGAAGCCCAGCCTAAGGCCCAGCCTGCGCGCGAAGTGCGGCTGCATATCGAAGAACTGCTTGTACAGCCATGAATATTTATACGCCGACGTGAAGGATGCGAAGAGCCTCCAGGCGCGTTCCTTGTCGTCTACGGCCATGGCCGCGATCTTCCCCGAAACCAGCGAGCTCTGCACGCCGAAGAGGAAGAAGGGATCCTGCATCCCCGCCAGGGTGCCCGCGAGGATCTTGTCGCCCGCGTACAGGCAGGGGGAGGTTATCCGCTTCGTCGCCACCACCCCCTCGTGGGGCAGCCACTGTTCGAAATCGATGCCCTCCCACTCCCGCAGCTGCCGGTCCCAATCGTCGCGTATGGAGGGGGGCACCGGCCTCCCGTCGAAGGCCAGGGCGAAAGCCACCCCGTTGGCATTGGCGCAGTAGTTGTAGTATTTCGTATATCGATCGAAGAAACCCATGATGCGGGGCGGACCCTCGTGGCGCGTCTTGCCGATGAAGCCGTAAACATCCTGGTAGGGACGCCTGAGGGACAGGAAGGGTTCGACATGGAGACCGGTGGCCACGATGGTGTTGGGCGGCAGTTGAGCGAAATCCCCTTGAGAGTCGAGCGAGACGCCGAACTCGAACTCCGCTCCCGCCTCCAGCGCCGTCTCGTAGAGGAGGGTATCAATGGAAGTCGGGCGTGATCCCCTCTCCACGGAGTGGAGGTAGAGCTGCCAGCCGGGGATGGGATAGGGCTTGCCGTAGACGTAGACCACGAACTCCTGCGTGGGGGTAACATGGGGGGGCTGCAATTCCATCCCGATGAAGCGGCCCAGCCTCTCCGGATCCATGGGAGTGACGTCCACGGCGGGACGGGTATAAGGATCGCCGCCTATGCGCTCGAACCTTTCCAGCACCCTGACGCGGTGGCCCGCACGGGCGCAGTTGATCGCCGCTACCAGGCCGGCCAGTCCCGCGCCTACGATGGTGACTTCCCGCATGGTCTCCCCCTCATGGATTGAGGCCACCCGCGGACCCGTGGTCCGCGGGCGACATCTTGAACCCAGAATAGCCTTTTTCCGGCTTACCCGGGACGGGGTTCGTTCCCGCGGCGTGTCCGCGCGCCGCACCGGTCCGCTTATCCCCGCTTCCCGGATCCCGCTGGTCCGCTATCCTATCACCTCCTCCGCTCCCTGCCGACTACATGGCCGGCGTTGCCGGGTATGCCGCCCGGTGTATCAAACCTCAATCAACGCCAGCGACGGCGTCCCGCGCCATGCGCCGGGCGGCATGCAGTCCCATCGCGAATGCTACAAGGCCGATCAACACAATGCGCGGCATCCCGCCCTCTTTCCTACAGGCTCAGCTTCTTACACAGCCCGGTGTCGTAATCCCACCTGCGGGCCGCGATGTTATTGGGGTCCACCGCCATCTTGAAGGCCACCATGGCATCCATGAACGCGGCGGCGTTCGGCATGGCCAGGGTCAGGAGATCGTCCAGGGTGGGCATCCCCTCGGGAAGCGGCAGGGCCATGCCCTTATTGAGGGGAATGGCGCCGCAGGCGAGCACCAGTCCCTCGCCCAGAATGCCCGCCATCATGGCGCGCATGTAGGTCATGAACATGCGCATGTTGTCGTCCTTGTCCCCCTGGTTGGAGTAGAGGTCGTATTCCATGTACGCCGAGCGCCCCATGTGATATGGCTGCAGGTAGGTGGAGGCGTCGTCGGGCGGGAGATTGTCCTCGGTGTGACCGGCCTGGTTGGTCGTCTCCACGCGCATCCTGCGTTCGGCCTCCAGGAAGTTGTCCAGGTGCCCGATGAGGGCCCCGATGAGGAAGGATCCCCGTACACGCATCACGCGTACCGTGACGTTGAAGAACTTCTGCCAGCGCTCCAGATTGACGCTGCGCAGGTCCCCCACCAGGTCCTCCATGGCCTCCACGGGCAGGAACTCCCACTCGGGGTCGATATCCAGTATCGCTTTCTGGAAGACCTCTGCCTTAAGCATGGCCTCCTCCATGGTCGTGCCGGCGAAGATGGAGAAGAGGTTGTTACGCGGGAAGGATCCCGCCAGGACGCTGGCCTGCTTGTTGTTCTCCCCCACGAAGATGCCGAAGAAGGAGTTCTGCATGTGGGCCAGCTCCAGGGTGAGGTTCTCGTTGGCCACCTTATAAAGGACGTCGATGACGCACTCCAGGTCGTCCTTTTCGTAAGCTGGGAATATCTGGTATATATGTTCCGCTTCCGGGTAGATGCGCAGGGTCATCTCGGTGACCGTACCCAGCTGCCCGAAGGCGTAGCGGAAGAGCGAGGCCATGTCCGGGCCGGGCCCCGGCACGTGGGCTTTCACCGCGCCGTAGGCGGCGGGGCCGGTTTTGAGGATGGTGCCGTCGGGCATGACCATGGTCATGTCGATGATGTTGTCGATGCCGAAGCCGTACTTCGACGCCAGGGTGTTGATGTTGCAGAAGGCGTGGTTGGAGATGACCCCCGCGGTGGCGGCGGTAGAGGGATTGAGCACGCGGCAGTTTACCTTCTGGGCCTCCACCTGGGCCACCAGGTAGTTCACCCCGGGTTGGATGACCATGTAGAAGTTCTCCCCATCCACCTCCACGACCTTATCCATGCGGCGCAGGTCCATGATGATCCCACCGAAGAGGGGGATATGCAGCCCCATGGTGGTGAGCCCGGTGCCCATGGGGATGACGTCTACCTTGCACTCGTTGGAAATACGGTACACCTCCGCAACATCCTCGGTGGTTTCGGGCATGACCACCAGGTGCGGGTAGGTGGCGGGCAGGGGACCCTGGTCGCGCGAATAGCCGATGAGGACCACGGGATCATCGGTGACCCACTCCGGGCCCAGGGCTTCGCTGAGCATGTCCCTGGCCCGGGCTACGTCCTCGGGCTTGTTGTGCTGAGGGTCCGCCTCGTGCTGGAAGATGATCCCGGAAATCCTTCTATCCTTGATGTCCTTGGCGATATCCTTGGTCCACATACCCTACACCTCCTTGCCCAGCGACGCGAGTAAGACCTCGGCCAGGTCGTAGACTTTCATCTTGCTTCCCGCTGTCTCCACCGCCTGGCCCAGCATCTGCACGCAGTAGGGGCAGCTGGTGATGATGGCCTCGGCCCCCGTCCATTCCGCCTCGAAGAGCCTCTCCCTGGCCGTGGCCAGAGCGTAATCCGGGAAGGCGTAGCGCACCCCTCCTCCACCGCCGCAGCAGAGAGCGTTGAAGGTGGCGCGGGGGAACTCGAGCAGCTCCAGGCCGGGAACCGCCTCGAGCACCCGGCGCGGCGGATCGTAGATATCGAAGCGCCGGCCCAGCTTGCAGGGATCGTGATAGAGGGCCTTCATGGCCACCTCCTTCTCCGGCGCGAGCTGGCCTTTCTTAAGCAGCCTGGAGAAGAGCTGGCTTATGTGCAGCACCTTGATGTCCGCATCGAGTTGCCGCGTGTATTCCTCCTTGAACACCCAGGCGGCATGGGTATCGGGGGTGACGATGGTCT
Source organism: Actinomycetota bacterium (assembly GCA_003598015.1). GTDB lineage: Bacteria > Actinomycetota > Geothermincolia > Geothermincolales > RBG-13-55-18 > SURF-21. The sequence goes on along the minus strand of QZKE01000068.1, from coordinate 67,514 downwards.
TCACGCCCAGGGAGTTGAACGTCTCTATGTTCTGGAAGGTATAGGTCTCGAAGAAGTCCCGGTCTCCCAGCTGGAGCATGAGGGAGCCGTCGCTGATCTCATCCGCCCCCAGGGTGCCCACGTCCAGGCCCGCCTCTAGGAGCACCTGGGCCGCGGCGCGTACGGCGTGCTTCAAGGCCGGGTCGCTGGAATAGGCGTCGCCGGCGTAAAAGAGCACCTCGGCCGATTCCTTGGGCAGGCTCTTCAAGGCCAGGCCCTTGGCCCAGTCGCCCCGCTTTTTCTTGTCAGCCCCGAAGGGATTGTCGTTGGCCTCCAGGCTCTCGGCGAGTGCCGCATGTTCGGGCATGGGGCCCCATCCCTCGCGCACCGCCTTCTCGCGCATGAGCTCGAAGATGCGGGTGGGATGGAGCTGCTTCACCTCGTAGCACTGCTCCTGGCAGGACGAGCAGAGCATGCAGGTGTAGAGGATGTGCTGCATGGAATCGCTGGGCTCGATCTCGTTGATGTGCAGGCCGCGCGCGATCTCCATCTTCCCCGAGGCGTAGTAGGCATCCCAGCGGAAACGGGTACCGGACGGGCAGTTGCGCCAGAAACGTGACTCGGGGCAAAACTGTACGTGCACTCCTTGACAGATCTTGCACTTGGTGCAGATGAAGTAGTCTTGCTGCAGCTCGTGGAGTACTTCCCTGGGAGCGGTGATCCTTTTTTTCATTTTCTACACCCCCTCCAGAAGTTGCTCGGGGTTCATGATGCCGGCGGGGTCGACGATATTCTTGAAGGTCTTGAGCACCTTTATATAACCTTCACAGGCGCGGTCGAAGACCATCCCGGCCACCTCGCCCGTGGGGCGATCGACGAAGCTGCCCTCGTCGAGGAGCCTGGTGTAGGCCGTGCGGCCGATATCCGCGGCCCGTGAGGCTTCATCATCGCTCGCGGGATCGAAGTAGAGGTCGCTCTCGCAGTAGCAGGAGCCTCCGAAATAGACGGGTATCATCACCTGACCCACCTCTTCGGGCGCGTAGCCCTTGGACTTGGCGGCATCGCGCACCGCGGCCAGCAGGCCGGGAGCGCGGCTGTAGAAGTCGTAATGCTGGATGCTACTCGTGCGCCCTTTGACGTAGTCGCGGTCGAAGAGATACCAGGGCTCCTGGAACTTCCTGTCCATCATCTCCGTGAGCTCGCCGTCTAGCGGCGTGGCGCCCGCGGCCTCGGCGTCCGCCCGCACGTATTTCTCCCACAGGTCCACCAGCTCCGTATGGTGCTCGAGGCTGATGGCCGTGATCCAGGCGGGTAGCTTCTCGCGCAAAGCCCCGGCCTCGCCCGCATTCCCGGCGAGCAGGACCGAGAGGTAGCGCGCATTGGCGGTGATGCATTCGAAACAGTGCTCGTCCCGGTTGAGCTTGTAGGCGAGCTGCGCCGCCGGCTCCGGGGAGTCGAAACCGAAGAGGAGTACGCGGCGGATCTCCCGCAGCGGGTAGAGGTAGACGATGCCGTAGAAGGGTATCCCGAAGATGTCCTCCGAGGCCCCGAAGAAGAGGGAAAACTGCGGGCCCTGGTCCTCGCGGAAGTCCGCGATGCCCTCGGAGGTCATCTGCTGGGAGCCGGACACCCAGATGCGGCCGTCCGAGAGGACGGCGTGGAAGATGGAGAGGTTGGGGAAGCGGTATACCGCGTTGCCGTTGAGAATATCCCGGTCGAGGTAGGAACGGAGCACGGAGCGCGAGGTGGCGTTGGCCGGCGTGAGCACCTTGCAGTCGTGCTTCAGGCATTCCTTCTGGAGCTGTTCGTAAGTGACCCCGGCGAAGATATGCCCCATGAGATTGCGCCGGTCCATTTCCTTGATTCCGTCCATGCGTGCGAGGTCCAGGAGCAGTCCATCCCGGGAGGCAAGTGACGCCTCCATTTTCTCCCTGCGCACCGAGAACATGGGCAGCCTGGCCGCGTTGGCCGCGTCCGCGACCTCCGCCAGTTCGTACTCGTCGGCCGGCCTCACCAGTACCAGGCCGGTATCGGCTACCGGATCAGCGAAATAACCCGCCAGCGCCGCAGCGCCCGTCTTTACGTTGCCGGAACCCACGAACTCCGCGAGTTCCCGGACCATATCCGCCGCTGCCATCGACCTACCTCCTTGCCGTCTAACCGTGGGCCTATCCACGTGAAGGAAGGGCCTCTCGTCTACCGCATCCGTCAAACCCAGTTTACATACATCCCGTTTTATTATATATGTTATTATGAACGACTGGTCAGTCATTTTTATTGGTATAATTATATGGCCGGCCGCCGTGGGTGTCAAGGCAAGCGGAGCCGTAACATTGTAGTATTTTACCTGCTAGACAAGGTATAATAAATTTTCGATACACAGTCGGAAACAAGCGATGAGGAGGATCGAAATGGCAGAGGTAACCGTAGTCGGGGGCGGATTGGCCGGGATGACCGCGGCCATCAACCTCGCCAGGCGGGGACACGACGTGGTGGTCCTGGAGAGGGAGGAACGCATAGGAGGCTCGCCCCTTTACCACCCTTCCGGCCAAGGCAGCCCCCTGAAACTGGACGCTCTCCACGCCTATCTGGGTTTCGAGATAACCCCGGGCATCGAGCCCATACGCGAGATGGCGGAGATCGCGGGAGGCAAGATGCTGCCCATCGACCCCTCCCTCATCCATGCCTATTTCTTCGAACGGGGTCCGAGGCCGACCAGTCTGGACAGCTACCTCTACGAGCTGGCGCGCGGCGCGGGGGTGGAATTCCGTTTCGGCACTCCCATAATATCCCAGGAAGACATGGCCCAGCTTCCCCCCAACACCATCGTGGCCACCGGCCTGCATTTCGAGGGTTTCGACGCCCTCAGGGTCCCCTATCTCACCTCCTACCACTTCACCTACAAGGGGACCTGCGACCCGGACCTCAATTACGTGCACATGTTCCACGACACCTATACCAGCGACTACGGCTATACCTCCGCTCTGCGCGGCATCCGCTACGTGCATCTCTTCAACCGCAGGAAGCCCATATCCCTCACGGACCGGGAGCGCTTCGCGGAGCAGGTGGCGGAATACGACGGCTTCGAGGTGCCCGAGTTCAGCGAGTTCACCTTTCCCGTGCCCGCCTCCACCATCAAGACGCCGCGCCTCCTCGCCGGCAACAAGATCCTCGCCGGCACGCTGGCGGGCGCCATGGACCCGGTGGCCTTCTTCGGCCTGCACGGGGCGCTGGTCTCCGGTAAGATAGCGGCCATGGCCGTGGAGGACAAGGAGCGTGGGTGGCGAGAGTTCCAGAAGTGCGTCTCGGTCTACCCTACAGCTTACCTGCTGGGGCGGCTGAAGGAGATGCAACCGCTGCCCCTGAGCGTGCTGGGCTTCCGCATCGCTTTCCAGAACTTCGAGCGCCTCAAGCTTGCCCAGCGCATCATTGTGGAGGGCGTGCCTGGGTATAGATGCCTGCGACTTCATCAGGGGGTCAGGTCTTGAATTTTGCTTACCGTGGTATCCAAAGTCCGGACGTGCCTGGGTATAGATGCCTGCGACTTCATCAGGGGGTCAGGTCTTGAATTTTGCTTACCGTGGTGTCCAAAGTCCGGATTATCATAATGTGGTCTTGGCTTGCATGCGTGTAACCATAGATAGCATACTCGGGTATGCAAAATGAAAGACCTGACCCCAAAACGGAGGTGTGCATAATGGCGCGGGAAGCGAAGAAGGTCGTTGTCATCGGCTCCGGGCCGGGAGGAGCCGGCGTTGCAGCCCTCCTGCAGGCGCGGGGCTACCGCGTGACCCTGCTGGAACGCAACGATTTCTACGGCGGCAAATGCTGGTCCTTCACGAAGGATGGCAGTGTGGTGGACTCGGGGGTGCACATGTTCTCCATGGGTGCGTCCGGCCAGCACGGCGACCTCAACCGCCTGGTGGGGGGCGACCTGGAATGGTTTACCGCCAACCCCAGCGAGCACCTGCTCCTGGGCGGGAAGTACCGGGTCAATCTCTATCAGAGCCTCACCGATCCCCGCGGGGGGATATCCAACATGCGTACGAACATGCGCATGGCCGCGGACCGCATCTCCAGCCTGGCCGGCGGGGGTATGGGTAAAGAGCTGGAGCGCGAGGTATATCGCGCCTCCAGGCGCAACACCCCCCTGGAGACCCTGCGGGCGGTGGCGAAGATCGCCCGCCTCAACCCTTCCTATTTCGCGGAACTCGACGAGATCACGCTGCAGGAATTTATGCACCGCATCACCGATGACTGGCTTCCCCTGCAGGGCATTGCCGCCCTGTCCATGCTCCTCACCGTGGTCCCTTACAGCGAGGTAAGCGCGGGCGAGTTCCTGTGGTGTTTCGCCAACGCTTTTCGCAAGCATACCCTGGGAGTGCCCCGCGGCGGCTCGCGGGAGATACCGGGGGCCTTTCTGCGCGCCTTCGCGCGCGACGGCGGGGAGCTCCGCCTGGGCTGCGAGGTCGCGCGCATCGCAGTGCGCGAAGGCAAGGTCCGCGGGGTGGAGACGGCCGAGGGTGAGGAGATCGCCGCGGACCTGGTCGTCTCCAACGCCGGGATCAAGCGCACCCTGGAGATGGCCGGCGAGGAGCACTTCCCCGCGGAGTACGCCTCCTACGTGAATGGATTGAAGTACTCCTGCGCCTTCATCACCACCAAGTACGGCCTGGACCGGCGGGTGGTCGATCTCCCCGCGCCCAGTTTCTTCAACATTCCAGCGGTCGATCCGGATCACATGTTCGATTACATCGGCGATGGCGGTGTACCCGAGGACCCCTTCCTCTTCACCCCCTTCCCCTCGGAATGGGACACCTACGCGGCTCCGCCCGGGAAGCAGTTGATCATCTGCGGCGTGCCGGGCCCTATTGAGGTGAGCGGGGAGAACGTGGCGCAGTGCGAGAGGATACTGGACCGCGCCGAGGAGAGGCTGCTCGAGATCTTCCCGCAGATCGCGCCGCATATCGAGTGGAAGATGCGTACCCATATCGCCCATACCGCCTCCATCACCGGCAAGCCCACGGGGGAATGCATCGGCCTGTCCCAGTGCGTGGGCCAGACCGGCGCGCACAAGCCCGATCCCTGGACGCCGGTGCAGGACCTGTGGCTGGTGGGCGCGGACGCGGGCGCGCGCGGGGTGGGCACCGAGCAGGCCTCCGGGAGCGCCATCTACGTTGCCAACCTGCTCGCTTAGAGCGGTGGTCCGTAATCCCGGCGCACGCCGCGCGTTATAACCTGCGAGGCGGTCGCGCCCGGATCGCTGCTCCGTGATATCGGGTGCCGTGCATACATGTGGCCTGAAGAGGGAATAATAACAGCACGGTGGGGCTGACAAAGAACGGGCACGAAGAGGCAGGGAGGCAAGGTGAAATACCGCCGCTGCAAGGTGTGCGGCATCCCCAGGCGTATAGGGCGCGTACATCACTGGATGACCAACGGCACCATCGTCAACGCACGCGTTCCCCGCGTACGGCATGTATTCATGGAGGCCGACTTCCTGCCCGAGCTGAGGCGGCGTATCTCGGACGGGTTGGGCTTTCCCGTCAACCGCATCTTCTACGAGGCCGAGCGCAACTCGGTGCGCATCACCGTCGAGGCCTTCCTCAAGGCCCCCATGCTGCGCGTAGCGGCGCGCGTACCCGTCTTCCGGCGGGCGGCGGTGCATTACTTCAACAACCTGGCCTGGGAGACGGGGACCGCCAGATCCAGGACGGTCGCGTACCACTCGGGCAGGTATGGCCTGGCGCGTATGCACAATCCCTTCGATCTCGACCTCATGGCCGCGGTGGTGGTGGGAGCCTTCGAGGCGCTGGAAAGGAAGCCTTTCCGCTCCTTCTGGAAGAAGGAGAACGGCGCCTATCTGCTGCGGGTGGAAGTGGCGCCGGAGAAGCCGGAGCTCTCTCAACGGCTGGAGGTCGAGTACGAGCCCATCAAGGACGGCGATTTTCACCTGCGTTCCTGTCCGTGCTGCGGGCTGCCGCTGGAATTGAGCCATCTGGAGTGGAACGAGGACGAGGGGATCATCCTCGACCGCCGCCGTGGCATCCGCATGATCAACCTGGACGGTTACACCACGATCCTTGTAAACCGGGAGCTGGTACGTGAGCTCGGCGAGGATGTCGTGCCCATCATCATCGATGCCAAGCGCGACTATACCCTGCGCATGCTCGAGGACATCGGCGCGCGTTTCGAGGAGGACGAGGAGCGGCGCCGGGAACTGCTGCAGGACATGCTCTCCCTGCTGCCGCTCTACGGATGGGGCCTGGCCAGCGAGTTAGAGTACATGCCCGGCGGCACCCTGCGCGTATGGGTGGATAACCCCTTCGACGAGTATCTCATCGCCGGCAGGCTCGCCGCCTTCTACGAGGCGGCGGAGGGAAAGCGGGCGAGGGTCGAGTGGTCGGAGGCGGAAGCATCGACCATCTCCTATCTCCTCACCCCCTCCGGAGCGTAGGGGTCAGGTCTTTCATTTTGCATACCCTGGTATGTTATCTATCGTTGCCCGCATATAAGATAGCTCCACGTTATGATAATCCGGATACTGGATACCACGGTATGCAAAATGAAAGACCTGACCCCTTATATCTCTACCTTGTCCGGGGGAACCGTGCCTTCGGCGTCCAGACCGGCCAGCTCGTAGATCTCCGCGAGCATCTTCTCCATATTCGGGATCGATCCGGCGTTGGTCCCCTCCTCCGTCGGGGTCATAGCCTTGGGCGGCAGTACGTCGTCGTTGCGTCCGGAGCCTCGCAGGTTGAGGATATGGCGCTTCAGGTACCAGATCCTCCAGCCGCATTCCAACAGCTCGTCCAGGGTCCAGTCAAAACCGGTGGCGGCGCGTAACATGTCCACCTGGTCGTCCAGGGAGAGGAAGGCTCCGATGAACTCGCACATGCACAGGGAGTTGAAGAGCTGGCCGATGGACAGGCATTTCCAGGTGATCTCCGCTTTGCCCTTGCTGGTCATGCCCTTGTAAGGTCCCTTGAGTCCGATCTCGGGCCAAGAACCCATGCCCCCCTCCACCAGCAGGTTGACCGAGTTCAGATGGCAGGCGCCGCGGGTGCCCATGGCGTAGGCCAGGCCGTAACCGTGGAATCCGCGGGGATCATGGGCCGGAAAGTCCATGCCGCGCACGGTGACGGCCAGCTCGGGGGCGCCCAGTGATGTGGCCAGCGCCAGGGAACCCTCGGCCATGCTGTCCCCGAAACCATCGCGGGCCGCGGTAAGCCGGATAGCCTCCAGGGCTGCCTCCATGTTGCCCCATGAGAGGTCGAGGCCGGTAAGCCCCTCGCCGGCGATGCCCTTCTCCTGGGCCTCCATGAGCAACGCGATCACCGAGCCCATGGCGATGGTGTCCATGCCCAGGCGATTGCAGAGATCGTTGGCCTTCGCCACCGCCTCCAGGCTGGCATTCATGAGGTTGGTGCCCATGAGGCATACCGTCTCGTACTCGGGCCCGGCGTGTTCGTGCATGGCATATGGGCCCTCGTCCACCTTTACCACGCGCTTGCACCGCACGGTACAGGCATAACACCCCACGATCTTCACCAGGATGTTGTCGTTGTAATAGAAGGAGTTCAGGGTGTCCAGAGCATCCATCCATTCGCCCACGCTCCAGTTCTTCACCGGCACGTCGCCCGAGAGCATGCCGGTGTCCAGGGCGCCGTTCGTACCCAGCTCGTGCAGGGTGCCTGCCAGCAGGTGTCCCTTGAGCTTGTCCGCCAGACGTTTGCTGATCTCCCTGGCGGCCTCGGGGTCTGCGTATTCCATCTTTCCACGCCCGCGCACCGCCACCGCCTTGAGGTTCTTGTCTCCCATGACCGCGCCCAAGCCGCAGCGCCCCGCGACACTCCCTATCTCGTTGACGATGGCCGCGAAGCGTACCCCGTTCTCCCCCGCGGGGCCGATCTGCATGGTGCGCACCGAGGCACCATCGCCCTTGAGCTCCTCTTGCAGGCGTTCGTTGGTCTCGTAGGTATCCAGCCCCCAGAGGTGGGAGGCGTCGCGCAGCTCCGCCTGGTCCCCGTCCAGCCAGAATAGGACGGGCCCCGGCGCCTTGCCCTTGAATACGATGCCGTCGAAGCCGGCCAGCTTGACGGCGGCCCCGAATGCGCCACCTACGTTGCACTCCCCCCACAGGCCGCTGAGGGGGGACATGGCCACCACCGAGGACCGTCCGCTTCCGGGAAAACTGGTCCCGGTGAGGGGGCCGCAGAAGAACATGAGGGGATTTTCGGGCGATAGGGGATCGACCAGGGGATCCATCTCCTTGAGAAAAAGATAGGCGGCGAGGCCGGTTCCCCCGATATACTTTCGGAAGAGCTCCTCCTCGAACTCTCGCACCCTTATCTCGCCGCTGCCCAGGTCGACCTCGAGATATCTTGCACAAAAACCTTTCATCTCCCCTTCCTCCCACTCGTAAGAACCGCCCTGCCTTGCCGGATCCTGCTGCCGATGCGCGCCCGCGGCCGAGTTTCCCCGCTGCCTATCCCGCGCTCCCGCACTCACTATTCCCGCTGCTCACCCTCTTACCGGGAGGCGGGTTTGTTGCCCCAGATATAGATACAGGGCAGGATATCGTGATACGACGGCTTGCGCGAACCCTCGGCCAGGCGTCCGGATACCCTTCTTATCTCCTCGTCCGTCACCCCGTGCCTGCGCCAGCATGCGGCCAGCGACAACTCGCCGGGGAGAGCGTCCTCCAACTCCTCCACTGCCTCCTCCACACCGGCGAAAGGACGGGTCACATCCGCATGCCAGGTGAAGGAATCCACATCCTCGAAGCCGGCCTCTCTCACCTCGCCCATCAGCTCTGGACGGTCGAAACCGTAGGCCGGATGCCTGCTCTGCAGTATCTGCCGCAGCTTCGTCCACAGGTAGACCTCATCTTCCCAATCCAGGACGAGTTCCTCCTCCGAGAGCACCGGTTCGAAGAGGGAAATGGCTCCTCCCGGCCGCAGTACCCGCCGGGCCTCTCCCAGGACCATGCGCCGGTCGTTGACATAGCTGAGCACCGACCTCGCCACGACGGCATCGGCCGTGTCGTCCTGCAGGGGGAGGCTGGATATGTCTGCCTGCAGGGCGCTCACGTTGTCCAGCCCCCGCTCCCCGGCCCGGCGGGCAAGCGCCTCCAGCGCACCGGGGCTGGAATCCACCGCGAACACCCGGCCCTCCGGACCTACCAGGCGGGCCGCCTCCAGAGAGAGAAAACCGCTGCCGCATCCCAGGTCCACGACCCGGGATCCATGCTTCAGGCCGGCTTTATGTACGACGCGATCCCTCACCTGCGACCGCAGGATACGCAACTGCCGGTCGGCTGCGGCGCCCTCGCGGTCCGCTTCATCAAGCCATTTCGCCCAGATATCCGCAGGCAATCGGGATACTAGTCCTCTTCTTCCTCAATGATCAGGTCCTCGAGCCCCTTCTCGCCGAGCAGTTTTATATAGACGGCATACGCGGGCTTGATCACGGGGAGCATCTTGAGCAGCCGGGGCATGGAGCCTTCCGCCTCGATCTCCCCGCTGGAAAGGGCTCCCAGCAGGTTGAGCTGCCCGCACCAGAAAGCGTGCGCCGTGTCCAGTTCCATGGTCATGACGGCGTCGGGGGTCATCTCCTCCGGCGGGCCGCCGGGATATACCTTTACCTCGTCTCCGCGGCAGTCGATCCAGTACTCGCCCTCGGGCTCCCTGTAAACGAACTGCACCAGCAGGCTGGAGTCCAGCGCCTTCTGGCGGATAGCCGGATCCTGCATGAGCTCGTCGAACACCCCTACGAGCAGGTCGTAAAAGACGTCGATGTCCTCGAAATACGGCATTTCGCTCCTCCTCTCATACGCGCTTTCCCTGCACGGTTAATCTCCTACCTATATCTCCAAAGTGTCAGGCATAGGGGTCAGCCCTGGACTTATGCCTGAGCCATATGCACAGCATATACATGGGATTTGAGTGACACCCTATTTCCTTTTCTCGTTCTCCTCTTTACTATTTCAGGCATAAGTCCAGGGCCGACCCCTATGCCTGATAGATGTTTTCTTACTATAATCTACCCACACTTTTCGGAGAAGAACCTCTAATCATAAACGTTGTGAATGGTGTAAGGGCCCTCCGATGCTTCTCTTTCGTCCTAGGAGGGGTTTAATGGACCTTTACCCGGAAGGCCCTTCACCAAACCTCTCGCCCGCCTCGTTCCGCCGCAACACGGCAGACCATATCGGGGCGCGGAAAATTTACTCTATGCGAAGGGGATAAAGCGAAAAACGCCTAGCGGCGCGCGGACGTAAAACAAGCTATCACAGCCCTACCCGGGTGTCAAACCGATGGTGACCCCATCTTAGATAGCGGGGAAGAGGGTGAGGAGTTGCGGCGGGCGCTCTATCCAGTAGTCCGGGTCCTCCGCCCGCAGCACCTCGTGGGGGAAGGGTCCCCACCCCACCGCCCCGGCGAGCACACCGGCGGCGTGGGCGCAGCGCAGGTCGTGGACGCTGTCACCGATATAGGTCGCCTCCCCGGACGGGACACCCAGCCGCCGCAGCGCCTCGAGGACCGGTTCCGGGTGAGGCTTGTGGCTGGCCGTGTCATCCGCGGTTATCACCACCTCGAAGAAGGTCTCGAGGTGGAAGTACGCGAGGTCGCCGCGGGCGCTGGAGGTCCGCTTGGACGTCACCACCCCCAGGCGGTAGCCCCTCCCGGCCAGCCCGTCCAGCGCCTCCCTGACGCCCGGGAATTCGCGTACCATCCCGTCGTGATGCTGGTCGTAGATGCGCTGGTAGAGCTGGAATATCTCCTCCGCCCGCCGCGGGTCTACATCCCGCGCCTGGAGGTGCAGCGGGCGCCCGACCTCGGCGAGGATCTGCTCTTCGCTGCGCGGGGGCAGCTCCAGGATACGCAGGGTTTCCTGGAAGCAGAAGACGATGAGGTCGATGGTATCCACCAGGGTGCCGTCCAGGTCGAAGAGGAGGCAGTTTACACTATCAATGGACTCAGGCTCGAGATCCGGCAATTCCTTACCTCCATGGTATCGGTTTGATGCGTTCCGGGTATCAACGTATCCGTTTCAACCGCAACGTTATCAGTATCCTCAAGGGATTGCCATGCATTCTTCTCTTTTCGTTACAGCGGAATGGGGGTGGTCGCATTACCATCTGGGCGCGTACGGATACAGCCGGGCGCTTCTGGATTGCTTCGGCTGCGAATACGCCGCCTCGCGATGACGTGGAAATCCGTTCCTGGCGGCGGCGGGTCGTGTGTGCGTACTACCCCCAGGCCGGTCTGAGATGGAAGGTCTCGTTGACGAGGATCACCATGGCGGTCTCCGGGATGCCCCCGTCGAAGTACCTCACGGCGGAGACGGAGGCCAGGTCGATCTGGACGCGGAACATATCGTCCAGGTCCATCCTCAGCGCCTCGCAGAGGATACCGCGGATGGGGCCGCCATGGGTCACGACGAGCACCCGGTCACCACCGGGATGACGGGAGGTTATCTCGCGCGTCGCGGTAAGTACGCGCTCCCTGACCGCCCCGAAGTCCTCTCCCCCGGGGATGCTCACCGAGGAGGGGTTGGCCATCCACAGGCCCACCGTCTCGCCCTCGACTTCGAAGAGCTCGTCGACGTGCCGGCCGTCCCACTCTCCCATATCCACTTCCATGAGGCCCGGCATGACCTCGATCTCCATACCCTTCTCCTCCGCCACCGGCATCGCCGTCTCCCTGCAGCGCCGCAAGGGGCTGCAGTACACCGCGGCCAGGTCTATATCGCGGAAGAAGTCCTTCGCGCGTGCAGCCTGTCCCAGCCCGACATCGTTCAGCCCGGCATCGATGCGCCCCAGCAGCCGGCGCTGGGCGTGGTAATCGGTCTCGCCGTGTCGCAGTAGATATACCGTTCCCATGACCTCAATATTCTATGTGCACTTGCGGCGATAAAGCAATGCGCTTCCGCGCATCAGGTGTGGTAGCCGGGCGCGTACTGGGCGAGGGAGGGGGATACCCCGGAGACCAGGAACGCCTTCAGGTCGCGCAGTGTCTTCACGCCCAGGTAGCGGAGGGAGGCGACGAGGAATACCGCCCCCGCCAGCTCCGTGACCCAGAAGGCAGGATCGCCGAGATAGTCGCGTATCTGATCGAGGATGGTCTTGATGGAGGGGTGCCTCATGAAGGGGCCTAGGGACGGCCACAACGCGGTGGTGGGTTCGATCCAGATACGGTCCAATACCAGGTGGCTGGCCACCCCCAAGGCCAGGAGCAGGATGCGGCTGTCGCCGCGCCTCCTCCATTCCCAGGACCCGGCCACGACGAGGAGGAGGGTGAGGACGAAGGTATGCGCGAAGATGCGGCCGTTCTCGAAATAGGGTTTAAGAAACACCTGCCCGACGGCCTTGTCGATGACATCCGGAAGCACGCTTCCGGCGAGCAGCCATCTCATATCCGGAGCCTTGGAGGCGAATCCGCGGTTCTCTCCCCACCAGCTCGCGACCAGGGCGCCGGGGGCCGCGGTGAATCCCAGGTGGGCAAGGAGAAACATCGCTTCTATTCCTCGCGTTCATCGGCGCCCTCGGAGAAAAGCGACGATTGACCCTCGGGCGGGGGCGGCTCCTTGCGCGCGGGCTTGCCCGCGGGAATCGCCGCCTCGTTCAGGGCACGGTTCGCAAGGGTATCGGCCTCGGCGTTCTTCTCGCGCGGTATGTGCGCGATCTCCCAGTCCTTGTAGCGGCGCAGCATGGACATCACCTGGGCATGCGGGCTGTGCAGGGTCTTCTCTTTAACCCGGTACTCGCCTTTCACCTGCATGGCCATGAGCTCGCTGTCGGTATAGATGCGCAGCCTGTCCACCTCGAAGACCGAGATCAGGCGCAGGGCGTGGATAAGGGCGGTGTACTCCGCATAATTGTTGGTGGCCTCGCCGATGGCCTCGCCGAAGGCCGCCACCCTCTTGCCGTGCCGGGTGAGGAGCAGCACCCCGATGGCGGCCGGCCCGGGATTGCCGCGCGCGGCACCGTCGACGTAGACGTACAGTTCCTCAAAGCGCTGCGCGCCCTGAAAGGTCGGCTCCAACACGCTCCTCCTGATCTTCCTCGGCTCCAAGCTCCACCGCCTCGCTCCGGGTCGCCCCTCAGACCCCGTCATCTACTTCGCCAGGATGCGGCCGCAGTTCGTACAGGTGAAGGCGCTCTCCGTCTTGAGAAAGCGATCGAATTCAATTCCCGGCAGCTCCACCCGGCATCCCAGGCACACCCCATCCGAGACCTTGACCACCGCCAGGCCGTGCTTGCTCTCCAGCAGCTCGTCGTAGAGCTCCAGCAGTTCCTCGTCAACCTGGGAGCGCAGCTCGCGCCGTCTCTCCTCCAGCCCCGCCAGCTCCGCCCTGATCTCGGCTATCTCTCCGTCCAGCACCCCCGCCTTCTCGTCTATCTCCGCCTGCAGCCGATCCCGTTCCCCCTGCAGCTCGTCGGCCTTCCTCGTTATCTCGTCCAGGTTCTCCATCTCCTCGAGGAGTCGCGTCTCCAAGATGTCCTTCTTGTGCTTCAGGGAGCGCACCTCCGCCTGCAGTCCGCGCAGCTCCTTGGGATTGTTCACCTTGCCGCCGTAAAGCTTCTCCTCCTCGCGCCCCAGCTTCTCCTCCACACCCTGTACCTCGTCTTCCAAACCGCGCTGCTTCTTGCGCGACTCCTCCAGGTTGGCGACGGTCTGTTCCGACTCGGCGAGGCCTTTCTCCCTCCCTTCCCGCAGCGCCTCAATCTCCGCCTGCAGGGGATGGTTCCCCTCGCAGCCTCGCAGCTCGAGTATACGGGTATCCAGTTCCTGGACCCGGTAAAGGGTCTCCTGTTGGCTCACTCGGCACCTCCGTCGATCCAGGGATAAGTATGCACGTCTGAAACGAGTATCTCCACCTCCAGGCCCGACCGCTCCGCCCTGCCCGAGAGCAGCGCGGCCAGGTGGGGCACTACCGGCCTCTCGGTATGGTAGTGGCCCGCGTCGATGACGGCCAGCCCGGCTTCAACCGCCTCCTGCGCTTCGTGGTAACCGACATCGCCGGTGACCAGGACCTGCGCGCCATCCTCGCGGGCGCGCGGCGCCAGTTTTCCCCCGCTTCCCCCGCAGACGGCGACGCGGCTTACCGCGGCGGCGGGATCGCCGGCCAGGCGCAACGCGGGACTTCCCAACAGCTTAGCGCACTTGCGGGCAAACCGGCCCAGGCTCACGGGTTCCGGGAGGTCGCCTATCCTTCCCAACCCGGCGCAGGCCGGTCCGTGCAAGCGATAGATGTCGTAGGCGGGTTCCTCGTAGGGGTGCCTGGATAGCATGGCCTCAACCGCTTCCTCCAACCCCTCCCGGTTCACCAGCAGCTCCAGCCGTACCTCGCTCACCACATTCGGCCCGGAGGCTTCTCCGCGGGCGGGTCGGGAGGAGGGACCGGGGGTGAAGGTGCCCGTCCCCTCGACACGAAACGAACACCCGGCATAGTCGCCGATGGCACCGGCGCCGGTCTCGAAGAGGGCGGCGCTCACCTCGGCTACATGCTCGGGCGGCAGGAAGGTGACCAGTTTGTACCCCGCCTCCAGCGGCTCGGCCGGCAGCGGGCGATGATCCCGCAAGGCGAGCAGCGTGGCCAGTGCCGCGTTTACGCCGTGGGGAGACGCATCCAGGTTGGTATGGGCCGCGTATACGGCCACGCCCGAGACCAGCGCATCCCGCAGCAGAGCTCCCACGGGCTCGTCCGTCACCAGCCGCCGCAGGGGACGGAAGATGGGCGGGTGATGGCAGACGAGCATACCGGCACCGCGGCTGCGTGCCTCCTCCAGCGTGCGGGGATGCGCGTCGAGGGAAACCAGGACGGCGCCCGTCTCCGCCCGTTCCGAGCCCACCTGCAGGCCCACGTTATCCCAATCCTCTGCGAGATAAGGTGGCGCCAGTTCCTCCACGAGCGCGATGATGTCCCCTACTCTGCAGGCCATATCCCCTCCACGTTTCGAGGCGGATGAGTCATGTGGGCTATTCTCCCACAAGTACGGCTCAACGGGTAGCAAGACCGGGGTCGACTCATACCCACGGGAGAAAAACCACCATCATTATATGGGGATAAAGCGGTTGTCCGATAGGCATACGTGGAAGGTGGCGCCCGATAGCACCAAGGCTCCATCGTGGTGCTTACCCGCTATCCATCCTCTCCAGGATGCCCAGGAGGTCGTCGATGTGCCGCGCCCTCTCCTCCAGCCGCTTCTCCAGCGATTTCGCCAGGATGGACTTGATACTGGCAACCAGGGTCATGGGGTCGAAGGGCTTGGTGATCCACTCGTCCGCCTGCTCCCTCCACCCCTTGAGCATGTTCCTCTTGTCCGCCAGCCCGGTGACGATGATCACCGGCAGGTCTTTGGTCTTAGGGTTCTTGCGCAGCATGGCCAGGACCTCGAAGCCGTCCAGTTCGGGCATCATGATATCCAGGAGGATCAGGTCGGGCAACTCCTGCTCCATGAAGGCGAACGCCTGCCTGGCCGACAGGGCTTTCCGCGGCGTCATGCCCTCCATCTCGAGGATGGTGGCCAGCAGGTTGACCATGGTCGCGTCATCATCAACGACAAGTATTTTTTCCGGCATTGCGCTGATGCCCTCCCCAGCACGACGACGGGCCGGACTCGCCTCCCATCCCGGCAGGCGAGCCTTCCGCCACGAAGGATCCTTTACGCGGGGAAACCCTCGATGCCTATAGCTTATATTTCGGCACAATCATCTCTATACATTATCCTCCCCGCGGCCTGATATATAATGGAAATGAGCATGGGGAGTGCTGATATGAATGCATGGATCCTGTCCGAACGCCAGGATTTCGTGGACGGCGTATCTTCCATCCTGCGTGAACACGGCGTGGATGCCGTGTGGCTGGGGCCGGAGACCCGGAGTCTCACCGGGCTCAAGGGTTTGCTGATAGTCGATGGCGAGGCCGCTCACGCAAGCGGACTACACCCGGGGGCTGAAGAGCCGGGCGCAGACCGGGGGCTGGAGATACTCACCCTGAGAAAACCGGAAGCATCCGCTATCGCGCTCGCCGCAGAGTATACCAGGACATGCGCCGCGCTGCGGCAGGAGTTGGACGGATACAAGTCCACCCGACTCGCCATCGGTGCCGTGGTCCGCGCGCTCAACCGCCCGCTCAGCGACGCGGATGCCATCCCCACGGCGCTGGGCGAGCTCATGGAGCGCTTCCGCTGCCGCCGCCTGCTCATGCTCTCCGCGGAGGAAGGCAGGAGGGGCCTGTCCGTCTTCTACCAGCGGAACCTGTCCGATCGTTTCCTCGCGGATGTAGCGGCGCACGGCGGTCTCGCGGTCATGGACAGGGTCTTCGCGGAGATCCTCTGCGTCGTGGATGTCATCGAAAGGGATATCCTGCTGAGGCTCGACCCCGCGGCGGGCGATTGGAGCCGCCTCCTGGACCTTGGCGGCGGCGAGGGCAGCGATTTCCTCCTCTTCACCCTCAAGAGCAACCGCAGGCCGGTGGGCATGGTGATCATGGGTTATGATCACGAGTCATCCTGGAGCTCCCAGGAGAAGGAGTCCCTGTCCTTGCTCGGCATGCAGCTGGGGCTGGCCCTGGAGAACCTGCAGCTCTTCAGCCGGGTACAGGCGGCGCGGCGGGAATGGGAGGCCACGGTGGACTCCATGCGCGACATGGTATTCTTCGCCAACCCCGAGGGCATCATCCAGCGCGCGAACGCCGCGTTGGCCGAGTACGCGGGGCTGCCGCTGACGGACGTCGTAGGCCGCAGGTGCTCGGACGTCATGTCTTGCGGACAGCGCTTCGAGGCTTGCCCATATCGCCGGGGGGCGCTGATGGAGGGCATGGCGGGGTTCGAGATGCAGGGCGGAGACAACCGTTCCTACCGTATTCTCATCACCCCCTATCGCATGGGCGCGGACCAGGCCGCGGGCACGGTCCACCTGGCCAGCGACATAACCGAGGAGAAGCAGCGCCTGCTCCTGGAGGAGGACAAACGACAGCTACTCGAGCTGGATAGTCTCAAGAACCGCTTTATGGCCTCAGTTTCCCACGAGCTGAAGACGCCGCTGAACGCGGTCATCGGCTTTTCGGAGATACTGCTCGCGGGGACCTACGGCGCGGTAAACGAGAAGCAGCAGCGCTACCTGGAGAATATCCATACCAGCGGGAAGCACCTCCTCGCTCTCATCAGCGACATCCTCGACTATATGCGCCTGGAGGCGGATGAGCTGTCCCTGCAGACGGAGGAGCTCGACATGGATGAACTCGTCGGCTCGACGCTGGAGTTGATGCGGCAGGAGGCAGACCGCGGCGGCGTACGCCTCACCTTGCATCGCGACGCCCTGCCCTGCAGGGTCACCGCCGACCGGCGCCGGGTAAGGCAGGTACTGTTCAACCTCCTCTCCAACGCCTTGAAGTTCACCCCGGAGGGGGGAAGCGTGGAGGTACGAGCGTACCGCGAGGGCGACCGTGTGGTCGTCGAGGTCGAGGACACCGGGGTGGGCATCGCCCCGCAGGACCAGGGCAAACTCTTCAACGAGTTCACACAGGTCGGGGAGGGAGCCCGCAGGGGAGGGGGCGCCGGCCTGGGCCTCGCCTTGAGCAGGAGGCTCGTGGAATTGCACGGCGGAAGCATCCGGGTGGAGAGCGAGCCGGGCAGGGGCAGTACCTTTTCCTTCACCCTTCCCGTATACCATGCTGTGGATGCACGCAAAAGGGGGCGGTCATGAAGTATGACGCGGATGCACAGGGATCGCCGCGTAACCCTTGCGATGCCGTGATCCTCGCGGTGGACGACGAGCCGGTCAACCTCGATTTCCTGCAGGCAGCCCTGGAGCCGGAGGGTTACCGGGTGCTTCGCGCCGGGGGCGGTGAGGAAGCCCTGAAGATAGCGGGTGAGGCTCACGTAGACCTGATCCTGCTGGATATCCTCATGCCGGGTATCGACGGGGTCGAGGTCTGCCGCCGCATCAAGAGCGATACGGACACGGTCTTCATACCGGTGGTGATGGTGACCGCCCTCGATTCCACCCCCGACCGCGTGAGGGCGCTGGAAGCCGGGGCGGACGATTTCCTCTCCAAACCGGTGGACAGGCAGGAACTGCTGGCGCGCACCAGGTCGTTGCTGCGCCTCAAGACCCTGCGCGACGGCCTGGAAAACGCCTATCATTCCATGACCTCCGTCACTTCTATGAGCGCTTTCATCCTGGGGAGCGTCGGAGAAGAGGGCGCCGTTCCTGCCGATATCAGCCGGGAGCTCGCCGTGGCGTTCCTCTCGACCGCCGCGCCGCAGAAAGGACCCCGCTTCCTCTACCTGGGCAGAAGAACGGGGACCCTGGGAGCCGTCGGCATCCTGCTCGAAAGCGACGGCGGAAAGCTCGCCTGGGAGGAGAGATATCTCACCTTGCAGGAATTGGCCGCATCGGGAATCTCCTGGGAGCGCGAGCCGGAGATGGGGCGCATCTCGCCGTGCACTTTCCCCGGTGTTCCGCCATCCCTTGACCAGATCGCGGACGCGGCCTGGATCAGCGACGGAGACTACCTGGTTGTCGCGGCCGGATATCCCTCCGCCATCGGCGATTTCGACCGCGAGGTGTTGAAAACCTTCTTCCTCAGCTCCTCATTCTTCCACACCATATCCCTGCATATGCGGGAGACCGAGGAGGCTTTCCGCTATACCGTCGGAGCCCTGGCCAGGGCCGCCGAGGAGAGCGACGAGCTCACGGGGGAGCACATAAGCCGGGTAAGCCTTTACTCCTCCCTCGTCGCCGAGGCTATCGGGCTCGTCCCGCAAGAGGTCGAAGTGATCGGCTACTCCTCCCAGATGCACGACGTGGGTAAGATCCATATACATCCCGATATCCTCCGCAAACCCGAACCCCTGACGGCCGAGGAGTGGGAGATAATGAAGACCCACTGCCGGGCTGGAGCGCACATCCTGGGGAAACATCCCCGCCTGGCCATGGCCGCGGAGATCGCCCTCACGCACCACGAGAAGTGGGACGGTTCTGGCTACCCGCAAGGCTTGCGGGGCGAAAGCATACCGGTCTCGGGACGCATCGTGGCTTTGAGTGATATCTACGATGCGCTGAGGAGCCGGCGTTCATACAAGCAGGGATACTCCCACGAGAAAGCTGTGGAGATCATCCTGGAGGGTGACGGGCGCAGCCTGCCCTCTCACTTCGACCCCGCCGTCCTCGAGGTGTTCCGGACACGCCACGACGACTTCGCCGATATCTACGAACGTTTCTCGGATTGAAACAGTTGTTATTCGGGCAAAGCCGCCAGATAAGAACGATGATTCTTCAGTAAAAGTATGGGTCAAGCCTCGGTGCCAGGTCTTGAATCCTGTGATTACGCCATCTCCCTATTCTATGCTGGCTGTTTCATTGAAATTCAAGATGCAAGACCTGACCCACCCTCATATATTTCCTATCTTCCCACCCGCTCTTCTCGGAGAAGAACCTTCTCGGGCAACCTCGAGGCGTAGTACAGAAGATGCCCCAGCATTTCGATAGGCACTTTGGATTAGGTAATACTGTGAGACCACCCCATCATCCTGGTAGAGACGACTGAGCAAGGAAGAGGGTGATCTCCTGAACGTTCGATCTGGGAAACACGCTATGACATCCATTTAAGGAAGCGGAGGGCGCCGGCGAGGTCGAGGAAAAGGTCGTAAGGCTCTTAATCGAGGTAAGACGATGTTATTTGGGGCGCCGTGATTCGGAGGATGTTATACTCAATTCTTGGTTTGCCGATATGGATCAAAGCAGGCCGATGGAATACGCGGCGTGGTGATATGTGATGGCCAAGACGAGATATATAGTCAGCGACCTGCACCTGGGGGCGGGCGATTACCTGGACGACTTCGACCAGGACGAGAGCTTCATCAGCTTCCTGGACACGGTGGCCAAGCGCCGTAGCGCGGAGTTGATCATCAACGGTGACTTCATAGATTTCGTCGCCGTCAACCTGGACAAGACGTCGACGCGCCCCTTTTCGCGCCTGGGTAGCACCGAAGGCGAATCCCTGGCCAGGCTGGAGAGAGTACTCGAGGCGCATAACGATCTGTTCGTATCCCTCCGCGTTTTCATGGAGAAAAGCCACCGGGTGGTCCTCATACCGGGCAACCACGATATAGACTTGTTCTGGCCCCGCGTGCGCGACCGGCTGCTGGAGGAACTGGGAGGGCCGGACTCCGACCACTTCCACTTCGAATGCAGCGGCATCTATCGCACCGGCTCACTGTACGTGGAGCACGGCAACCAGTTCTACGCCGACAGCGTCTTCGAGGATTTTACCCACCCCTTCCTGCGCGACCCCAAGACGGGTGAGCTGCGGCTGGAGCGGAGCTGGGGCAACTGTTTTCTGGAATACTTCTCCAACGGTATGATGAGCGAGCGCAACCCCTTCATCAACAACGTGCGCCCCATCCCCAACATGGTCTTCCTGGGCATACAGGACGAGAGCTGGTGGTTCAAGATGGCCTACGGCTATAAGCTCACGCGCTTCATGTCCAAGGTGGGATTCCCGCCCTTCAAGGAGAGCCGGGAGTTGCTGCGGCGCAAGAGGGAGGGACGCATCGACACCTGGGGTTATTCGCGCAAACGCTTCATGGACCTCGTGTCCGGGCGCGGGCGGGTGGAGATGCCGGGAGTCGAGGATGCGGAGATGCTCTCCTCCGCTTTCCCTGAGGATGATGACGAGGAGGAGGCCGGCCGGGATGACCTGCTGCTGGATTCCCTGGCTACGCGCGAAGACGCGCTTTCGGTGGCGGCGCGTGAGATCCTCCTGGGCGACGAGGGGATCGACGTCGTGGTCTTCGGTCACGACCACCGCTATTACTCCAACGAACTGCAGCCGGTGCTGGGCGGCCGCAAGGGTAAGTTCTACGTGAACACCGGCACCTGGATCCCCATGCTCTTTCTCACCCGCACCAAGCGCCAGCTGCGCTGGCGGGACCTTGAGGACGAGAGCCTGTACCAGCAGCTCCTGACCTACGCCGTGGTAAAGAAGGGTCTGAGCGGTACCACGGCCTCGCTCCGTCGTATAGCGAGGACAGTATCAAAGCACAGGGAGGAGGCCGGCGCCGAGACGGCCTAGGGCCTTTCGCGCGATCATACGCGGGCCGCCTGCGCGGTGTATCTCAAGCCCCGGCGGCAGCACCGGAGCCGAAGCTGCATCAGGACTTGGAGCAGATGAGCTGGACGAACTTGCCGATGCCCTTGAGGTGCGGTTCCTGGCCCGCTCTCTCCTCCAGCTCCAGCATCCCCTTGAAACACTGCCCTTCCTCGAAGAGGGAGCAATCGATGAACTCGGCGAAGACCAGCAGCCCGTACTGGCCGTCGATATTGTAGCCGAGGGGCTCCAGCAAGGCCGTTATCTCCGCGTCCGAATAGAGATGGCCGCGGCCGTGATGCAGCTGCGTATCGAACTCGTCCACATCGAAAGTCTCCATGGCCTCCTTGACGTTCTCGTCCACGATCAGCCGGCGCGCTATGAGGCCGTAGCGGTTGAGGAAGACGAGCGAGAGCGTGCCGCGGGGCTTCAGCACGCGGGTGATGACGTTGAACGCCCGCAGCGGATCGTCCACGTACTCGATGGTCTCGTGGCAGACGATGAGATCGAACTCGTCATCGATACATTCCTCCAGGTCCTCGATGCGTTCGTTGAGGAACCTCATGAGCCCGGTACGGTCCGGCAGCTGCAGCCGCGCCCGCTCCTCCGCCGTTTCCAGGAGACAGGCTTGCGGCTCGAGCATGGTCACCTTGTGGCCCAAAGCGGCGAAACGGAGTGCCACCTCTCCGAGACCGCTACCGACATCCAGGATGTTCAGCTCCCCGTTGCGCTTGATGGCGGCCTCGAGGTGAGCGTAGAGGAAGCGGAAGGCCAGCTCCGCTTCGAGACGGGTGGAAGGAGCCTCGGCCAGCTCCATGAGCAGCTCGGCCTTTTCCTCCGGGGTTTTTTCCATGCCGCGGCCTCCATTTGTCCGCTCAGGTTATCGCGTAATCATCATATGACCGCCCGGGGGAGCGGTCAACACGCCGCCTCCCGCATCCGCGGGGTCGGGATGACGGCTGGTTTGAAGTCCCCGGAAGACCTTATCATCTTCAGGGAGGCATCCGGCGCCATCCATCTGGCCGGGGCTTGCAGGTTCCACCATTCTTTGCCGGCGAGATCGGCCTGTCGTCAACCTCGTATCCTGTAATGGGCTTATGAGAAATAGCGGAATATATGTGGATACATGAGCACCTCGGAAGCGACTGATGTCGGCGGAAGAAAGGGCAATGGGCATATAATCAGACCGGAGACCATATCAAACCTGAAGGATACTTGGCCCGTGATGCCAAAACCATATCAGGAAGGAGTTTTCCACAATCGAGCGGCATGCCATGGAATTATGAAGCTCGTCAATCACGAAGAGAGGATACAGTGTCCGCCGCGAGGACCTAGGAGGGCGTGATGAAAGGCATAGTAGTCTACAAGAGCTGGTGGGGTAGTTGCAGGAAGACAGCCGAGGCGATCGGCCAGGGGCTGAGCGAGTCCGGGCATGAAGTGCAGGTGGTCGCGATAGAGGACGCCGGACCGCCGGATCCGTCCCTCGACTTTGTCGTCATCGGCGCCGCGACGAGATGGCCCGGCGCCTGGCCGAAGATCAAGCGCTACGCGAAAAAAGTCATAAAGGCGGGCTTGGCGGGCAAGCCCTTCGCGACCTTCAGCACGGGCGGCACCGTCAACGACGAGAAGCCCCTCACACAGGCTTCCGAGGTGTTGTACGAGCTGCTCGAGGCGGGCGGTTTGATCGCCATCGCGCCGCCGTTCAAGGCCGCCATCGAAGGCTACAAGGCACCGGGGAAGGGAGAGGACAGGGGCATACTGCCCGAAAGCGAAGTGGCGCGCGCGCGGGAGTTCGGGCGAGAGCTGGGTGGCAAGCTCTCGAGCCGATAACCCCGGCAGTTGTTCCGGCCGAAGAATGTGCGGAAACAACTGGTCATTCCTAGTACCAAGTGCTTCGGGCGGGCATATCCCGGCCCACGGATGCCGTTCACGGCAGTTGAATGAGGCCGAGCCTCCGGGCATCGGAGTGATATCAAGCGATGGAGGTCTTCGCGTTAACCCATGAAAAGATCCGCAAAGAAATATCTTTTGATCTTAGCGGGTTCCATTTCGCTGGTCATAGGCATTATCGGAATCGTGGTCCCCGTGCTTCCGACTACGCCGCTCTTGCTGGTGGCTTCTTTCTGCTATCTTCGCAGTTCGAAGCGCCTATATGATTGGATGCTCAACAACAGGGTTTTCGGACCCTATATATACAACTACCTTACTTACCGTGCCATCAAGAGAAGTGTAAAGGTCGTGACCCTGATGCTCCTGTGGCCTGTTCTTTGCGTCTCAATAGTGCTGGTCTCAAATGCCTACCTGAGAATATTCCTCGTCGCTGTCGGTGTCGGGGTCAGCATACACGTGTTGAGCCTGAAGACACTCCGCAAAGATCATCCTCAGACCTTGCCCCACCCGTAGTCCTCGATCACAAGGCATACAGTGGCCTGGCGCATGGCCAAGGATCAAGCGATAGATGGCGCATATTCTACCCCCTAACGTTCCCCGAAGAGCCTTCTCTGCATGAAGAGGAGGATCAGAAGAAAGGCTCCTGCAGTGAAAGCCAGGACCAGAAGGGTCTGCGTCCAGTTCCAGCCGAAACCCAGCCAGGCGTCCTGGAGGAGGAAGATAGCGGGCTTGATGGGGGTCGCGGCGCCCACACCCCGCAAGGCGGCGGGAAGCACTTCCGGCGGCGGCCCCGCTCCGCCCACCATCATGAGCACGAACCAGAGCATGATCCCCGCTCCCTGCGCTGCACGTGATGTGCGAAAGGCTATACCCAGCAATATGCCGATGGCCGCGAACTCGAGCACACCGAGCAGGAAGCCGGCGATCAGCAACGGCACGCTTGCGGGGAAGCGGACGCCGTAAACGGGCATCCCCACGGCGATGAGCAAAATGCTGCCGGCTACGGCGATCACGAGCGTCACCATGAACTGAGATCCGATAACGGCACGCAAAGGCACCGAAGACGCCTGGAAAAGCCTGATCACCCCACGTTCGCGATAGGAGGCGATGTGTACGGGCAGGGCCACCACAGCCATGGATGCCAGCAAGAGGGCGAGATACGCGGGAAGATAGTAGTCCATGGCTCCCACGCCCCGATAGACAACCTCCTCCGTGCTGGGAGTGTTGCCGAAGACCCCGCCCAGCACGAACATGACGGCCAGCGGCAGGCCCAAGGTGCTTTAACGACATGGGTAGAGCTGAAGCTCTTTCTCCGCGAGCCGGTTAACGTGGTGATGCCGGATCGAAGCCCAATACCCGCAGCTTTCCCCGGTCGGGATAGCGCACGCCCTGCAGGCACTCCACGGTAGTGGTCTTTCCGGCGCCGTTCGGCCCCAGCAGACCGAATATCTCACCCTCTTTTACCTCGAAGGATATATCTTCCACCGCAACGGTCTCGCCATATGTCTTGTGGAGGCCCTCGACCGAGATCACCACTTCGTTCATCGTTTCCATTTCCTTATCGTTGGATTCCCGTTCCGTTATAGCTTGAACGCCCTTCTACGCTGATATTCTAACATCATGATTCAGACCGGACTGTCTGTTTTCCGGCATCCTGTGCGGCCTGATATCGATGCACTTTTTCGCGAAGCTCGGCGGGATCCAATGAGACTGCGAAGACAAGGTTTGCATCAGATTCTCTTAAGGATATATGATGTATATACGATGTAATACCATAGAGGAGGTTGAAGTGGTCAAGAGGATGACCCGGCACGGGAACAGCATGGCCCTGGTGATAGACAGGCCCATACTCGAGTTGCTTAATATCGACGCCGACACTCCCCTGGATATAACCACCGACGGGGAGGTGTTGATCATCACCCCCGTGCGAGACAAGAAGCGCCGCCAGGTTTTCGAGGCGGCCCTGGACAAGACCAACCGCAGATACGGCAGGATGCTCAAGAACCTGGCGGACTAGATGGCCGCACCCTTATTCCTTACCCTCGCCGAGGTACTGGAGATACACCAGGACCAGTTGCGCCGCTACGGCGGCCGTTCCGGGATAAGAGACCTCGATCTTTTAAAATCAGCCATGGCCATGCCCCAGGCGGGCATGGGGGAAGAGTACTTCCACGCAGATATCATTGAGATGGCGGCCGCCTATCTATTTCACATCGTTCGCAATCACCCCTTCATTGATGGCAACAAGAGGACTGAGGCCGTCGCGGCCCTGGTGTTTCTGGCGTTGAACGGTTTCGAGGTCGAAGCGGATGAAGCCGAGTTCGAGCGATTGGTCAGAAAGGTAGCCGAAGGCAGAACCGACAAGGGCGAGATCACCGGATTCTTGCGGGCAAACACTAGATGAATGTTACTTCAAAGGATGCGCCTAATGGAGAGTCAAAGCCGGGCGCGGGGCCCGGCTTTTATTGCTCTGGTGGGCGTTGAGGCCCTTGGAAGACCTAGCCCCGCTTGTTGTCCTCGAGGAGGCAATCTAGGCATTACCATATCTCCCCATGAATCACCCAAACCGCTCTTTGAATCAACTTCCCGCACGGATTTTATACGCCAAGGATGATTCATAATGTCCACGCTGAACAGCAATCGCTGTTTTCCCAGCTTGTTCTCGGTATTCCTAAGAATAACCAGCATCTTCTATGAATCAGCTTCCCCCATAGATTTTCTACGCCCAGACCGATTCATATCGTCTGAGCCAATCAATCTGGTGCCATTAAGCCTGATGTCAACCTGGTACACTATAATAGGCATATGAGAGAAAGCAGAGTATACGTGGATACCTCGGTCATCGGGGGCTGTTGTGACCCGGAGTTCCAGGAGTGGTCAAACGGCCTTCTCGACGATTTCGAGGCGGGGAGATATGGCCTTCTCCTTTCATCGCTGACGGATGCCGAGATCGAGGAAGCACCAGAAGAGGTAAAGGACGTTTATCGTAGATTCCGAGAGTTGGCGCAAGAAGTGTTAGACCTCTCCGACGAAGCCATGGGGTTGGCCGATGAATACCTTCGCCACAGGATAGTTCCGGAGAGTTACCTTGACGATGCAAGACATATCGCGATCGCAACCGTAGCGGCCGCCGATATACTGGTAAGCTGGAACTTCAAACATATCGTGCACTACGAAAAGATCCAGAAATTTAATGCCGTAAGCCTGGAGATGGGATACAAGCCCATCTCGATCCATTCGCCGAGGGAGGTTACCACCCATGTCCGTTAAAGCTGTAGAGATGACTCGCAAGATAAGGGACCGGCACTATAAGGAAACCAAGGATTTATCCGCGGAGGAACAGAAGGCACTGATCAAAGAGAAATCCGAGAGGTTGCAGGCGAGGTATAAGGCCACCAAGGATAAGTCAGCACCCAAGTAGCGGCTTTCTCTCGAGAGAAGGCTTTTCAGAGAAAGCCACAATTCCAAAGAAGCTACCAGGATGAATCCCTGGAAGAGAGACAGCATAAAGCCGGGCAAGAGACCCGGCTTCTATTGCTCTGGTGGGCGTTAAGGCCCCTGGAAGACCTATCCCCACTTATCGTCCTTAGGGATATAAGATGAACAAAGGGCCCATGGGGGGCCCTAAAAATTGGTGGGCGTTAAGGGATTTGAACCCATGACCTCCTGCTTGTAAGGCAGGCGCTCTCCCGCTGAGCTAAACGCCCTTGTCCGTTCGTTCTCTCCTCGCGCGCGTGGTAATCGTCATCAAGCTGATTATCGACGATTCCCGCTCGCGCGGCAATGCATGCCCGCCCATCTCCTGCCCACTCTTACTCCACGCCCTCAGGGGCATGCGCGGCTGGACCCACGAGGGAGCTCAGGATGTTGTTGATATGCTTGACGATCTCCTTGCTCTCCTCGTAGGTGAGTTCCTCGGTGTAGAGCCTGGTCTGGTTATAGAGGACCTGATCCATGAGAATGCCCCGCAAAGCCTCATGGTCACCCAGCGCTTTGTAGGTAGCCGCGAGGGCGGTCAGAAGCGTGTTCCTGCTTATTATCTCGGGCTCGTATTGCAGGGCTTCCTCGAACGCCGCCCTGGCGTCTTCGTACCGCATCTCCTCGAGATAGAGATCACCCAGGCTGTAATAGAGGTCGGCGGATTCCGGGTTGGCTGCGATTCCCTGCCGGTTGAACTCTATCGCCTCGTCCCGGTGGCCCTGCGCATCGATATTCCCGGTCCCCACGTAATAGGCGCTGATATAGCCGGGGTCCAGAAGGGTTATGAGCAGGAAGTACGGGATGAGCTCCGCCTCGTCGGCCTCGACGCCGTAGTAGGCGTGATGCAGTTCATCCGTCTTGATATACAGGATATAGGCCAGGTACTGCCTGGCTCCGCCCAGCACATCCAGCAGGCTGGAGGCGGAGGGGAACCTGTCCAGTTCGGCTTCGTCGGTGCCGGCTGGCGTCCTGTCCAATCCCCATTGCAGGACCGCCGCCACCAGCAGCAAGACGACGACCGTTGCTATCACCGCTTTCTTCACAGGTCCCTCCGGTTGAAGAGATAGCCGCCGATATACAGGAAGATCGCCGAGAACGTCGCGGCGATGGCGAAGAGCAGCAGCAGCTCAACCGCTCCCACTTCGAACACCCTTTCGCCGTGGGCGATGGTCTCGTTGATGTTGAATCGCTCCAGGTTGGGAAGCAGGTAATAGAAGAGGCCGGATATCGCCTTCACCACGGGATTCTGCCCGGCCCCCGTCATCCCGCGGTAGAGAAAATCCCCCTTGACGTGGCATGCCACGTAGAAAAGGCCCGTCAACAGGATACCTATCAGGGGGCTGAAGTAGACCGAGGCGAGCATGGCCACGGAGACGAGGATCGCGGCCTCCAGGAGGATGGCGAACAGCGCCTTGGCCAGGCCGGGATTGAAGACGCCGAACCTGATGAGGACGAACAGGATGAGTACGACAAAGGTCAGGACCAGCGAGGTTGCAACCACCAGGACTATTCCCGCGTACTTCCCCAAGTAGTATTGCCAGCGGCGAACGGATTTAGAGAGGGTGTTGTACAGGGTGCGGCGCCCCAGTTCCCCCGGGATGATGGTCGCACCCAGGATGACGGCCAAGAGGAAGGCCATGATGCTGGTCAAGCCGAGGGCGGCTTCGCGCATGAGGTCGATCTGCACCCCCACGTCCGCGCTGGGTATGAGGGGCGTGAACAGGATCAGGACCACGGTAAAGGCGAGTATGGCGTAGAAGACCTTGCGGTGCAACGCGTCCTGCACCACGCTCCAGGCGAAGGTGCCGATCGCCCTCACTCCCCTACCTCCCATCCCTCGCTCCCCACCTGTTCCACAAAATACTCCTCCAGGGTCATGCGCCGCTGCCTGACTTCCGCTACCAGCGCTCCCCTCTCCAGCAGGGATCTCAGGGCTTCGTTCAACTCCCCTTTGTTCACGAGCAACCTGGTCTGCGCGGGATCCGCCCACGACGCAGAAGCGGGCAGTTCGACCGCGGCGGGCGGCGGGGATTTTTCGAGAGAGATCTCGTACTCCTCCCGGGGCCGCAGCAGTTCGTCCAGGCCGCCGGAGGCGATGTTTGCGCCCTTGTGGATTATGGCCACCCCGTCACATATCTCCTCTATCTCCGACAGCTGATGCGAGCTGAGGAGGATGGTGGTGCCTCCACCCTTGAGGCCCAGCAGCAAGTCGCGCACCTGCAGTTTGCCCAGGGGGTCGAGGCCGGAGGAGGGTTCGTCGAGTACGAGGAACTCCGGTTGGGATATCAGGGCTTGCGCCAGGCCTATCCTCTGCAGCATCCCCTTGGAATACTTATCCATGCTCAGGTCCGCTTCCTCTCCCATGCCCACGAGGTTGAGCAGAAAAGCGGTCCGCGCCGCGATGTCGGCTTCATGCATTCCCGAGAGACGGCCGTAATACGCCAGCAGCTTGCGCGGGGTGAGGTAGAGGTCGAAATACGGCTGCTCCGGCAGAAAGCCTATGGACTTCCTCACCCCGGCCCCTGTGACCTCGCCGCCGAAGAGATCTATCTTCCCGGCCTGAGGCCGGATAAGCCCCATTATGCACTTCAGCGTGGTGGTCTTCCCCGCCCCGTTCGGTCCGAGCAGGCCGATGGTCTTCCCCCGCGGCACCACCAGGTTCAAGCCGGCGAGCGCGGTGCGTGGCGGCTTGCGCCATCCCCCTGAGTATTCCTTATGAAGATCCTCTATGCTGAGAACCGTCTCCATACCCACGTCCCCTCAACTCTCCGGTTCATTCCGGTTCCCGTACTTCCAGGGAGAGATCGTCGAACCACGCTCTCCCCCGCCCGCTCAGGCCGGCCTCCAACCATACGCCGGTGGTTTCCGGCGGTATGTGGACGTCGACGCTTATGAGAGTCCAGTCGTTGTCCCCGGCCACGGTCTCACTGAATATCCAGCCGAGCACGATCGTTCCGCCATCCCCTTCATCCTCGGTCTCGAGCGTGATCCTCAGATACGCTCCCCCGGAAAGGCCTTCCGTCCTGATGTAGCCCGAGAAGAAAACGTCGTGTTCCAGGGGCAGTTCGTCGAGGCGCATGTACCACCCCGCTCCGGCGATATCCGCTCCGTTGGTGGATATCGCCGCGCTCGCCATCCCGCTGCGCGCCACGCCGTCGTCCCGGTAGACGGTCTCACCCTGTTCCGTCCCGCTTCCCGTCCATCCCCACACCTGATCGCGCGTACCTACTTCGAACCCGAAGTTGGGGATAAGGTTGACACCCAGCGGAACCTCGCTGGCAGCATGCTCCTCGCCTCACGTGTGTTCCTGTGCGTGCTCCTCCTCTTCGCCCTCACCCTCGTGGGCATGCTCATCCTCCTCAACGTGAGCATGGCTGTGGGCGGAATCGGAGGGGAGACCGACGACCACTTCCCTCCTCACCAGGTATTGCAGCGGGATTGTCGCGGCGAGCAGGCAGATCAAGACCGCTAGGACGGCCGTTTTTTTCATAACATTCCCGTCTTTCCATATCCACGTCTCGTGGGACCTTCAAATACAATATACGACATATGCTCGCTAATCCTTGAGACGCCCGCGGAGCTCTTTTTGCCCGGAAAAAATCCTGCAGCCCCGGGCATGGGACATTTCTTCGGTCGTTTGAATACGATCGGGTACACTTAGTGTTGTCGCCCAAAGCCCAAGCGCAAGCGCAGGTGGGATTATTTAAGGAAGGGGACCATGCGGGGCAACCCACGTACCCCGGCCACTATCCTCCCCGCCGTCTTCCTCATCCACGAGGCCGTGGCCTTGTGCGAGGGTGATGACAACCTGTCCTCCCCGTGCTCCGCATGCAGTGCGGCCAGTTCCCGCAGTGCCGCGAGGTCTCCCCT
This sequence comes from Actinomycetota bacterium, assembly GCA_003598015.1. Classification (GTDB taxonomy): domain Bacteria; phylum Actinomycetota; class Geothermincolia; order Geothermincolales; family RBG-13-55-18; genus SURF-21. The sequence continues at coordinate 37,190 of QZKE01000068.1, read as the reverse complement.
GCGCTCTATCTCCGACCAGATGCAAGCCCGTTGCGGATCTTGCGCGCATTCCATCCTGCCGGTGTAGAAATCCGGGCAGGGTCCGTACTTCTCCCGTGCGGGGCATCTACCCAGGGGACATATACCGCCGGTAAAGGCGATCACGCAGTTGCCGCAGGAGATACAGGCGCTGCTGGCCACGGGGTCGTCTACCCAGGTAACCGGGACGCTTCCCACCATATCCGTCGCCGCGACTATGCGGACCGGCGGGCGGCAGAGGAAAGCGGACTTGAGCCCGGCCGAACAGCTCAGAATCACCAGTGCGTCGCTCTCCTCCAGCCTGTCTTTATATATGCGCATGGCCTGGGCCATCCCCTCGTGCGAACAGCAAAGGATGAAGCAGCGTTGCATCACCACTTCCTTCCCCCAACCGCGCAGCAGTCCGGCCAGGTAATCCATCCCCTTGAGTCCACCGGCTTCGCTGAGGTTCGCGCACCAGCCGCAGGAGAAAACGGCGACCTTTCGCGCTCCCTTGAGGGCGTGCTGTATCTCCGCAGAGGACTTCCAGATCGTCTTGTTCATCGCCGCTCTCCCGCATCAGACGGCCATGCAGCCGGGGGGTTCGCCCGCAGCACCCGTGCAACGAAGATATCAGACACGGCATTGCCGCACAATCCACCGGGCGGGGGGTGCGCTGCCGCCTACGCCTCCGTCTTCACGATGAGGTCACCATCCGGGCGCAGCTCCCAGGGGTATCCCGCAGGAAGCGCATCTCTTGTAGTCCACATCACCCGGCTTGTACTCGTACGGCGCCCTCTCCAGCCTCTCCTTCAGCTCAATGGGATGCCTGCCGACCCGCGAGGTTATCAGGTAAGTATGGTCGCGGCCGGGCGGCACCCGGGGTGGGCCGGCGGGCAGCTCAGTTAACAAACGGCACCAACCTGGCGAACCAGCCGGCGCGCGCCACAATCCATCCCGATACGCTTCTGAGCATCCGGGGGCTCGGCATACTGCCACTGGAGACGAGCCGCCTGAAAGAGGCGTTTTCGTGAAGGCAACCCAGCTCCATCAGGGCTTCCAGGTCGCCCCTGCCCTCGATCTCTTTCCATATGCACTGCCTCGCTACGTCAACAGCGCACAGATCCCCCCTCTCTCCATATCTCGAGCAGGGCTCATACTTCCTGCGCGACGGGCATTCACTCAGCGGGCATATACCGCCGGTAAAGGCGATGACGCAATGGCCGCAGTTCGTGCACAGGCTGCGGGCCACCGCATCCTCACGGCGCGATACCGGCACGCTGCCCACCGAATCGACCGCAGGCACAATCGGGATCCCGGGCTCGCATAGAAATGCCGACTTCACCCCGGCGGCGCAGCTTATCAACACCAGCGCGTCGCTCCCGTGGATAGCCCCTGCGTTTATCCGCAATGCCTGCCGCATTATCTCCTCGCAACAACATGCCGTGACGCTCCTCGCGACTGCTACCTCTCTGCCCCCCGTCTCCAGTGTCTCTGCAAGGAACCTGGCCCCGCGCAGGCCGCCGGTATCGCTGAGGTTGGCGCAGATACCGCAGGAAAAGATGGAGACTACGCGTGCGTCTCCCAGCATGTAGTCGAGCTCCTCGGCGCATTTCCATGCCGATCTGTTCATGTCTCCCCCTGTCTCGCATACCATCCGGGTGGTCGTGAAGATGCCCGCACGCCCCGCCTCCGCTAAGGCCGTATACGCGGGAGGGGCAGTTCAACCTTCTTGAAAGCCAACGGGGCCCGCTTGATAAAAGCGCGCACGATAAGGGGCAGGCGTTTTGCCAGGGGAGTGCTGATATATCCCCTTTCCTACTACCGGAGTTTCCATACATACGCCTTAAATCATATCCGAAGCAGGGCGCAGGCGGAAGGCTTGCCATCCAGGGGCTCGATACTCCATTCGCGCTCCGTGAGGGCCTTCTACGACGGGGATTCCGCGGGCATGAACGGCGATTGCCGCGCACGTTGCACGCATGTGCGGCCATGAAGTTCAGGAGGTGCTTGACAGTAAGCCTTTACGGATATAATGTATAAATGACCAAATAAGTATTACGGTCAGTTATAGTAGATGGCATATCCCCCCGGGCCAGGTCCGTCCGCGCACGGCCGGCGCATCGCGGCGGGATGTATCGCGGAGGGAGGTAGCCGGTGTTCCTGGATTACAGCGAAGAACAGCTTCTCATCGCCGAGACGGCGAGGGATTTCGTGCGGCGGGAGATCGAGCCCTTAGGCGAACGCTACGATTTCAACAAACCCATCACCCGCGAGGAATTCCGCGAGATCTGGCAGGGCCTGCTCCCCGCACTGCTGCGCCTGACGGAGGGCATGGACATGGGGGACCTGGACTACGTCTCGCTGGGCATCTTCATCGAGGAGCTCTTCAAAGCCAACCCCTCGCTGGCCTGCACCATCGGCATGGCCATCGGACCCGCGGGCACCCTGCATCTCTTCGCGAGCGACGAGCTCAAGGCACGATACATCCCCCTCATCGTCAGCGGGCAGAAGATCGGCTGCACCGCCATCACCGAACCCAACGTGGGCTCCAACCCCGCCGAGGTGCAGAGCACCGCCGTGCTCGACGGCGACGCCTACCTGCTCAACGGCACCAAGACCTGGATCTCCTGCGCGCATATCTCGGATATCGCCATGGTCACCTGCCGCATACGGGAAGACGGGAGCGAGGCGCCCGGCATCCTCCTGGTCGATCGCGAGGAATCGCCCTACGCTTCCAGCGAGCTCCCCCACCTGGGCTTGAAGGGCTTCCCCACCGGCGAACTGTATTTCGACGACTGCCGCGTGCCGCGGGAGAACCGCATCGGGGGCAAGCAGGACAAGGGGGACAGGGAGGGCCTGCGCATGGTCTTTCAGGGTTTCGAATACGCCCGCACCGCCATGGCCCTGGGCGCGGTGGCCATGGCGCAGGCGGCCTTCGAGCACGCCGTCTCCTACGCCAGGGAGAGAAGGCAGTGGGGCAAGCTCATCGGCGAGCACCAGATGATCCAGGAGATGATCACGGATATGGCCACGGCCATAGACTGCGCCCGTTTCCTCGCCTACCGTACGCTCTCCCTGCTGCAGCAGGGCAAGCGTTGCGACCGCGAGGCATGCATGGCCAAATACTTCGCGACGGAGATGGCGGTGGAGGTAACCTCCAAGGCGATCCAGATACACGGTGCCAACGGCCTTTCGGAGGAATACCCGGTGGAACGCATATTCCGTGACGCGCGCATGTTCACCATACCGGACGGCACGACCCAGATACAGAAGCTCATCGTGGCCCGCGATATCCTGGGCCTCTCGGCCTTCAACTGAGGTGCATCGGCGATGACGGCAGGGAAAGGAAACGGGCGTTGGGTTGCGACGGAGGAGTTGAAAATGATGGCTGAGGGTAAGAGAGATGAGCGTACCTTGCACAGCGCCATCGCGCGCAACGCGCGCCTGGTGCCCGAACGTCCCGCGATAGTCTGGGGTGAAACGCGCTTGGGCTGGCGCGATCTTCACACCAACGTCAACCGCGCCGCCAACGCCTTCCTGTCCCTGGGGGTCAAGGCGTTCGAGAACGTCGGCATCATGCTGCGCAACTCCAACCAGTACGTCGAGGCCTTCGCCGCCTGCGGCGCCATCAAGGCCCGCCCCTTCAACATCAACTACCGCTACAAGGAGGACGAGCTCCATTACGTCGTGGAGAACGCCGACGGGGTGGTGGTGGTGTGCCATCCCGAGTACGAGGAGTTACTGGAGGCCGTGCGCCCCCGCCTTCCCCTCCTGCGCCATATCGTCGTGTGCGGCACCAGCCGTTGCGGCAACCTGGAATGGGACGGGGTGCTGGCGCAGGCCTCCGCCGATCCGCCCGCGCCCCCCTGGGGCATTGGCGACAACCGTACCGAGATCCTCTTCTATACCGGGGGGACCACCGGCATGCCCAAGGGGGTGCTCTGGCCCCAGGAGAACATCATCCGCATGATCGCCAACAACATCAGCAACGCCCTGGTGAAGAACCTGGGGCTGCTGGCCAAGGCGCCCCCGCCCTCTCCAGTCAAGCTGCTGGAGATGCTGGACCTGCCGCTGCGCGGCTCGCGGGTCATGGCTTCCATATATTTGAATTCACTCGCGAATCCCCGGGTGATGGACCTGGTGGGAAGCCTGCTGGAGAGGTACCTCCTGGTCCCCCCGGGATCGGGCCTGCTGGTCCGGAGTGTGGGCGAGGCTTTCACCATCCTCCTGGGTTCCCCCCTCATGCACGGCGCGGCCTGGGTCGGAGCCATACCCACCATCGCCGCGGGGGGCACCCTCTACTTCCTGCCGGACTCCCTGCACTTCGACCCCCATTCCCTCTGGAGCCTGGTGGAGAGGGAGCATATCCATATCATCGAGATGGTGGGGGACGCCTTCGCCGTCCCCATGCTCGAGGCCCTGGAGGACCGGGAGTACGACCTGCGGGACGTGATGGTGCTGGGGAGCGGCGCGGTGAAGCTCTCCCCGTACATGAAGGAGAAATTGCACGAGAAGCTGCCCAACGCCATGATCGCCGATACCCTTCTGGCCACGGAGGGGGGAGGCGCCGTCTCGGAGGCCTCCATCTCCACCGAGCATAAGAGTAAGCGCAGTTTCAGGATCGCCTCCACGGGGAAGTTCCCGGTGATGGTCATCGGCGAGGACGGCGAGTTCGTGGCGCCGGGATCGGGCGAGGTGGGAGTGCTGGCCTACGGCGGGCCGCAGTCCACCGGCTACTGGAAGGACCCGGAGAAGACCGCCGAGACCTATGTCGAGAAGGACGGCCAGACCTGGCTGATGATGGGCGACATGTGCACGGTGGAGGAGGACGGGACCATCAACCTCATCGGCCGCTCCCACACCTGCATCAACAGCGGCGGCGAGAAGATCTTCCCCTACGAGGTGGAGAACGTCTTCTTCACCCATCCCGCGGTGAGGGACATCGCGGTGATCGGGGTGCCCGACCCGCGCTGGGGGGAGGCGGTGACCGCCGTGGTGGAGCCCACGGAGGGGGCGGAGGGTGGCGGCGAGCTGCGGGACGAGCTCAACCGTTTCATCCGCGAGAGAATATCCGACTATAAATGCCCCAAGCACTACGTCTTCGTGGCCTCTCTGGACCGTTCCGACGCGGGCAAGGTCTTCCACAGCAACCTGCGCCGCCGCGCCATGGAGGTCCTGGGCATGCTCGACGAGGATAACGGGGCAGCCGGCCCGCGCGCGCGGGCTGCGCGTGAGAACGCCGGCGCCGGGAGCGGCGAAGGCGGGAAGGAGGATGGAGGAACCGTCATGGAATACCAGTATCTTTCCTTGGAGGTCGAGGATGGGGTGGGAATCCTTACCATAAACCGCCCCCCGGGCAATGCCATCAGCGTGGACCTGGCCGAGGAGTTCGTCTCCATGGCCGGCGATCTGGCCGCTAACGACGAGGTGCGTTGTGTGATCCTCCGCAGCGAGCTTCCCAAGTATTTCATGGTAGGGGCGGACCTCAAGACCTTCCCCCCGGAGGTGGATCTCAGCGACATCGACTTCTCCCAGCCCCCGGACCAGGTGATGGGAGAGGTCTTTGCGCGCCTTTCTCCGCACATCGTAGCCATGCTCAAACGGGGGCAGGAGATGATGAACGCGGTGGAGCGGCTCCCCAAGCCCACCATCGCCGCCATCGGGGGTCACGCCCTGGGCGGGGGGCTCGAGCTCTGCATGGCCTGCGATTTCCGCATCATGGCCCGGGGCAAACCACGCTTGGGCCTCACCGAGACCAGCCTGGGCATTATCCCCGCGGCGGGCGGTACGCAGCGCCTACCACGCCTCATCGGACGCGCCAAGGCCCTGGAGATGGTACTGCAGGGCAAGAGGATGGACGCGGACGAGGCGGAGGCCATCGGTCTGGTCACCATGGCCGTGGACCCGGATATCCTGGAGCAGGAGGCGCTGTCCATGGCCGAGGTCCTGGCCCGCAGGGCCACCGTGGCCATGGCCTGTGCGAAGAAATGCATCATCGAGGGCGAGGATCTCCCCATCGACAGGGGGCTGATCCTGGAGACCGAGGCCATCTCCATGCTCACCGGCACCCACGACATGCTTGAGGGCATCATGGCCTTCACCCAGGGGCGGGACCCACTCTACGCCGGGAAATGAGCCGAAAGGGGGTGGGCATGGGCGACGGAACGCTCTACCTGGTGACCGGCGCGGCCGGCTTCGTCGGCCGCTACATGGTGGAGATGCTGCGCGAGCGCGGCCACGCGGTGAGGGCCAGCGACCTCCCCGCCGAACCCCCGCGGGACTACCCGGACGGAGTGGAGTACGTCCAGGCCGACCTCACGCGGCCGGAGAGCCTGGCCGGGGCGTGCGAGGGTGTCGGGATAATATTCCATCCCGCCTCCGTCTTCGATTTCTCCACGCCCCGCGAGGTGATGGAGCGGGTGAACGTCGGGGGGACGGAGAACCTCTGCCTCGCGGCTGCCGGCGCGGGGGTGGAGCGGCTGGTGCAGTGGGGAACCATGATGGTCTTCGGGGAGAAGCAACGGCGCAGCGAACCCATCACCGAGGATACCCCTCACGCCAGCGCCTCCATCTACGCTTCCTCGAAATCGCGGCAGGAGGAAGTGGCGTTGCGCTTCCACGGTGAGGGCAGGCTGGCGGTGACCGTCGTCCGCCCCGCCATCATCTACGGCCCGCGCAGCGTATACGGGCTGGCCGATATACTCATCAAGGCCAGGCACCTCCCCCGCATCCCGGTAGTGCCGGCCATGAAGGCCCGCATATGCCTGGTGCACGTCCGCGACGTGGTGGGCGCCGCCTATCACCTGGCCCACCTGGAGGAAGCGGCGGGAGAGTGCTACAACCTGGTCGACGACTTCTCCCACCTGACCATCCGCGACCTCCTCACGCTGGCTGCGGTGGTGCTGGAGAAGCCCGCGCTCACCCTTCCCCTGCCCAACGCACTGGTGCGCTGGTCCCTGCAGAAGCTGGCCGACTTCACCTCGGCCCACGAATGGATGCGCGTCGAGGGACGCCCCATCATGGAGCAGGATTTCCTGCATCTCCTGCGCATGGACGGCTATGCCAGCAACGCCAAGCTCACCTCCACGGGATACCGCCTGGGCTATCCGGACTGGCGCATCGGCCTCCTGGAGACCTCCCGGTGGTACCGGGAGCGCGGCATGTGGTAGGGGCTGGTCCGCGATGGCCGGCGGATACACCGGGCGCTACCTCGACGTCGACCTGACCACGGGCGATATACGCACGCTGCGTATGTCCTCCGGGGAGGCGCTCCCCTACATCGGCGGCAAGGGAGTGGCTGCCTTGCTCCTGCACCGCCTGCTCCCCCCGGGCACGCAGCCCCTCTCCCCGCAGAACGTCGTGGTCATCAACACCGGTCCCCTTACCGACACCGGCACCCCGGGGTCATCGCGTTTCAACCTGAGCACAAAGTCCCCCCTCACCGGCCTCATAGCCAGCTCCAACTGCGGGGGGCGCTTCGGGCTCCACCTCAAGCGCGCCGGCTACGACGGCGTGGTTCTGCGCGGCAGAGCCCCTCGGCCGGTATGGCTGGAGATTGACGGGGAGGAGGTCGGGCTGCGCGACGCATCGCACCTGTGGGGGAAGGGCGCCCTCGAGGTACAGGAACCCGTCTCCAGGGAGGAGGGCAAGCTGGCCATAGGCCCCGCGGGCGAGAACCTGGTCAGGTTCGCCTGCGTGATGTCCGGCGACAGGTCCCTGGCCCGCTGCGGCGTGGGCGCCGTGCTGGGCTCGAAGAACCTCAAGGGCGCCACGGCAAAGGGCGGAAAAAAAGTGCCGGCGGACGATGCCCGCGCCCTGGGCGAGGTGAAGAAGGCCTGGGCGCAAGCCTTGCGCGAGCATCCGGTCACCGGGTCCATGTTGCGCGATTACGGGACCGCGGTGATGGTCAACCGCACCAATGCGTCCTTCCTGCTGCCCACGCATAACTTCGCCCGCGGCAGCTTCGACGGCGCCGAGGATATCAGCGGCGAGGCCCTGGAGGAGCTGGTGGTCGGCCGCGACGGGTGCCACGCCTGCCCGGTGCGCTGCGGCCGCGTGGTGGCGGACCCCCACGGCGGAGGCCGCATCCGGGGGCCCGAATACGAGACCCTCGCCCTCCTGGGCTCCAACCTCGAGATCGCCTCGCTGCAGAGGATCTTCGCCTGGAATCATCTCTGCGACGAACTGGGCATGGACACCATATCCGCCGGGGCGGTGCTGGGGACGGCCATGGAGATGGCGGAGAAGGGGGTGCTGGAGTGCGGCCTCCGTTTCGGGGAGCCGGACGGAGTGGAGCGCGCCCTGGAGGATATCGCCTACCGCCGCAGCCTGGGGGATACGCTGGCGGAAGGAGCCCGCGAGCTGGCCGCGAGCCGCGGCATGCCGGAGATAGCCCCACACTGCAAGGGGCTGGACCTGCCCGGATACCACCCCCGCGCCGCTTTCGGCCACGCCCTGGGCTACGCCACGGCCAATCGCGGCGGCTGCCACATCAACGGGGGATACCTGGTGTTCTTCGAGGGCTCCGGCAACTCTTTCTTCGCTCCCTATGCGTGGCGAGGCAAGGCATCCGTGGTCGCGCTCATGCAGAACCTCATGGACGCGATCAGTTCGTGCGGGGGGTGTATATTCCACGCCTTCATAATCCTCCCCCAAGCCCTCACCGCCAGGCTGATGGATACCCGCATACCCATGCCGGTGACGCGAGCGCTTACCTTCACGATACGGTCCATGCGCCTGCTGGACTACCTGCCCAGGCGAGCGCTGTTCTTTCGCCTGCCGGTGTCCTCGCTGCCCTTCCTGCACGCGCTGGAGGCCACCACCGGCGAACGCTTTTCCTTCGGCGACTTCCTCGCGGCCGGGGAGAGGGTCTTCAACCTGGAGCGCCTCTTCAACCTGCGCGAGGGGATGGATCCCGCCACCGCCGATACCCTGCCGGGAAGGATGACGGGTGAGGCCGGTGCCTCGGTCTCCGCCACGGACGGGCGGGACGTGCCCATCACAGCGATGATGCCCGCGTACTACCGCGCCCGGGGATGGGACGCCCGCGGACGCCCGCAGGCGCGCACGCTGCGGAGGCTGGGCCTCGACCGCCTGTAGTCCTATCATGCAGGGAGCGCACCGCCGCCACATAGTACCGGGCGCATACCTCGTCCATGACCATGCTGGGATGAATTATCCACAAGCCCGCACTATAGGGGTGGTGGCGGGATGCAGACGGCGGGACTGGGATATAATCGGCGCCGGAAGGTTGTGAAGCTGTTCAAATGAGCTGTATATCGCAATGTTCGACGAATTTTGGAGCGATAACCCCGGGGGGCAAGGGCATAAAAGCCCAGCATAGTGTCGTGGGTTACTAGCGATAACCCGGATTTTCGGAAGTGAGGTGAGAGCAGGATTATATCCTTTTCTAAAGAGTTTAGACAAGCAAATTGCTATTATGTGATGGCAAGGACTATTAAGAAGATTCCAAAGAAAGAAGCTATGATACCTCCGGCAAGGAATGTGCTAGATGCAATTCCTTCTGAGCCGAATCGACCCCAGTCAGGAACCAATGGCTGCATGGCATTATTCCTCTGTTCAGAATCGAAAAAACATCTTCCGATACGCTTGTGAAATATTATCATGAGTGGGCCAACTACAAGCGCTAATATTCCAAACCCGATTAATGACCAGTCCATTTCCAACATTCCTCAAATTGCCAAACCGCCTTATCATCTCTAGCGATTGCTTACCTCCCTGGTGGATAGATCATATTGTATAACGTCTGCATCCAACTTTCCCCAGAAACCGCTGAATACACTAAAGTCCCACCGGCCCAGACAGCAGGTATGTAGCCAACCGCAGCGCCAGCAACCACAACACCTAGCCCAAGAATCCCTTTTGTTACCCTCTGATTAAGCTCAGAATCACCATAGGTGTTTTGATAGCCCCTCATATGAGGCATCGTAATATGTTCAGTAACCCAGTTATACAGACTCTCATACCATGGCGTTTTAGGAAGCTGTAGGGTTCTGTAGTGCTTAGCCGTTTCCTCGAAAGGCCGGAGGATTTTGTTCATGCCCTTGACGAAAGCCTTTCCCACGGCAAGGCCATGTAAATAACTGAGGGCGCCTCCCATGCCGGAGAAGCTCGGAGCCCGGAATCCAGCCAGGTTCCTGTGAACTGATGCGTTGAAGCTGGCCATGCTTGCCGCGAATTCAGCCGCTTTCAGACCAGCTGCCCTGAAACCCTCTTGTGCTGCAATAAAATTGGACACCCCGCAGTTGCCTACATTGATACCTGGTGTGTAGTTAATACCGGTAAAACCACCAAGGCCGCTGAACTTGAAGGAGTATTGCCCGCTGGGATCAACGTTATTCACCGGATTGTTCTCGCAGTACTGATAGGGATTCAGGGTGAGGGGGTTGGACTTGCTCCCCGGGTGGGGGTCCTTTACGAGGAACCTCCTCTGGGCGGATGAGTAGTACCTGGCCGGCATGTAGTAGAGGCCGGTCTCGGCATCCCGGAAGTACCCCGCGTAGGCGTAGTGGCTGTCTAGGTTATCGTACTGGCCGGAGCTGGAGGTCTCGGAGGTGATATTCCCCCAGGGGTCGTAGGTATATTTCTTCACCCAGTTCTGTACGTCGTCGGTTACGCATACCACGTCCCCCCGGGCGTTGGTGTGGATGTAGAAGGTTTTCTGGCCCTGCCCCAGGTCCTGGGTGAAGGCGATGGGGTGGCCGGAGAGGTCATAGGCGTAGGAGCGGATGACATTGCCTGCCGCATCGGTCTCGCAGAGCACGTTGCCTGCAGCGTCGTAATGATAGCAGTAGGCATACTTCTGCACCGTGTACTGCCCCTGGCCGTCCCGCTCGTAGGCGCACTTGGAGCAGCGCAGGCCCCGGGGGTCGTAGCCGAAGACCAGCTTGAGGTTGGCGGAGGCGCTGGTGGCGGAGATAAGGCGGGAGCCCCGGTCGTATGCGTAGACCCAGTAGCCGTCCGAGGTGAGGTTGCCGCACTCGTCGTAGGTGAAGCCATTGTCGGTGCACTGGCCCGCGGCGTCGTAGGCGTGTTGTTCAGGTGTGCCGTTGCAGTCCACCTCGACTATATTGCCGCCCCCGTCGTAGTAGTACTTCTCCTCCCAGGTGACCTGGCCCCCCTCCTTCCGGGTCCAGGAGGTGAGGCGGGAGAGCTCGTCGTAGGTGTAGAGGTGCTCCACCCCGTCCTCGACCGCCCGCGTGATGTTTCCGATGGCGTCGTACTCGTAGTCTATCTGCATCCCGGAGGAGGTGAAGTTGTGGTCGAATACTTACAGCCACCGCCTGGTCCCCCCCTGCCCCTATAATGGATATGCGCGCAGCTCGTGGGTTACTGTTGATAACCCGGGTTTTCGCAAGTGGGGTGAGAGCGGGTGGAGAAGTTGGCTTTAGGACGTGCCAGACACCTGAATGGGTGGGGATACTGTCCAGAATATCCATTACCAATGTAAAAGAAAGGCAAATGTGGTTCTATTAGTCAGTATGCTCGTCTTCATCAATTCTATCTCTAGGCTTTCCAGCTGTTAGATATAGCAAGACAATAAATGGTATAAGGAGAATAACTACGATATCAAGATAACTATATTCTCTTACAATGATATTTCTTACACCAAGGATTATCGTACCTAATCCAACAAGGTAGTAAATCCATTGTATAAATATCCCAAGCCTCCTGTCTAGCGATTGAAGAGATGGATAACGCTCCCTAGATGTCTTATCGATATGCCCCAAGAATCTTCCATAGCTTTTAAAATGGGTGTTAAGATATGACATATATGCTTGCCTTACTGTATAGAACTTTTCACCGAATCTATATATCTTAGCAAGTATAATACATGTAAGTCCAAGTGCTATCTCCAGCAAAGATATTAGATAAAGCATCTATAGCCAACCTTTCTATCGTTATTCCACAATATCATCGATGGCTACGCCTGTCTTAACTACATTAGTAACATCTGGACCTGGGATTATATATCCGATACCATCTACTATCCTTCTTCCCATAAATCCTCCCCAGTCCATATCCCCTGCAAATACATGAACCAAATCCTGTCCAGTTGATAATACTGAACTTACTCCAGAAATAAGGTACCCAACCCCAAAAGGTTGTAAGGATGCACCAATCCAATCGGTAGCGATTACCAAGCCCGTCACCGTCTTGTCTATTATTCCCCAAAATCCGCCACTTCTAGCCTCACTCATACGGAGTTCCCTACATCTTGCACTAAAAGCCAAGTCCGAGAAGGGCTTCAGGATTGCATTCATACCTTTGACGAAAGCCTTCCCCACGGCAAGGCCATGTAAATAGCTGAGCGCGCCTCCCATGCCAGAGAAGCTCGGAGCCCTGAATCCCGCCAGATTCCTATGAACAGATGTGTTGAAGCTGGCCATACTGGAAGCGAAATGATTGAGTCCTGGACCTGCTGCACGAAAAAGGTCCTGCGCTGCAATAAAATTGGACACCCCGCAGTTGCCTACATTGATACCTGGTGTGTAGTTGATTGGACCTACACCCTTCATGATCGACTTCATTTTATTTCCAAAACCAAACACATCGAAATAGATATCGTACTGCCCGCTGGGGTCCACGTTGTTCACGGGATTGTTCTTACAGTACTGGTAGGGATTCAGGGTGAGGGGGTTGGACTTGCTCCCCGGGTGGGGGTCCTTGGTGATGAACCTCCTCTGGGCAGGCGAATAGTACCTGGCCGGCATGTAGTAGAGGCCGGTTTCGGCATCACGGAAGTAGCCCGCGCAGGCGTAGTGGCTATCCAGGGCGTCGTAGAGGCCGGAGCTCGAGGTCTCGGTGGTGATATTCCCCCAGGGGTCGTAGGTATATTTCTTCACCCAGTTCTGTACGTCGTCGGTGATGCACACCACGTCCCCCCGGGCGTTGGTGTGGATATAGAAGGTCTGGGGGCCCTGCCCCAGGTCCTGGGTGAAGGCGATGGGGTGGCCGGAGAGGTCATAGGCGTAGGAGCGGATGACATTGCCTGCCGCATCGGTCTCGCACAGTACGTTGCCGCTCGCGTCGTAATGATAGCAGTAGGCATACTTCTGCACCGTGTACTGCCCCTGGCCGTCCCGCTCGTAGGCGCACTTGGAGCAGCGCAGGCCGCGGGGGTCGTAGCCGAAGACCAGCTTGAGGTTGGCGGAGGCGCTGGTGGCGGAGATAAGGCGGGAGCCACGGTCGTAGGCGTAGACCCAGTAGCCGTCCGAGGTGAGGTTGCCGCACTCGTCGTAGGTGAAGCCATTGTCCGTGCATTGGTTGGCAGAGTCGTAGGCGTGTTGTTCAGGTGTGCCGTTGTTGTCCACCTCGACTATGTTTCCGTTGCCGTCGTAGTAGTACTTCTCCTCCCAGGTGACCTGGGCCCCCTCCTTCCGGGTCCAGGAGGTGAGGCGGGAGAGCTCGTCGTAGGTGTAGAGGTGCTCCACCCCGTCCTCGACCGTCCTCACGATGTTTCCGATGGCGTCGTATTCGTAGTCTATCTGCATCCCGGAGGAGGTGAAGTTGTGGTCGATGGCGGCCAGCCTGCCCGCGGCGTCGTAGGAGAAGGAGGTGGAGTTGCGGCGGTAGGCGCTCCCGTAATCCGCTATGGCGTATACCGAGGAGAGCCTGCCCGTGTCATCGTACATGTACTTCAGCTCGTCGCCATCTGGGAGGGTGATGATGCCCAGCTCTCCCGTCCCCGGGTTTCGGTATTTATATTGCACCGTATTGGAATAAGTGCCGCACCAGGGCTTTGAGCTCTGCAGGGAGGCGGGCCTGCCCCCCTTGGAGTATGTATATGTGGCGGTGAAGCTGCCCGCATAGCTAGAGTAACTGGAAGTGAGGCGGGAGGCTTTATCGTAGGCGGAGGCGAGGGTGATTCCGGTCTGCGAGTCGCTCACCTGGGTCATCCTGCCCGCGGCGTCGTAGGTGAAGGTGTAGGGGTTGGTGACTTGACCCTCGTGGTTCTTGAAGGCTATCTTGTCCACCTTGCCGTCCATACGGTAGGCGTAGTAGATCTCCCAGCCGTTGGGGTAGACGACCTTCCTGGCCCCTCCCACCTCGTTGTAGGTCATCTGCACCGTTCTCGCGTTGGGATCGGTCTTGGCGGTCACCTTGGAGAGCAGGTCGTAGTCGAAGGACGTCTCCTCGCTGTTGTTGTCCTCGTATGCGGTCAGCCTCCCCCCCGTGTCGTAGTCGTAGGATGCGGCGTAGGACTGCAGCTCTTCCTCGTCCGCGTCATGCACCAGGGGGGAAACCACGCTGGTGATCCGGTTCAGCTCGTTGTAGGTATATATGAAGAGGTAGGTGTCGTCTGTGGGCCCCGAGGAACGAGGGTCCCTAGCCTCCAGTATGTTGCCCACTGGATCGTAGGAGGCATAGCTGGTGTAGTAGCTCCCGCCGTCGCGGGGGGAACTGGCCTGCGTGACGTAGTTGCCCCTGTCGTCGTAGGTGGAGACGACGTCGTCGGGGAGCTCGGTCAGGGAGATATCGTCGTAGTAGGCGCAGGCGCCCGTGCCGCTCAGCGCCGTGGTGTTGAGGTTGATGTTCAAGGTATCGGAGTCCCCGCTGTTGATGATCCTGCAGAGCCTCACCCATTTCCCTCCCGTATCCGAGATATATTCGGTGTCCTCGTCGAGATAGCCCTTGGCGGAGGCGTAGTAGAGCTTCTCCGCCCCGCACTGGAGACGGGCGCCGTTGCCCTCGCCCCCGCCTACCACGTACATGAAGCCGGAGATAAGGTAGCGCGCGTTCCTCTTCACGTTCACCGCCTGGGATGCGCTCTGTCCGGGATCCAGCTTGAGGCTGGCCCCGGGGGAGACGTAGCGCGAGGTGCAGCGGTGGTTATTGCCATAGGGCGATATCGTCCAGTAGGTAGGGTTTGTCAAAAGCTCGCGCTCGAAGGAGCCGTTCTCCACGTCGTTGAAGGTGGTGTCCCGGGACCCCTTGCAGAGCTGCACGGCGTCGAAGTCGGTGCTGAAGGTCTGGTTGAGCTCGGTGGTCACCGCCTGCAGCCAGATCTCCACCCAGGCAGTGCTGGCCTCGGTCTTGAACTCGTAGCTGGTGCGGGCCCAGTCCGAGGAGGGTTTGAGCTCCAGCGTGCGGTCGCAGATGGTGCCATATGATGAGTTGAGCTGGCGGTAGCAGAGGCGGGTGAGCTGGTTGGGATTGGGGGTGCTGCGGTAGGAGACCGAGACGGTGTATTCGGTTGAGGGCTCTGCGGCCACCCTCTGCCCCACCTCCATGGCCATGGCGTCGCAGCCGCCCATGTTCGCGCTGGTGGGGTTCTGGATATTGAGCCTCTGCACCCTCCTGCCCGCGGCGGCGCTGTCCTCAGCGGGTACCTGGTAGACCTGCCAGGAGGTGGCCCCCGCGGGCTCCAGGTTGTCCCACGCCGTCCAGCCATCGGCCACGCCGTCGGAGTTAACGTCGCGCTCGAAGGAAGCGTTCTCCAGCATGTTAACGTAGGGTGCGGGCAGGGTAACGGACACCCTGCCGTTCTCGGTATCGGGATCCCGCAGCACCACACCCTCGGCTCCTACCGCATCCGTGCCCTTGTAGTAGCTCTCGCCGGAGTTGTAGGAGAGGTTCACCTTGTCCCCGTCGGGGGAGACGGCCTGGGTGGGGCTGGCGGCGCTGGGGCGGGAGGCGGCGTAATCGGCGCTGGAGACCGCAGTCTCCGTGTCGCTGAGCTGGTCTTTCACCTGGGTCACGTTGCCCTTGCCGTCGTAGAGGCAGGTGGTGCTCCCCAGCAGCGTCAGGGGATTGAGGTTGGAGTAATTCTTGCTCTCGGTGACCTGGTGGCAGGCGTTCCAGGTCGTATCGGTGCGGGAGAGCCCTCCCGTGCCGTCCGGGTTCGTCCCCGTGTACTTATTTGTGGTATGGCCATAGGCGTCGAAGACGTATTTGGAGGACATCTTGACGGTGGGCTGGCCGATGTCGTTGGTTACGTTCGGGGAAGAGACCACGGTGTATCCGGAGCCGTAGGTAACGGTGGTCTTGTAGGTGTCGTCGGCTGGCGAAGAGCTGAGCGGATTGCGATAGGCGATGAGCTTGCCGCCTCCGTCGTATCCGTAATAGCGTATGGCCGAATCCTCTTCGTCCAGCTTGGTCTCCGTCTGGGCGATGCGGTTGGCGTCATAGGTCATGCTCACCCAATGCCCTTCGGGATTTAGGGTCACCTTGGAGAGCCTGCCCCCGGGGTCGTTGTATTCGTACAGGACCTCGCGGGGGGTACGATCGCCCGCGGCGGCCCAGCTCGCGTCCTCCTCCGCCTTGACGATCTTCCCCTCAGATAGGGTGAGGGTGAAGGTGCGCCCTGAGGCGTCCACCACCTGGATGTTGCCACCTTCGTCGAAGTCGTAGTTGATCACGGCCTTGTTCTTGTAGTCGCCCCCTCCGCCTTCCTCCCGGGAGACGCCGGCTGCGTAGATGAGCTTGCCGTCTGCGTCGAAGTGCTGGGAGGCTCCGCTGATGCCTGTGACCTTGTACTTCCAGTTCTTGTTGTCGTCCTCGGGATATTCGGGGTCGTAGTCCGGATTCACCTCCGCCTTGAAGTAGGCCCCCTCGGGGCAGACGTAGGTATTGGCCTTGACCGCTTCCACCAGGAGATAGGAGGTGCC
Organism: Actinomycetota bacterium; assembly: GCA_003598015.1. Taxonomy (GTDB): domain Bacteria; phylum Actinomycetota; class Geothermincolia; order Geothermincolales; family RBG-13-55-18; genus SURF-21. The sequence goes on along the minus strand of QZKE01000068.1, from coordinate 20,559 downwards.
CCCGGAGTCCCAGTAGCCCAGGTAGCCCGGGTAGCCGGGGTATTCCTTCACCTTGGCGTCCAGGTTGGAAAACCAGCCCGGGCCGAAGAGGGTGGCCTGGCCTGAGGGGGCGCCGCTATGGTAGGTGCGCGAGAGGGCGAAGGCGCCACGGCCCGATACCGAGAGGTCGGTCGCCGAGGAGGTGGCGCCTCCGGTATTGAGGTTGGCGGCGAGCCCTCCCAGGGAGGCGTGGCTCATCCAGCCCACCCCCAGGCGGGATGAGGCATCTCGCTCGGTGTCCGCGGGAAGCTGGCCGGGGCTGGCAACAGCGATGTCCATCCTCGCGTAGTCCACGCCCTTTTCGTAGAACCAGTACGAGCCTTGCTTGAGCATGGAGAAGTTCAGCTTGTAGTTGCCGGCACTGGAGGGGGCCTCCACCGGAAGGCTCAGGGAGACGGACTCCCCCGGCGCGATATCACGGGGAAGGTTGACTCCTCCTTGTTTGACCCAGTTGCCGGCCTGGTCGGTGATGAAGTATCCCAGCCTCTCATAGTTGTTGGGGCTGCTGGCATGGCACAGCCAAGTCTGGCTGCCGGTGTTCTTCACGGCGACGGAACAGGCCTTGGTCTCCCCGGTGGTGAACTTCTTGGGGACTTCATCTATATTATAGGGGCAACCGATCAGGGTGTAATTCACCGCGAGATAGGGGTAGTTGCTGGCGTTCTCCCGGGACTTGAAATAGGCGATGCCCGTGCTCGAATCCAGGCCGAACCCCTGGTCCTTCTTGCCACCGTTCACCTCGCCCCGCATCCAATCACGGGCTATGTTGATAACATTTACCCCGCCGCCATAGCCAGGCACAGCACAGCCTGTCATATAGCTGGTGCATGCGGGATAGGTGTTCCAGGTAACGTCGAGCTCCTTCCAGTCATTGTTGGGGTCGTTGACATACCGAAGGTTGTAATTGACATAAGGCGCGTAGTAGGCGGTGGCGCAGCAGAATATGTTGAACCACGCAGATTGGATATCGGCTCCCATATTGCAGACCGTCCCGTCAGGGTCGTTGCAGATGATGTTGTGGAAATAGGAGCGGACGTCCATACCCACCAGCCCCTTCCAGTCGCCGCCCGCTGTTAGGTACCAACCCCAGGGAGCATAGTAGCTGGAGCCATAGTTGGTATTCTTATAGGGCTCCTGACCGCAGACATAGGCGTCGCCGTGATTGTCCTGATCTGCATACCAGGCGACTATGTTCACCGAGGGGTCGATCCACACCGGGTAGACGCGGGCCGGGTCCGCCAGCCACTTCGGGTCCGCGGTTATGGTCAGGCAGGCCTTGCCCTTCTCCCCCTCCGTTGTATCCATGGTGACATCATTGGAAACGGTGAGGAGACCTTCCTTGGCTTCGGCGCTGGAGTCCATCATCTTGGGGGCGAAGATAACGAAGAGCTCACTGCCATCCTCCTGGCTTATGAAATGCAGGTTGCCCAGCTCGTCCTTCTTGGCGTCCATGCCCTCCAGATCCATGTTGAGGTTGAAGGAGTTGGGGGCCTGCGGGGATTCGAGCTTGAAGAGCATCTCCACCGCGGAGCCGCCCAGCACGTACTCCAGGCTGAAGCCCTTGTCCTTATCGTAGTAGTAGGCCTGGCTCTCCTCCAGGACGCAGCCCAGCTCGGGGGCGGCCTCCAGGGCGGGGGCCTTTTTATCCGTGGAGGGCTTGCCCTCCTTCATCTCCTGTTCCGCGTCCTTCTCCGCCTTGGGCTCGTAATCCCCCTCCCCCTGGCCGGTCAGGTCCAGCTTGAGCTTCTTGCCCCCCATATCCAGCATGCAGGTCTTGCCCTTGCCCGACTTCTCCGCCAGGCGCAGCTTGAAGGAGTTGGAGGCGTTGGCGAAAGCGTAGCCGTCCACTTTCTCCTCCACCAGGGTGGAGTCGATCTCCTGCCAGTTGCCCTCCCCATCCTGCCAGTTGACGGGGTCTATGTACATCTCCCTGGTGAAGGTGCCGTCGTCGTTCTCGGTGGTCCTGCTGTAGGGATCCCGGATGGCCAGCTGATCCTCGCGGGTGAGCGGTTCGGCTCCGGGGAAGAGGTCCTCCCCCATGGTCCCCACATCGATGATATCCGCCGCTCCCGCCTCGGAGGAGGTACTTTCCTCTCCTTCCTGCTTTGAGTCCTGCGCGCTCGCCGCAGATGGCGGGAAGAGGGCCAGCGGCGCAAGCAGAAGGAGCAGGGAGAGAAGGATAACGATAGCAGACCTTACGAACCCATGTCTGTTCATCACAACCCCCGTGAAATAGCGGAAACACTACAACCATAATGCAATTGGGATACTCGCTCGCTTCCCTATACGCCCCATATGCATACAAGAACCGAACCGATCAAACGGTTCTGAAGACGAATATATATATATATATAGGGGGTACGTGTCAAGGGGGTTTTTACCCCAATTCAGCAATACAGCAATGCAGATTCCAAAGGCCGAAATACTATGCGTGGTGTTCGGCCTTGTGCGTTCGCTTGAGAAAAGCTAGTAGCACCATTAGCAAGAATAGCCTACCGCGAAATTGCGATTGATACATAAACCGTCCTTGGCCACGCTGGGGTGAGCATCCCGTAACTCCCGCAATCCTGCGCCTGAGAGGGATGGCAGCGGGGTGTAGATGGCAGGTCTGGGATATAATCGGTACCGGGAGGTCGAAGGCAAGCGGTAGATGGGGTTGATGAAAGAGACGAGGGTGAAGACCCCATTGACGGCGGACCATGGATGCTCTTGAGCTCCGCTTCTTTGCTTCCGTTACATGTGTGTTCAGCGTACAGGAGGTGGGAAGTGCTCACTTTGAAAGACACCGTCGAGATCGGGGCTGAGCCGCAGGTTATCGAGGACTGGCTGCGCAATATCGACCTGCACTACCGGGAGTGGCATCCCGACCACATCAAGTGGGTGAACCTGGATGGAATCCTTGATGAGGGAAAGACATTCTATTATGAGGAGTACCTGGGTTCCAGGATACTCAAGTCGAAATGCAGGATCACGAGGCTGCAGAGAAACGGGGAGATCGTCATCGCCTTCAAGGGCCTGGCCATCCACGAACGTATCCTGGGCCTGGGAGGTTCGTTCGTCATCGCGCCCCGGGACGAGAGCTGCCTGGTCACCGCCACCATCTCCCTGCGTTTCGGCTGGCTGATAACCAGGCTGTTCAAGGGCATGGTGGAAGCCATTCAGACTCATATGAGGGAAGAGGGCGAAAACCTTAAGAGGATACTGGAAAGCTGAGGCCACATGCGAGCCCGCCGTGCAAGGCCATGGGCCGGCCCCTATGCCTTCTCCAGCGCGCGGCGGATGAGGCGGGGGATGAAGTCCTCGATGTCCTTCTTGGTGAAATCCCCTTCCTCCAGGGTGGAAGCATAGGAGAAGGCCTCGAAGACCTTGTAGAGGACGTAGGCCACGATACGCGGGTTGGCCTGTTCTATCTCGCCTTCCTCCATCCCCCGGCGCACGTAGTCCTCGATGACTGAGACGTAGTGGTCCTCGATGGAGAAGATATATTTCAGGATGCGCGTCGACACCAGCTCCACGTCGCGCCTGAGGATGCTGTCCAGATAGGGATGGTCCTGCAGGTATTCCATGGCCCCCGTGAAGATCATCTCCAGCTGCCTGATGACGCTGGGCTCGTCTACGACGCGCCGGAACAGGAAGCGCTCCATGTCCAGGGCTTCCTTTCCCAGCAGTTCGTAGAAGATGTCTTCCTTGTTCTGAAAATAGAGATAGATGGTGCCCTTGCTGATACCCGCGTCGGCGGCGATCTCCTCCATGGTGGTCTTGGAGAAGCCGAAGCGCTGGAAGCGTCCCTTGGCCGCCTCCATGATGGCGTGCCGGCGCTCTTCTTTCTCCTCCTCGGTGATGCTCCTTATGTTTCCCATCTTCTCCCGCCGCGTCGCAGCGCTCTCGATCGTCCGCCACACACATTATCCTGAGCGGGCCCGCCGCGCGCAAGCGCCTGGTTCGGCCGCGCCCGTCCGGGCCGCACGCTCAGTCCACCATGGCATATCCGCCGTTGCAGGAGAGGACCTGGCCGGTCACGAAGGTGACGTACTCCGAGCACATGAGCATGACGGTGTTGGCGGCCTCCTCCATCTCCCCTATGCGCCGCATGGGATAACGCTTGACCATCTTCGGCTCCATCTCCGCGTTCATCTGGAAGAGGCTGGCCATGAGCTCCGTGCGTATGGTGGAGAAACAGACGCAGTTGACCAGCACGTTGTTGCGCGCCACCTCCTTGGCGATGGCCTTGGTGAAGCCGACCACCCCCGCCTTGGCCGCGGAGTAGGCGGCGAGCGTGGGCTCTCCCACGCGGCCGGCGTCGGAGCAGATGTTCACGATCCTGCCCGCATTTCTCTCCACCATGTGCGGGAGGACGGCGCGGCAGCCGTTCATCACCCCGAAGAGGCAGATGCCGATATCGAAGTTCCACTCCTGGGGGTCGGTCATGATAAAGGGCTTGGGGATGCCGGTGCCAGCGTTGTTGATGAGGACATCCACCTGCCCGAACTCGGCGATGGCGGCACCTATCATCGCCTCCATCTCCCCGTATTCCCTCACGTCGGCCTTGGCCGCGATAGCCCGGCCGCCGGCGCCTGAGATCTCGCCCGCGACGCCTTCCGCCTTGGACGCATCGATGTCGCTCACGGTGAGCATGCCCCCGCGCGCGGCCATCTCCAGGGCGGTCCTCCTTCCCACGCCCGCTCCGGCGCCGGTGATGACGATGGATTTACCCGAAAAGTCCATGCTTATCCTCCTTGCTCCTGCCTCAAACCGCCAGGATGTGGATACCCATGGCGGCCTCCTCGGGCTCGATGGCCCCGCCGCCGTTCTGGGTCAGACCTATCCTGGCGCCCTCCACCTGCCTGTCTCCGGCCTCCCCCCGCAGCTGCCACACGATCTCCGCCACCTGCGCCAGCCCCGTCGCCCCCACCGGGTGCCCCTTGCTCTCCAGCCCCCCGCTGGTGTTAATGGGGGTCTTTCCCCCCAGGGCGGTGGCCCCCGTCTCGGCGAACGGGCCTCCCTCCCCGGGAGCGCAGAAGCCCAGGTTCTCGCATGCGGACAGCTCGGCGTAGGAGGTGGCATCGTGCACCTCCGCCACGTCGATATCCTCCGGCCCCAGGCCCGCCATCTCGTAGGCCTTCTCCGACAGCCGGCGGCAGATGTGAGGCCCATCGGGATCGCGGTCCATCCCCGAGCCGAGGATGGAGGCGAGGATCTTCACCGGCCTGGCCCCGCTTAGCCGGTCGAGGTAATCGCCGCTGCATACCACGGCCGCAGCGGCGCCGTCACCTATGGGCGAGCACATGGCCCGGGTGAGGGGGAAGGTGACCTCCTTGTCCGCCAGCACCTCCTCCACACTGTATTCCACGCGGTACTGGGCCTTCGGGTTCATGGTGCTGTGATGGTGGTTCTTGGAGGCGATCACCGCCAGCTGGCGCTGCGTGGTTCCATATCTTTCCATGTGCCGCCGCGCCTCCCGCGCATAGATATCCATGAAGATGGTATGCGGGTTCTGCCCGCTCTGCAGCGCCTCCGCGATGAGCTTCAGGCTCTCCTCCACGTCGGTGCCGCCGATGAAGGACTGCATGACCTTTTCCTTCTCCGGGTGGTAGATCTTCTCCATGCCCAGCGCGAGGGCCGCCTCGCATTGCCCCGATGCCACGTAGAGCCAGGCGTTATGCAGGGCGGTGGAGGCGCAGGCGCAGGCGTTCTCCACGTTTATGATCGGAATGGCCCCGATACCCAGGGGACGCAGCACTACCTGCCCGCGTATGGTCGTCTGCCCGCTGTAGGCTCCCCATCCGGAATTCCCCACCGCGGCGAAGGCGAGCTCTTCACGGGGTATGCCGGCGTCTTCCAGGGCCGCCCCCACCGCCTCGGCCGCCAGTTGCTTCATGCCGGTGTCCAGGAACTTCCCAAAGGCGGTCATCCCCACCCCGATGATATACACGTCGCGCATGTCTTTCCTCCTGTCCCCGTTGACCTGCTCCAACAAACGTGCAGGCCTTGCTTAGTTATATAAATGACTATATTGGTTCTTTGTTCATTTATGATATAGGGCGGAGTTTCCCCTGTCAATATGCCGCGGGGGGGCGGGTGAGCGGGTCGCGGCGCTCGGTATCGTCAGGCGCCCGCCTTTTTCGCCTGCGCTGCGAGGAAGCGGGAGTAGCGGGCGAGCTTGCCCGCCACGCGTACCGCCCTCTCTGGCGTGGTGGCGGTGAAGACGCCGGAGTTGCGCATGCGGAAGGAGGCGGACCTCTCACCCTCGTTCACGGCCACCGCGATGATGGGCTTCCTCTCCTGCTGCATGAGGCGCTTGATGCGGCGGATGATGGCGGTGTCCGTCCACTGCCAGGCCTCGCCGGGGTTGATGCCGCCGGAACCCTCCGGGTTGCGCTCCCCGCGGCGGGAGAGCGACTCCCGGAAACCCTTCCAGATGGAGAGCTGGAAGAAGGGGAGCATGGTGGTGCGGTAGCGCAGCATGCTCAGGAAGGGGCGCACGGAGGTCTTGAACATGTTCTCCAGCCAGAAATCCCTGCCCAGCAGCGTGCCCATGGTGATGAGCATGTCGACCTCGTCGCAGGTGGCCATGGCGTCGATGACGCGAAAATGGTTGCTCCTCTGCACGTTGCCCACGATATCCACCGGATTGCGATGGCTCCAGAAACTGGGCAGGAACTTGTCCAGTTCCGCGATGACCTCCTGCGGGAGGACGGCGAGCTCCAGGCCCTCGCGGTCGAAGGAGTCGGCCGCCGCGACCCCCCAGCCGCCCCCCAGGGTCATCACGCCCACCCTGGCGCCCCTGGGAATGGGAAGGGACGAGAAGGCCGCGGCCAGGTCCACCAGTTCCTCGGTGGTCTCCGCCTCGATGATACCCGCCTGTTCCATGGCTCCCCGGAAGAGTTCGAAAGGTCCGGCCAGGGACCCGGAATGGGAGAGCACCGCCCGCTCGCCCTGCCGTCCCTTGCCCGCCTTGAGGGCGATGACCGGCTTGCGGGGGGTGATGCGCCGCGCCACCTCGAGGAATCTCCTCCCGTCCTTGATGCCCTCGATGTAGAGGATGATGGTGTCGGTCTCGGTGTCGTCGCCCAGGTACTCCAGCCAGTCGCTGATGTCGGTGTTGGCGGCGTTGCCACTGCCTACGAAGCGGCTGAAACCCACGCCCTTGCGGTATCCCCAGGTCATGAGCTGCACGCCGAGGTTGCCGCTCTGGGAGACGAAGCCCACGCTTCCCTCGAGGGGGAAGACCGGGGCCCCCAGGCAGCAGAGGGAACTGGTCTTGCTGTAGATGCCCATGGTGTTGGGCCCGACGATGCTGATGCCGGCCTGGCTGGCGATGTCCGCGACCTGGCGTTCCATCCGGGCGCCCTCCTCCCCCACCTCGCCGAAGTTGGAGGAGACCACGATGGCGTTGCATATGCCTTTCTCCGCGGCTTCGCCGAGGACGTCCGCGACCTTGCGCGCGGGGATGGCCACCACGAGGAGATCTACCGGTGCGGGTATGTCCTTCAGTGAGGGATAGGCAGGGAATCCCAGCACGCGCTCCTCGCGGGGGTTGACCATATACAGGTCGCCCCGGTAACCGCCCCCGATCATGTTCATGGGCATATTGAAGCCCCACTTGCCGAGCATGTTGGAGGCGCCCACCACCGCCACCGACCTGGGGTTGAAGAGCTTGTCGAAATCGCGGGTAAAGTTGTTCTCTCGCACTGATATGCCTTAAAAAACCGACCTTCCGAGCACCACTTCCTTAATTATTGTGTGCCATTATATACGATAAACAAGCTAGGGGTCAGGTCTTTCATTTTGCATACTCGGGTATTTGAACGGCAGCCTACCACTACGCACTTGGCCTTGTCATTTGATAGATAGTAGTACCCGAGTATGCAAAATGAAAGACCTGACCCCCAACCATGACCCCCAACCACCCAACCATTCGTCAAGCCTCGGTGGCAGGCTCGCTGTCGGGCCCGGCTCAAGACTTAACCCTATTGGCAACCATCCATATGCGGTTAATATTAGAGGGGATAAGCTCTATCGGCAGTCATATTACTCGAACAACAAGGCCTTATACCTGGTCATGTCCCGAGGCTCGACTTAGCTGGAAGGAGGCCGATTGGCGGGAGACAACGGCGGCGATAACGGCTCTGTGACGCCGGAAACGGGGACCCCGTCCCGCCTGCGACAGGATATCTTTCCGGCCCTCTACTTCAGGGATTTCCGTTTCTTCCTCGGCGGCGCCTTCATCTCGAGCATCGGGACCTGGCTGCAGACTGCCGCCTTGCTGTGGTTCGTGCGGGAGCACACGGGCACGGATGTCTGGGTAGGCCTGGCCAACATGGTGAACTGGGTGCCCATCCTGCTGCTCGGCCTGTTCTCCGGCATCATCGCCGACTATTTCAACCGCAAACGGGTGATCGTCGTGACCCAGGCGGTGATGTCGCTTTCCGCCCTGTCCGTCGGACTCGTGATCGGCACGGGCCATGTCTCCATGCCTTTGATCATCGCCCTCCTGGCCGTAGGGGGAACGGCCTATGCCTTCTTCGTGATCTCCTGGGTCGCCACCATCCCCGACCTGGTTTCCACGGATACCATCCTGGACGCGGTGGCCCTGAACAACGCCCAGTTCAACCTGGCCCGTTTCGTGGGACCGACCCTCGGGGGCCTGGTGCTCCTGTGGTCGGTGGCCGCCGCCTTCTATATAAACGCCCTGACCTTTCTCTGCTTCATCATCCTGGTGCTGTTCTCCGGGGTTAAGATACCTCCCCCGCCCCGCGCCGCCGGCAACACCCTGGCCCATATCCGGGAGGGCCTCCGCTACGTACGCTCCAGACCGTGGATGGTCAGGCTCCTGGCCACGGTGGGGGTGTTCTCCTTCTTTGGCTACTCCTACATCGTCCTCATCCCGGCGGCGTGTAAGGACGTATTGGGAAAAGGGGAGAGCAGCTACGGCTTGCTCATGGGGATGACGGGGCTCGGCGCGGTAATCGGGATGCCCGTCGTGGCCCGCCTCAATCGCTACCTGGAAGGCTCTACCATCATGAAGATGTCCTCCTTTTCCTTCGCGGTCTTTCTCCTGGGCTTCTCGGCCTCGCAGGCCTACTGGCTGTCCTGCCTGATGGCCTTCGGGACGGGTCTGAGCTTCCTGATGTTCAACTCCGTAGCCACGGCGGTCCTGCAGGCGCGCTCCCGGCATGACATGGAGGGGAGGGTGATGAGCCTGATGATCATGGTGTACCTCGGCATATTTCCGGTGGGGGGCCTGGCCCTGGGGTGGCTGTCGGACCTGGTCGGCGTGGGACACGCCCTCCTGGCTGGCGGCCTCGCCTGCCTCGCGATGGCTGCCATCCTTGTCTTATTCCCCACCTTCTCCCGGGAGTTCGTCATCAGTCCAGCGGGGGAATGATACCAGCATTCAGTGCCTTATGATCCGCTGCGGGGTCAGTAGTCCATGTCGCGCGGTCGCGACACTACCGTGGATGAAAATGGCCTCACCGCAAGTCGACTTCGTCCAATATAAGATATCGCGCCCTAATCGCATTCTTCAGAGTAAGAGTAGGTGAGCCTGAAGTCTTTTACCGGGAGATGTGGGAGAGAATGTCAGCATTGACGCATACCCCTGGGGGTAGCAAAAAACAAGACCTGACCCCTCAACTTCGGTAAACACGCTCTGACGGCCATCAAAGGCCTCAAGCCCGCGGCCACTTCTCCTCGTCCTTCTTGGTGAAGATACCGCAGACCAGGTCCTCGCGGCTGATGACCCCCAGGATCTGCTTCTTCTCCTCTACCACCAGCAGGCGAACGTTGGCATCGAACATCTTCTCCACCGCCTCCTGGGCGGTGGCATCGGGGGATATCGTCTGCGGCGGTACGCGCATGACGTCCTTCGCCTTCTCGGCCAGTATGGAGTCGGGACGGGTCATAAGGAACAGCTTCAGGATGTCCGAATCCCTGACCACGCCGACGAGTTCCCCTTTGTCGTTGACCACCGGGAAGCCGGCGTAGCGATAGCGCTGGAATCTCCATACCAGGTCCTCTATGGGCTCGTTCTCGTGTACGCAGATCACGTTGCAGCTCATAAACTCCCTAACCGGTCTGCCTGACAGCAAGTGCATCTTGGGCATCTTCAACACCCCCTTTACTACCTGTTTCCAAGTCGCCCCCGCTCTGTCCTGTTCCATTCCGGGAACCTCTCTACTCAATAATCCCCCTCCAGCCAGTCGAATATTGCACTCATCCCCGGCCTTACTTTTTCTTGACGACCTGTGCCTCGCCCGCCTTGATAACCGCGTAGCGGGTGCAGGGGGGGCCGATGAGCTGGAAGATGAGCGTGGTCGCTGCGATGACCGTAATGGCCATGGCCCCCAGCTCCAATCCCGCCGTTCCGAATTCCGGCACACCGAACTCCAGCGCGGTCTCGATGGACAGCCCGATGGCCACGCCGGCCTGGGAGAAGAGACACAATCCCAGGTAGCGGGAGACCGCGTTCGGCGCCTTGCCGATACGCGCCCCCACATAGGTCCCCGATTGCTTGCCGGCGGTCCGGAAGATCACGTAGAGCAGGCCTATAACGCCCAGGGAAGCCAGCTTGGCGATATCCAGCCTCGCTCCCACCAGGACGAAGAAGAGGATGAAGAGCGGCGGCGTTATGCCGCGCGCCACCTCGAAAAGGTCGGGCCTGCCGTAGCGGGGCAGGTTGATGATGGTCATACCGACGGCCATGTTGGCCAGGATGAGTGAGAGGTTGAGGAGATTCGCCAGGCCCGTGGTGACCAGGACGGAGCCGATGACGAAGATGAGTATCGTCGCCCGCGAGGTTATCTTGCGTACCAGCAGGAGCAGCAGGAGCCCGATGACGAAACCCATCGCGAGGGCCCCCAGGATCTCCGCGAAGGGAAGCAGGATGACCTTGGCGTAGTTGACTGTCTCCGCCCCCGACAGCAGTATCTTGGCGAAGAAAGCGGCGAAGGCGTAGATGGCGATGGCCAGCCCGTCGTCTATCCCTACCACCGCGAAAAGGGTGGTGGTGAGCGGACCCGACGCCTGGTATTCCCGCAGCACGTCGACGGTCGCGGCGGGAGCGGTGGCCGAGGAAAGCGCACCGAAGATGAGCGCCAGGTAGAGCTTGCGCGTATATACGTATATCGCGATGGTGACGAGGAGAAACGCCCCCAGCGCCTCCAGGATGGAGATCCACAGTATCGGCCTGCCCAGCTTGCGCAGTCCACGCAGGGAGAGCTCTCCGCCGATGTCGAATCCGATGAACCCCAGGGCGAGAAAGTTGATGAATACCAGGCTGTCGAGGGTCTGCCTGTTCAGCACGCCCAGAACGGAAGTCCCCAGGATGACCCCCAGGACGATATGCCCCACGACCTGGGGGATCTTGATCTTCTGGGCCAGCCTACCAACACCCCATCCGAGGAACAGGGCCATGCCCGTGATGAGCAGGACCATATCCGCGCTGCGGGGGATGAGGTCCTCGAGCATGCCTGAGCCTTTCACAAAGATGCGCCAAGATCACCTGTCCTATCCAATATAGCATTACAGGCAGGCCTGGCGTCAAAATCCCATCGGGCCAGGATATCTCTTATGTTATATAATTCTATCAACTGGCAGCATCGCGCATGACAGGAGCAGCCATCCCGCGTTGCCCCTGCGGAGGAAGATTATGGATGACGGTAAGCTGCGGGAGTTTCTGAACAACCTGGAGGAAGGCCTGCGCGAAGAGGCCAAGGAGTTGTTCAAGCCCGAAAGCGTCGACCGCGAACAATATATATTCATAGACCAGGATGAAGCCACCCACCTCTACCTCGTGGAGGAAGGCACGGTGGAGGCGAACATCGTCCATGGAGACGGCAAGCTGTATATCCTCGATTTCCTCTACGCCGGGGACGTATTCGGGGAGGGAGCACTGTACGAGGAAGGGGTATATTCGTACTCCGCGGTCGCCCGGGAATCGTCGCGAGTATGGAGGGTGAGCTGGGACGACCTGCAGTGGCTGGCCTCCAGGGATCCCCTCTTCGCCCTGTACATCATCAGGCTCGTGGTGCGCAAACTCGACCAGGCGTACCACAAGGATCGCTGTATCGCCGGGGAGAAGGTGGAAAAGCGCATCGCATGCATCCTCATGAAGATGGCGAGCGAGATCGGCATAAGCGACAAGTGCGGCCTGGTCATCGATACCCCCCTGACCAATCGCGACATCGCCGGCCTGGTGGGATCCACGGAGGAGACGGTATCCCGTATAATGAGCCGTCTTAAAAAGGAGGAGATCCTCACCACCGACGGCAAGTACCTGGTGGTCAAGGACAAAAGCGCCTTGCAGGCATATTTCGACGGTATTTAGGATGCGCGTTCTCCATGCGGCTCCCGGATCCCCCTGTTTGATTTGAATCATGGCCTGGAGATGATGGGCGGATTATGCTGGGAGAAGCAAAGACGGCAAGGAATGATACGAGGAGGTTGGAATGGCTAAAAAGGAAGGCAAGGAAAAAGGAGGACTCTGCTGCCCTCATTGCGCCGATTCTAAGTACCCGTGTGTAACCATGGAGAAGCAGATGCGCAAGGGAAGTGAGATAGCGGCGCAGACCAGGAGCAAAAAGGCCTAGTACTTGGGAACAAACGCCGAGCGCGTTTGGGACCTAGGTGCGGAAGAAAGCTTGAGGGGCGGAGTTTCCGCCCCTATTTAATTGACTGGCATCAGGTATCAGGCCCACGTGAAGACGTCGCCTGCCGGCCATACGGTCGCGAAGACCTGGGATCTCGCCCAGGAGGAAAACCGGTGTTTCGGGTCCCTTCTCCCCCGGCAAGATTCGACGGACGGGAGGGATAACCCGGCAAACTCGGAAGGAAGGGATTGATCGCCATGAAGGAAGAAAAGAGCGAGGGAGCGGTAGAGTCGCCGTCTCCGCGTTTCCGTTTCAGTCCCCGGCCGAACCTTGCCCACGAGATCGCCTGGCTGCCCTGGGGGGAGGAGGCATTCGCGCGGGCCGAGCGGGAGGGCAAAGCGGTGTTGCTCTCCATATCCGCGGTGTGGTGCCACTGGTGTCACGTCATGGACGAGACCTCGTATTCCGACCACACGGTCATCGACCTCATCAACAGGAGGTTCGTGCCCGTACGCGTCGACAGCGACCGCAACCCCGACATAAACCGCCGCTACAACCAGGGTGGCTGGCCTACCACCGCTTTCCTGGACCCGCGTGGCGCGCTTCTGGCCGGCGCCACGTATATCCCGCCCGAGGCGATGCGTACGGCGCTGCAGAGGGTGGCGGAGCTCTACTCCCAACACGATATCGACATAGCCGCGCAGGACGCGGAGACGCTGTTCCCCACCCCGAGAGCCGGAGGGCTGGACCTGGGCATGGTAGAGGAAACAGGTGCCCAACTGCTGCGCGCCTGGGACCGGCCTTTCGGGGGCCTGGGCAGGGAGCCCAAGTTCCCGCAGACCGAGGCCCTGGCATTCGCCCTCGACCTCTACGCCGACGAAGCGAACCCGGAGTACCTGGTCTTTGCCCGTACCACCCTGGAGGCCATGATCGGGGGGCACCTCCTCGACGACGTGGAAGGGGGTTTCTTCCGTTATTCCACGACCCGGGACTGGTCGGTCCCCCATTACGAGAAGATGCTGGCCGACAACGCCGGGTTGATAAACGTGTTGCTCAAGGCCTATGGCTTGAGCGGTGCGGAGATCTTCCGCAGGACGGCCGGCGAGACCGCCGCCTACGTCTTTCGCGTTCTCAGCGACGGCCGCTCCAGGTTCTTCGGAAGCCAGGACGCGGATGAGGGATACTATGCGCTCAACGCCGGGGATAGAGCAAAACTCTCCGCTCCCCCCGTGGACAGGACCGTCTATACGGACCTGGCGGCGCGGGCCGCAGTCAGCTTCCTCCTGGAGGGGACGGCACTGCAGCGCGAGGAGCATTTCTCCCTGGCCCTTGCGGCCCTGGAGTTCCTATGGTCGGAATCCTTCCGGTCCGGCGAAGGCATGGCCCATTACCACGACGGAGAGCCCCATCGCTGGGGCCTGCTGGACGACGGCGTGGAGACCGCCCTGGCATTCCTCGCCGCATTCGGTTACACAGGGGAGGCGGCCTACCTGGAAAAAGCGAAGATCCTGCTGAATCACTCCAGTGAGAATCATTGGGACGGGAACAGGTCGCTGTTTCTGGACGCCGCCCCGGAGCATATCCTGCCCGGCCTGCAGGCGCAACCCGCCGAGTTGGGCAGCCAGTCGCGAGCGGCCGAGGCCATGCTCCTCTACTGGGTCTTCAGTGGAGAAGAGGAATGGCGCCGGCGTGCCGGCGAAGTACTCTCGACGGCATCGGGGATGGCGGCGGCATACGGCATTATGGCCGCCCCTTTCGCCTCGGCGGTCAATCTCTATCTGCGCGGGCCGCTGCTGGTCAAGATCTCCGGCAGCCCAGAGGAGACTGCGCGGTCTTTCCTGAGGCTGGCGGCACTTTCTCCCCGACCCAGATTAGTGCCCATGATCTCGGCGGAAGTGGGAAGAATACAAGAAGAAGCATGGGCCGAGGTATGCACAATGGACAGCTGCCGGCTGCGTACATCCGAGCCGGAGGTCCTGGCGCGGGACCTCGGTGCAATAGGGGAATCAGAGAGCGGGGTGAAGTAGGATGCGGGAAGTCTACCTGGACAATTACGCTGCGACGCCTCTGCCACCCGAGGTGAAGGAGGCCATGCTCCCTTACCTGGGAGATCGCTACGGCAACCCATCCTCCCTGCACAGCCGGGGGGATTCCGCCAGGGAGGCCGTGGAGGAGGCGCGGGACAAAGTCGCCGCCCTGATCGGAGCCAATGCCGAGGAGGTCATCTTCACCTCCAACGGAACCGAGGCGAACAACCTCGCGGTTAAAGGCATAACCGCCGGCTCGAGGCGCAAGGGCAGGCACATCGTAGTCTCGGCCGTTGAGCACTTCTCGGTTCTACACGCCGCACGCTCCCTAGAGAAGCAGGGTTACGAGCTCACGCTGGTCCCCGTAGATGAATACGGCCTTATCGACCTGGATGAACTGGCCGCGGCCATAGACGAAGACACCGTACTGGTCTCGGTGATGGCCGCCAACGGAGAGGTCGGCACCATCCAACCCGTCAAGGAAGCCGCCGGTATCGCGGCGGGGAGAGAAGTACCCTTCCACACCGATGCGATCGCCGCCGCGGGGACCGTGCCGCTGGACGTGGGAGAGCTCGGCGTTTCCGCGCTGTCCCTCTCCAGCGACCTCATCTACGGCCCCCAGGGCGTCGGCGCCCTCTGGCTCAAGAGAGGCCTGCGCGTAATACCCCTGCTGGACGGCGGGGTGCAGGAGGGAGGCAGGCGCGGCGGTACGGAGAACGTAGCCGGCATAGTGGGCATGGGCAGAGCCGCGGAGCTGGCGGCGCAGAACATGGCCGCGAGGAGCGCCCGCCTGGCGGAGCTGCGGGATGCGCTCATCGCCGGCCTGCCCGAAAAGGTCGCGCATCTCTACCTCACGGGGCATCCCTCGCAGCGCCTGCCCTGGAACGCCAGCTTCGCGGTGGAGTTCATCGAGGGCGAGGGGATGCTCCTCTTCCTCGATCAGCGGGGAGTGGCGGTATCCAGCGGGTCCGCCTGTACCTCGCGGGCGCTCAAAGGCTCACACGTGCTTACCGCGTGCGGGATTCCGGCCGAGAGAGCCCAGGGTTCGATTCTCTTCAGCTTCGGCCTTCAGAACACCATGGAAGATGTGGATTACGTATTGGAGGTCTTTCCTCCCATCGTGGATAGACTGCGACAGATGTCACCATTATATGCCAAGTACTTGAAGGAAAGGGGGTAAGGATCATGGCACAATACAGCGATGAAGTGATGGATCATTTCACCAACCCGCGTAACGTGGGCGAGATCGAGGACGCCGACGGCGTGGGGGAGGTAGGCAACCCCGTATGTGGGGATATGATGACCTTCTACGTGAAAGTCGGCGAGGACGAGCGGCTGGAGGACGTCAAGTTCAAGACCTTCGGCTGCGGCGCGGCCATCGCCGTTTCCAGCATGGTGAGCGAGATGGCCAAGGGCAAGACCGTGGACGAAGCCATGCGGATATCCCGCGATGACGTAGCCAAGGAGCTTGGCGGGCTGCCCAAGCAGAAGATGCACTGTTCGAACCTCGGGGCCGATGCCCTGCATCTGGCCATCGAGGATTACAGGAGCAAGAAAGGAAATTGAGATGGAAGAAAAAACGGATACGTGCAAGTGCCCATATTGCGATGCCGAGATCGAGTGCCTCAGCGATCTCCCCGTCACCTGCCAGCCCTGCAGCATCACCATCATCACCTGTGAGAGCTGCGGGGCCAAGGCCAGGGAAGGGACGGAGAGCTGCCCCGAGTGCGGCGAGGCAATGCAGGGCTAGAGATGGGAAGACGTGAATGTGACCGCTGACAGGTCTTCAACCTCCATGCAGAGGATAGCGGCGGAGGAAACGGATTCATGAAACCAAAGACCTGTCACGCAGGATAGTGAGGAGGTGCGGCAATGAGTGATGAAGCCGAAAAGGCGACCATCGTGGTCTTCAGCGGAGAACTCGACCGCGCGCTTGCCGCGTTCAACATCGCCACCACGGCCGCCTCCATGGGCATGGAGGTGACCCTGTTCTTCACTTTCTGGGGTTTGAACGTGATCACCAGGGAAAAGGCCGCGGAGGGGGACAGGAAGGCCCTGCAGAAGATGATGGGCCTGATGAACAGGGGAGGCGCGAGGCGCCTTAAACTGTCGCGCTTGAACATGCTGGGTGGCGGCAAGGCCGCCATGAAGAAACTGATGAAGGAATACCGCATGCCCTCCCTGGAGGAGATGATCCCCATGGCCAAGGAACTGGGTGTACGCTTTCTCGCCTGCACGACCTCCATGGCCCTCATGGGGCTGAGCGAAGACGATTTCATCCCCGAGGTGGACGACTTCGTAGGTGCCGCCACCTACGTCGAGAAGGCGTCGGGATCCAGGATCAATCTGTTTATTTAAGACCGGCAGAAAGTCTTGAATCTCCGCGCACGGGGTAAGGGAAGGAGAAACGGGTTCCTGAGACTCGAGAAACCGGTCACGCGGGATAAGGAGGTTCGGTCATGAAGGCTGACAGGAAGCTCGATTGCGTAGGCCTGTATTGTCCCATGCCCATCGTGAAGACCGCCCGGGAGATGAAGGAGCTGGCGGAAGGTGAGGTCCTGGAGGTGGTCGCCGACGACAAGGGCATCAAGAGCGATATGCCCGCCTGGTGTCTAAAGACGGGCAACGAGTGCCTGGGCATCGAGGAAGAGGACGGGGAATTCCACGTCTTCGTGAGGAAGAGGAGTTGACCCGAGGAGGACTTCGAGGCGAGGAGCGTTCATGGGGTCAGGTCTTGTTTTTTGCATACCAGAGTACGTTCATCTTATCCTATGCTCGGAGAAGTCCTTTGGATGAATAAATGTGGAGTGTATCATGATATGTTGGATACCGTGGTATGCAAAAAACAAGACCTGACCCCGGAGAAAGGGGGAGTTATGGGGGAGAAGACACGTAAAAACCTTCACGATGCCTATACCGGTGAGTCCAAGGCGGTGGTCAGGCTGAAGGCCTTCGCGGCCAAGGCGGAGGAGGAGGAATACGGGGGTGTAGCCAGGCTGTTCCGGGCGGTTGCGGAATCCGAGTCCGTGCACGCTTACAACAATCTGAGATTACTGCGCGAAATAAAGGGTACGGAGACCAACCTGGAGGAGGCCCTCGCATCGGAGCAGAAGATCGCGGCGGTAGGCTACGACACATTCATCGCCGACGCCGAGGCGGAAGACGACAAGGCAGCCGCCGGCATGTTCGCCTACGCCCGCGACGTGGAGGAGAGGCACGCCAAGCTCTACGAGGGCGCCCTGCAGCACATGGTGGCTGACAAGGTCCCCGATTATTACGTCTGCAGCGTTTGCGGCTACGTCGCCGATGACGTCATCCCCGAGAAGTGTCCCATCTGCGGCGCCCCCGAAGACAAGTTTTTCGCGGTGGAGTAGGTGCTTTTCGGCCCGGGGCCTCCAGGTAACGGTTTCGCTACGCTAAAACGCTTCGCTCAACCGACCTGGTAGTTCCCCGGGCTGGGGTTCTTTTTATAGTTAGGTCTACGCCCGGACGTGATCCTCACATCCATTATAGGGGTATACGCATGAATCGCTGCCTACTCTCGTTTACCCGCTGCGACCGACCCCATAGTTCTCGGGCTGGTGGGTGCTTATCCGGACTGGAGCCTCCATATGGCGCATTCACTCCGCTCCGACCGACCCAGTCGATCCCGGGCAGGGTTTTTTATATATGCTATGCCCGGATGTGATCTTACTACCCCTCTACGCTTTGAAACACCCGGTTCTCTCCTTTGCCTTCTTCTTCGATGTCCGCACCATCACTTCCCATTACATAACACCCAGACCGACCCTATAGTTCTCGGGCAGGGTTTTTCATATAGACTGCGCCCGGGGCTTGTTATGCAAGCCAACGGAAAAGGGCTCCCCTTCGGGAGCCCCTGGTATTGCGTAGTTTTTGCTCAGTCTATATCGCACTTCTCGAGGGAGTCCTTGACCTCGGCCAGGACCTTCTTCCTCTTCTCCAGATCGGCCAGCTTCGCCTCGACGTCTTCCATCTCCGGGTCGAATACGCAAGCCCCAAAGGAGCAGTCGACCCCGGCGAGCTCCTGCAGTTTACTTGCCACGACCGCGAGCTCGTCTTCGTAGGCCGCTATCTCCTGATCTAACAATTCCTCTTTTTCACTGGCCATCGATGCTACCTCCTTAAGTATCTCCTCCCATCATCCTATACATTATACCCGAAGAAAACGATTTTTCTACGCTCCATGGGGACAAACCAGCGACATGGAGATTTTCCGTATGGGGATTACGCTGCAGGGAGGACGGCCGGGCTCACGGAGTAACAGGGCTCCAAACGGGGTATATAAGAAGTGCCGGAAACCCTTCCGCGCATACACACATGCCAGGCGGCAGGCCGCCTGCCATCAGAAGGGAGTTTCAGGGATGCATATCAGCAGGTTCTTGAAAGTGATGGTTGTTGTCCTGTTCGGCGCGTTACTCGCGCTTACGTCCCTGGCGGGCGCGCCCCGGCGGGCCTTGGCCGGCGTAAACGAGGTGCTTCTCTGTTCCGGGTCCGCCTCGGGCGTTACGGGAAACAGTAACAGCGACTGGAATTCCATCAGCGCCAGCGGCAGCGGGGTTGCCTTCGATTCCGACGCCACCAACCTCATCGACGGCACCACGACCAGCGGCGAAAACGTTTTCTACAAGAACATGGAAAGTAACAAGACCGTGTTGTGCTCCTCCTCCGCCTCGGGGGTGAAGGGAAATAACACCAGCCGTTATCCCTCCCTCAGCGACGACGGGAGGTACGTCGCCTTCAGCTCCCAGGCCACCAACCTCATCGACGGCATTACCACCGGCACTCAGCAGATATTCCGCAAGGACGTCGTGACCGGCGAGGTAAGGCTCTGCTCCATCTCCGCCTCCGGCGTCATCGGCAACTACTACAGCGACACGCCCTCGATCAGCGCCGACGGCCGCTACGTCGCCTTCCTCTCCAGTTCCACCAACCTCGTCGACGGCACCACCACCGCCGGCATCCAGGTCTTCCGCAAGGACATGCTGAGCGGGGAGGTGAGGCTGGTCCCCATCTCGACCGGCGGAGCAGTGGGAAGCAACTTCAGTTTCAATCCCAGCATCAGCGGGGACGGCAGGTATGTGGCTTTCGGCTCCCAATCCACCAATCTCATCGACGGGACCACCATAAACGGCATCCATGTATACCGCAAGGACCTGGTCGCGGGCGGGCTCGAGATCTGCTCCACCTCCACCTCCGGGATGGTGGGAAGCGGCGGGGGAAGCGACAACCCCTGCATCAGCCAGGACGGCAGGTACGTCGCCTTCCACTCCGGGGCCACCAACCTCATCGACGGCATGACCACCACCTTCCAGCAGATATTCCGCAAGGACATGATCACGGGCGAGACGAGGCTATGCTCCGTCTCCGCGGCCGGGGTCGCCGGCAATAACGTGAGCCAGTTCTGCTCTCTAAGCCACGATGGCAGATACGTGGCCTTCGGATCCCAATCCACCAATCTCATAGACGGCGCGACCACCAGCGGCAGCCAGGTTTTCCGTAAGGATATGTCAGGGGGTGAGGTAAGGCTGTGCTCGGTATCGGCCTCGGGCGCGACGGGAGGAACCAGCGCCCTTCCCTCCATCAACGGCGACGGGAGTTTCATATCCTTCGCCTCCAACGCATCCAACCTCGTCGACGGGACCACCACCAGCGGCTACCAGGTGTTCCGCAAGGAGCTCCTGACCCCGGTCACCTGGTACCTGGCCGAGGGCTCCACCGACGGGGGCATGGAGACCTACGTGCTGGTGCAGAACCCCGGGGCCGCGCCCGTGCACGTGAACATCAAGTTCCAGACGGATGCGGGGGAGCAGGTCATCCCGGAGCTGCAGGGGGTGGTGATACCCGCCGCCTCCCGCGCCTCCTACCGCGTCAACAACTACGTC
>QZKE01000065.1 GCA_003598015.1 Actinomycetota bacterium | reverse complement strand
GGCAGCTAAAGGAAGAAACGAACCGGGTGTTGCAAACCGAGAGAAAGCAAGGCCGCGCCCGGGCATAGCCTGTATAGAAAACCCCGCCCGGGAACCGGGGGTCGGTCCGAAGCGACATCGGCGAGCAGTATATACGCAAGAAGGATTTGCTCTGGATATGCTGCACTGCGAGTGCGGAGCGAGGACCGTTACCCCCGGGCCCGGGCCGGAAGGACCGTTACCCCCGGGCCCGGGCCGGAAGAACCATTACCCCCGGGCCCGGGCCGGAAGGACCATTATTCTTCGAGCTCGCAGTAGGGAGCGTCGCATCCCTGCAGCCACAGGTTGATGATCATCTCGAAGAGGACCGGCACGTCCAGGTTTGCCTCGCTGTCCACCACAGCGTCGATGACCGTGATGCGATCCGATGCTGCAGCCTCCTCCAGCGCGGGGCGGATCTCCTCCGGGCTCTCCACCCTGATGCCCCTCGCACCCATCGACTCCGCAAGCTTGTCGATGCGTATCTCGCCGAAATCCACACCGCAGTATCTCTGGCCGAACGCTGCATGCTGAGCGCCCTTGATCATGCCCCACGCGCTGTCGTTGTTGACGATATCGATTATGGGGAGCTTGAGCCTGACCGCCGTCTCGATATCCTGGCAGTTCAGTATGAAAGAGCCGTCACCGTGGAGAATATAAACCGGCCGTTCCGGGTTTGCCATCTTGGCCCCCATGGCAAAGCCCAGGCCAACACCCAGTTGACCCGTGCCCTCGGCCCATAGATAGGAGCGCGGCTGATATACCCTGCCCGCGATATTCACCCACAGGCATGTATTCCCACCGTCCATGATCATGATCCCGTCGCGGGCCAGGTACTCCACCGACTCGGAGATCAACCGCATGGGATGTATCGGCTTGGCGTCCGATTTGGCCATCTCCTCGTAGGCCGCCAGAGCCTGTTCCTCCATATCACGGTATGCCGCGATGAACTCCCTTTCCGCCACCGGGCTGGTCTCCTTTTTCACTACGTCTATTATCTGGCGCAGCACGTTTCTGGCATCGCCTACGATTCCCAGGTCGAACTGGCGGTTGAGGCCGATGTTCTCGGGATCCAAATCCACGTATATGAACTTCTGCTGCGTGGGATCTCCCCACATGTTGGGCTTGCCCCAGAAATCGTATTCCGACATCGTACAGCCCACGTTGAGCACTACATCGGATGTCGATTCCGCCATGATCGCCCCCATGCCCTTGGGGAGAAATAGCAGGGGGTGATCCTCGGGCAGCGTCCCTCTTCCGGACACGCTGGTCGTGACGGGTATCTGCAGGTATTCCGCAAGTTCTCTCACTTCATCCCAGGCTTTGGAACGCATGACGCCTCCCCCGGCGTGGATGAGAGGCCTCTCGGCTGCCAGCAGCATCTCCACCGCTTTCTCCACTGCTTGCGGGTCTCCCCAGGGCAGGATGGTCGCGCGATAGCGCTGTGGCGGCAGGAACGCTGCTTCGTCGATCTCGCCGTTGGCGAAGAGTACGTCCACGTTGATATCGAGGTGGACGGGACCAGGCCTGCCCGTGGTCGCCTCGCGAAAGGCCCACTGTACCATCTCCGGGATACGATCCCAGCGGTTCACCAGCGCGTTCCATTTGGTGATGGGCTGGAAAAGGTGTATCTGATCCAGCTGCTGGCCCGATCCTTTGAACGGATAGGAACGGTTGGAATGGATCTGGGGGGTGATTATCACCATGGGAATACTGTCGTTATAGGCGACATATGCGCCGGTCACCAGATTCGCCCCTCCCGGTCCTACCGTTCCAGCGCAAACGCCCACCATGTCCGAGGTGCGGGAGACGCCGTCGGCCATGTGCGCGGCAACCGCTTCATGGTGGGTCATGATAAAATCCAATCCGTTGGGCACGCCCACCCGCGCGATCGCGTCGGTAAAGGTACACAGCTGTCCCCCCGGTACCCCGAAAACCCACTTTACACCCTCTTTGAGCAGAGCCCGAACCAGGACCTCACCACCGTTCATCACAGCCATGTCCTACCCCCTTTTCACTCTCCTGTACCAGCCCCGCTTCGGCCTGGGATGATCGCATCTATATCGGGTCTTACCGCTTCCCGGGCGTCGTGCTGGATCTGTACTCTCCATCGTGGCCGTCGAAATTCTGGGCGGGAGACCCGCCTGGCCGTCACGATCTTCAGACCTTGCTGCCATGTCGTGCGATTTGATTATAGCCCATTGAATTAAGGGACAATAAATACCATTCCCGTGAGGAAAGGATTCACCGCTCGCCGCCCTATATATCAAGCGCGAGCTACGAACAGCAGCCGCCGTGTACGATCGCTTACCTTCCCCAACCCCGCCGCATCCAACACATCCGTATGGCTGAATCCGGACCTGGCCAGTTCCTCCACTACCCATCCGGTATCGTAAGCCCTTTCGCGGTGCGTTTCCACGATGTCCTCTCCATCCCCTCTACCATCCCGGAACACCAGGGTCAAGGTGGAGATCCCCCTGCCCTCATCCCAACAGCTGAGCCAGCGCATACGCCTGCCGCAAGCCTGGAAATCCCATGGCGCGTTGTCGCCGCCCTCGCGCAACTGCCAGGATGTATTCATATCGAACACCGCGTATCCTCCCGGAATCAGTGCCGCATGGAATGAAGAAAGCGCGCGCCTGATATCGGCTTCGCGCATAAGATGGTTCATGGCATCAGTGGCACAGTTGAGCATGGTGACCCGCCTGGGTGGATAGAGGTAGCGCATATCTTGCCTCTGGAATCTCACCCTTCCTCCTTTGCATGCCCCTGCCGCCTCCTTGAGCATATGAGGAGAAAGGTCGGACGCGAATACCTCCGCGCCCCTGCCTGCAAGGTACATCGCCGCCAGCCCGGTGCCACAGGCCGCATCGACGACACAACTCGTATCCAGATGGTATCTCCGTTCCAGCCGCTCGAGGTTCTCCCTCCAATGGTCGAAAGCATAGTACCCTACCAGCGCATTGTACACGGCGGCAGACGCCGAGTATGCCGCCTGGCTGTGGGTTCTCCGCTCTCCATTCATGCTGCGAGCACCTCTCGCGCCGGATATGTAAAGCGCCTGCTTTCCGCCTCGCATTATCGCGGTGTCTCGCTCCGGCATCTCCGGCACGCCTCAGCCCAGAGACCTTCCCAGTTCCCTCGCCCTCCCTACCGCCCCCTCCACCGCGAGGATGTCGCCCGCTTCATCCACCCCAGCGAAGGCCAGGGTCTCCCAGTTTTTTACCTGGATGATATGAAAAAAGTACGCCAGGGTGGGCCGGGTGCACGTGAAGGTATCGGGCTTGTCTCTCCCGCAGCACGAGATGAAGAAACCCTTGCGCTCAGCCGCGAACCCCGGCTCCACCGGGCTCTTCTCCAGCACGTAGCGGATGGACCATTGCCTCTGGCAGCGGTCGATGAGCGCCTTGGCCTGGGCGCAGATGTTCATGGAGAATATCGGGGCGGCCATGGCCACGGCGCCTGCCTTGCTGAGATGGGGGTAGATGATCTGCATGTCATCCTGCTGTATGCACGCGCCCTCCTTGAAACAATGGTTGCAGGCCCTGCAGGGCCGTATATCCATCTCGGCCGTATAGAAGCTCTCCGCCCCGTATGCGGCCTCGCCCGCCCCTGCTACCAGGGCATCCAGGAGAAGCGCCGTGTTCCCCTTGCGTCGCGGGCTTGTATACAGGGCCAACAGGTAACGGCTGTCTTCTTTCATCCTCTCCCTTTCTCGCGATGAAACGGCTCTATCAGACGGTGTATGCCCTCACGTCGTTCACCCCATATGCGTTTCGTCTCCGCGCTATCATTCTCCCCCCGGCATCGCCGTTTCTCCACCCCACCCGTCCAGCCAGTGACACTCCAGCCGATTCATCCACATGCGTAAACACCCCCTACCCCTCCAGCCGTTGATTGTAGCATGTCGCGAAAGCCGGTAGGTGCGTGTTCGTGATCAAGGGGCCTGCTCCGGCGGGATTCCGTTCAGGCCACCGGTCCCGTAAGGGACGCCAGGTCCCGGTAGAGCTTGTCGAGCTGCTGGCGCAGCCTCTGATAATATCGCCGCTTGTCGTCGAGCTCGGCGGTGAGCCTGCGCATATCCTCCAGGGTCGTTTTCTCCTCCCCTTCCAGTTCCAGCAGGCGCAGGCGAATTTCCTCCAGGCGATTGCCCCGGACGATGGCGGAGGCCACCTGCTTGATGAGGGTGTTGAGGATGAAGAGATCTAATTCCCCGAAAGCCTTGTCCCTCTTGGTGTTGAGGTTGAGGACTCCCAGGAGTTCACCTTCTTCGACTATGGGGACGCTCAGGGCATCCGTCACCTTGCGCCGCGTGCGCAGGCGGGAATCCATGAGGTCATCCAGGAGCAGCATCCCCTCACGCCGCTCCGCTACCAGGCCGGCTATGCCCTCCCCTACTTTACAGCTTGCTTTGTTGACGACCTCTTTCCGCAATCCCTGCGCAGCTTTTATCACCAGCTTGTCGCTCCCGGGTGGTTCGATTAGCATGATCGAGCCCGATGTCGCCTCCATAATCTCCAAGGCTCCCTCGAGGATGCTGCCGAGCAGCGAATCCAAGCTCTCGAAGGACATGATCTGCTCGTTGATACGCCAGATCAGATCCAGCTCCTTTATCTTCTCCAGATAGCGTTCTTCTCCCACCGGCCGCTCTTCTTCTTTCATATCCCGCACCTCGAGTCGGAATCCGCTTCCCGCTACACCTTATATTTTCACCCGCAGGTAACGGTGAGTAAAGTCCGGATTAAAATCGCCTTCTCATGCCCCGCCTGCATCATGCAAGGCTCTGCGGCCTGCGATAAGAGCGGCTCCCAGGGCTCCTATGACCTGGGGATCCATTCCCAGGGCCTTGACCTGAACTCCCAGTTTCTGCTCCAGCGCGGCGATAAGCCCGCCGTTCTTGGCACATCCCCCGGAGACGGTTATCTCCTCCTCCAATCCGACTTTACGGACCATGGAGCTCAGACGCGCGGCTATTGCCTCGTTAATCCCGGCAGCGATGTCCGAGACATCAGCACCCTCATTGAGCAGGGTGATCACCTCGGATTCCGCGAAAACGCTGCACTGGCTGGTGATCTGGGCCGGGCTGTGAGAGCGCAGCGACAGCTCGGAAAGCTCCTCCAGCGATATCTCCAGCACGCGCGCCATGGCCTCGAAGAACCTGCCCGTACCAGCGGCGCACTTGTCGTTCATGGCGAAATCGATCACCTTCCCCTGGGGGCTTATCTTGATGACCTTGCAGTCCTGCCCGCCGATGTCGATGAGGGTGCGATCCGAGGGGTTGAGGTGGAAGGCCCCGAGCCCGTGGCAGGTTATCTCGGACACGTTCTCCGAGGCGAAGGGAATGCGGACCCTCCCGTATCCGGTACCCACGATATATGCCAGCTCCTCAGAGGCGGAAATACCCGCAGCGTAAAAAGCCTGTTCCAGGGCCATTTTCGCGGTTATCTCGGGGCGTACGGCACAGGGGATGATGGAATACCCCAGCACCTCTCCGTCCCTCATGAGCAGGGCCTTCCCGGTAGTCGATCCCACGTCGCATCCACCCACGATCGGCTTATCGCTCATTGCGGCCATCGTCTCCTTCCTTACGAACAGGTCCCGGCTGCAGCAGTGTCCTGCCCATTAATTCTACCGGTTCTCATGCGAGAAGTGTGCGTGAATAATGATGGGAACGGTAAAAGTCAAGCCCGAGCTTGAACCGCCCATGGGGCGGCCTTTCACGCCACCTCTCACGTCACTGCACGGTGGTAATATGAATGAACGCAGGATTAAATGGATGTGGCGTTGAATAACGTTTCTGATGACAAGGGGGACTCGAGACGGATATGGACATCACCTTTTTAGAGGCAAGGGATCTGCCGGACGCCTGGTTCCAGTGCGTCTACAACATCTTTGAGAAAGGGCATGAGTATCGCATCGACCGGGGCAGCTTCAAGGGCAACCGCCGTATGGAGTACGATTTCGTAGTGGTCAAAGTGGCGTACCCGGAGACGCGCCCCCTTATCCCCGATATCCCCCCGGGTATCGGCCTCCCTCCGCCTACCGACATGGATTATGTACAGGAATACCTCGAGAAACTGTGCTCTTCCTGTTCCAAAGCGGATAACGAAGATTACACATATGGTATGTACCTGGAAAAGCAGATCCAGGAGGTCATCCGCATGTACCGGGAGGAGGGGTTCGGCACCAACCAGGCCTGCATGGCGGTGTGCGATGCAGATGCCATCTACCTCGAGGACCCTCCCTGCCTGCGCCAGATAGATACGCGTATCTATCCCGAGGAGGGCAAGTTGCATTTCGTCGTCTACTTCCGCTCCTGGGACCTCTGGGCGGGTTTCCCCAGCAACCTGGCGGGTATACAGCTGCTCAAGGAATACATGGCTGATGAGATCGGGGTGGCTCCCGGAGAGACTCTTGCCCTTTCCAAGGGCATGCACCTGTACGATTATGCCTGGGAGATCGCCAAGATAAGGCTGGGAAAGCCCTGAACCATGGCTGCCTGAGACGGTGCTCCGGCGGCTTTCCGCGGGTGGACTCTAGTAAACGGTGACTTACTATACAGCTGGGCGAGGGATAACGACGTTCTCCGTCTCTGGGCTTGCGCCAGTGCCATCCCGCCGTGGCGAGAGAGTGCATCGTACGAGCCCAGGCATTATATACGCGGTCACCTCCTTCCTATATAATTGATGAAAATCGCGGCGTGAAACCGCTTCATTTCAGCCCGCAGATTATCGCACCGGGGACGTACCACAAAAGGAGGTCATACCATCGACCCGCTGGCAATAGAGCTCAACGAGACGTTGAGAGCCCATGCGCCCATGGTATACGATGCGCTCTCGGCCCTGGGACGCGAGTTGTTCTTCCCGCGGGGAATACTCACTCAGACCGCGGAAGCCAAGAAGTCGGCATATCGCTATAATGCCACCATCGGCATCGCCACCCTGAAGGGTAAACCGCTCTACCTGCGCAGCCTGCGCAAGTATATAAAATATCTCAAGCCCGAGGAGACCTTCCCTTATGCCCCTACCACCGGTCTGGTTGACCTGAGGCACATCTGGCGCGAGCACCAGTTGAAGCTGAACCCCGGCCTTGCGGAAAAGAGCTTCTCCCTGCCTATCGTCACAAACGGGCTGACCCATGGATTGAGCATATATGCCGATATGTTCTGCGACGCCGGCGACATCCTGCTGCTGCCAGACAAGATGTGGGGAAACTACCGCATGATCTTCGGGACTCGCCGGGGCGCAGATATACGCATGTATCCGTTTTTTACGCCCGAGGGTGGTCTTGACGCCCTCTCTTTCCGTGCCGCCCTGCTCTCCAACAAGGACCGCCGCAAGGTCCTGGTGCTCCTGAACTTCCCCAATAACCCGACCGGCTACTCCCCATACCCCGAGGAAGCATCGGCCATGGCGGAGGCGCTCGTTGACGCGGCTGAAGCCGGGGCCAATATCGTTGCCTGCGTAGATGACGCCTACACCGGCCTCTTCTACGACGAGGGGGTGTACAGGGAATCCCTCTTCTCCCTCATCGCAGATGCGCACCCTCGCCTCACCGCCATCAAAGTTGATGGGCCCACGAAAGAGGACTACGTATGGGGCTTCCGCCTGGGCTTCATCACCTTTTCCCTGGCCATGCAGGGGGACCGCGATGCTGTATACAACGCCCTGGAGAGGAAAACCGGTGGGCTGATACGCGGAACCATCTCCAAGAGCTCAACGCCGTCACAGTCCCTGCTCATCCACGCCATGAGGTCGGCCGGTTACGAGGAAGAGAAGGGTGAAAAATTCCTGCTGCTCAAGGAGCGGTACGCGGAACTCAAGAGCGTGCTAGAGGAACCGGTATATGCCGAAGCTTTCCGCCCTTACCCCTTCAATGCCGGCTATTTCATGTGTCTGGAGCTGCTGCATACCGACGCGGAACGCCTGCGCAGACACCTGCTGGATGCCTACGGCGTGGGCATCATCGCCATCGGCGAAAGGGACATACGCATAGCTTTCTCCTGCCTGGAGAGAGAGCAGATAAAGGACCTCTTTGATATACTTTATACTGCCGTGAAGGACCTGGACATACACGACAGGCGTAGCGGGAGGCTATAGATGTCGGCTCACACGGGTGATGCAGCGAACAGCGGCGGCGGCGATGGCCGCAAGCGCATATATATCGTAGACGTGACCAACCGTGACGGCGTACAGACTTCACGCCTCGGGCTGGCCAAGCTGGAAAAGACCATGCTCAATATGCTCCTGGACGAGATGGGCATCTGGCAGAGCGAATTCGGTTTTCCCACCACCCGTCACGAGCGTAATTACCTCCAGGCCAACCTGGAACTAGTGGAGAGAGGGGCCATCCATCACACGCGCCTGTCCGGTTGGGTGCGTGCCGTAGCCAGCGATGTCAGGCTGGCGCGGGAACTGGTGCCGAAGCTCAAATACATCAATATCTCCATCTCTACGTCCGACCAGATGATACAGGGCAAATGGAACGGCCGCTACAGGTTCGCGGACGTGATTAACCTGATGGTAGAGGCACTGCAGGTAGCCAGGGAGCTCGGCTTCGAGGATATCGGGGTCAACGCGGAGGATGCCTCCCGCACCTCCGACGAACACCTCATCGCGTTCACCCTGGCGGCCAAGGAACATGGGGCGGCCCGCCTGCGCTACTGCGACACCCTGGGTTACAACGATCCCTTCACCGTCTATGATCGCATCAGGAACCTGGCGGAAGAGACCGCTATGGACATCGAACTGCACTTCCATAACGATCTCGGAATGTCCATCGGAGATTCCGTCGCCGGCGCAAAAGGGGCGCTGGACGGGGGCGTAAACGCCTATATAAACACCACCATCAACGGCATGGGTGAAAGGGCCGGCAACGCCGACCTCGTCTCCACAATCCTGGCCATAAAGAAGTCGACCCTTTTCGACGGCGAGGAGGTCCTGGACGATTCCATCAACCTCATGGCTGCTTGGAAGACCGCCAAGTATGCTTCCTATGCATTTGCCGTACCCATACCCGTTAATCAACCCGGTGTCGGCGACAATGCATTCGCGCACGAATCCGGCATCCACGCCGACGGAGCCCTCAAGAGCAGGCGCAACTACGAGCTATACGATTATGAGGAACTCGGCCGTGGGGAGCCGGAGGTGATCGAGACGGGGCGCAACATCACACTGGGCGAGTATTCGGGCATCAAGGGGTTCCGCAACGTCTACGAAAAACTCGAGGTGGAGTTCCAGAGCGAGGTGGAGGCCAGGGATATCCTGGAGCTCGTGAGGTATGCGAACGTTACGACGCAGAAACCACTGGTCGAGGACGAACTGCTATTCATAGCCCGCTATCCCGACCTTGCCCGAAAGATCCTTACCCTGGACCCGTCCCATCTCAAGGTAGATAAGAGCGTGTAGGAGGGCATGATATGCGTGAAGTCCCCGAGGAAGTCCTGAAAAAACTGGCCTCCTATTACAACCTCCACAAACACGGTCAGGCATCCGAGGTCATCCCACCATGGATACGTAATATCAACAATATGAGCAAGATGGATCTTGAATACGAGACGCGCGACGCCATCCGAACCTGCAGGG
The DNA here is from genome assembly GCA_003598015.1 of Actinomycetota bacterium. GTDB lineage: Bacteria > Actinomycetota > Geothermincolia > Geothermincolales > RBG-13-55-18 > SURF-21. Next base: position 66,900 of record QZKE01000065.1, on the reverse strand, counting down.
ACCTGAGAAGAAAGATAAACGAGCTGGATTACGAGGGAGAACGTCTCATACCGATCAAGAGCAAGCGGGACAAGGCCATGGAAGACCTGCAGCGGGAATGGACCTACATGAGCTTCTACCTCTATACCCTCTTTCTGCATTCAGGCATCGACGTCAGCGAGGACGAATTCGACGAATATCTGAAAGAGGAGACCGGCAGCAGGTCTTTTATCACCAACCTCTCGACCCACCGCTGAGACCTTGCGCTATGATCTTCGACCGCACCAGTACCTCGCAATTCGACCTCTTCCCCGTAGGGTGGGTCGGGTCTCGCGGTCCGTCTTGTCGGTGCTTCTTCTTTGCGCGAGGGCATGAGACGGGATGCCAAGGCCCGACCCCGCTTCCCATTACCTCGCCATAACGCCCATGAAGCAGTGGGGCGGGTCGTAACGCATGCGTCAGGACCCTGGCTCAAGCCAAAGGGTGCTGCGCGTATACTCCCGCACTTCGTCCTCCCTGAAGGCCATGGTGGCATAGTCGATCTCTTTCCACGCGGTGAAGAAGTTGCGATAGAAGGGGCTCAGCGGGTTCGCGCATTGACCCGTATCCAGGCACCATAGCGACCTTCCCTGCGCGGACAAGTCCACTATCATCCTGAACACCGGTCCCGCATAGACACGATCTGAGTGGAAGCGGGGAAGGAAGGGGACGTCGCATGCGCCGCCCAGGGCCGAACGTGCCAGTACCTGTATGGTGGGGTCTCCCTCGCTGAAAGCGCTGTTTACCGTCTCTCCATCTCCACCCAGCGCCGACGGCCCCAGGTTCAGCAGCCGGCCCAGGGGCCTGATCCCGGCCAGGAAATGGGGTATCTCCAGGCTGTGCAACCTACCCCAGCTCCACTCCTCCATGGCCGCGGTACCGAATCTGACCTGCAGTCTCATTACGGCCTCCTCCAGACACTGCAGGAGTAGTGCGTCGAAATCTTCGGCTGAGGGAGGAAGCCATTCCGCGAGGCGTCCCGATAGTATACTCTCCACCGCATGGTTGATGTTGAAGAAGGAGGTCGTGTACTCGAAATACATCCGATGCCCAAGGCGATGGCGCAGGAGCCGCTCGGTGAGTACCCGCCAGGTAAAGAAATATACTGATTGCGCGACGCTCTGCGAGGTAGCGCGGCAATCCCATTGCGCGAGAATATCCACGGCTTTCTCCGCTTGAGCGCTCGCGCCATTCCAGTTCTCACGGGCCCGTAAGATCTCGCGCCGCAGGACGCTGCCGTGGAACGTGAAGACATCTCCCTGCATCTCGCGCATATGATGCGGCCCGTGCCTCTCCCTCTCCTCGAGCAGCTCGGCTATACGGTTCCAGCGGCAGGAGGGCTCCCACATGGAGGTGATGAAATAGGGATAACCCCCTCCCACAACCTGGTTGTTGGCGGTGGCGATCCATCCCCTCTCCGGGTTGATTACGCGCGGAAGCTCGGCGGCGGGGATGTATCCTCTCCAATCGTATCGCTGGTCCTCGCCGGGAAGCGGTACGGAACCGTCATGCCCTTCGCGTATGGGTATGCGTCCAGCGGCCGTATAACCTATGTTGCCGACCTCGTCCGCATAGACCATATTCACGGCCGGCCCGCAATACCTCTCGAGGCCGCTATTGAACTCCTTCCAGTTCGTGGCCATGGCTATATGTACGAAGCACCCGGCGGAGTCGTTCTCAGCTTCATGCCCCGCCCATTTGAGGGACAGTCCCTTGTCGCCGTGCCTGGCGATAAGTGGTCCGTGGCGGGTCGAGACCACCTTCCGCTTTACTTTGCGACCCGGAAAGACCCTTATCGTTTCCTCGTGGTGATCCGCTTCCATCCACCCGTCTCCGGCCTTGTACCTCTGGCTGTCACCGTCTGCAAAGGTTTCGATGAACAGGTCTACGACATCGGGGCAGAGGCTGGTGGCTCCCCAGGCTATGTGCCCGTTCCTTCCCATGAGCACTCCCGGTATGCCGGGAAACGATGCCCCGATAAAATCGCACTGGGGATCGTCGCTGCGCACATGACACAGGTAGAACAGGGTGGGAATGGTGTGCTGGACGTGGGGATCGTTGCAGAGAAGCGGCTTGCCGGTAGTAGTACGCGAACCGCCAACGACCCAGTTGTTCGAGCCCTGGGCGTGCACGCACATATTCTTCACCATCCAGGACGGATTGTCTTCGTCGAATGCCATGAATTCCACTTCGCAATCCAGCGCGGGCTCCACGCGATGCTGTTGCCTTTCACCATCGTGGTCCACCACCGGAACGACGCCGGGCCCGCTTGCGGGCAGGAGCACCTCGGCCCGCTCCCTTCCCAGTGCCCGGATGAGGCGTCCCCGCATGAGGTCCGCCGTCCAGGTGGCATCCATGGTCCAAGCGAAGAAGAGCAGGCACACCAGGCCGTCCACAATCGTCCATGGCCTCGGCCTCCCTGCGGCCAGCATGATGACCTCGAGGGGCAAAGTCTTGCCCCTGCTGCACAGGTACGCGTTGACACCCGACGAATAATCTTCGAGATAACGCCGGGTATCATCACCGAGGTTTCCCTCTATCCTGCATGCCGTGCGGTGCAGGCCGATATCCCGCATGAACATATCGATTGCAAGCGCTTTCCTCCCCATGACCGCTGCCAGTTCACCGCAGCCGATGCGCCGCATGAGCTCGAGTTGGACCATGCGGTCCTGCGCGGTCACGAATCCCTGCGCGAAAAGGGCGTCGTCCAGGGAGTGCGCACGTATATGGGGTACACCCCAGCGGTCGTAGTCGATGCGCACCTCTTGCGCGATTCCCGGGAGCCTCAGTTCTCCCGCGACGTGCGGCAACGCCCTGCGGGTAAAGGCGACCGCTGAGGCTGCCGCCGCGGGGAACAGGGCTGCCATGGCCGCCAGGATCTTCGCATATGCCGCTCTTGTACTACGCATGTCATCACGATTCCTTGTTCGGCCTCAATCCTCTGCACCATGATACCGATATAATAGTGTCTGTAAAGCCGCATTCAAAGGGGTGTTGACTTGGATCCGCAAGAACTCGCCGAGAAAATTGCCCTGCTCATCCTGGATAAGGGCTTCGTTTATGATGAGGACCTCGTATGCGAGTTCGGGGTAGAAGAGTTCGAGTTGATCAAGGCCAAGAACGTCCTCTGCCGCTACTACGGTATCGCGGTTGAGAGGTGGCATAAAGACGGCGAGGAGAACCGGCAGGCCCTGTTCCTCAGCGGGGATTTCGAGGGGGAGGATGCCGGACAACTCATATACAAGGTCTTCCACGACCCGGAATTCAAGACACGCCGCCGTCTCAAGGAGGAAAACCGCAAGAAGGAGATCCGCGGCGAGGTCAAGGAGGTCTTCGACCTCCTCCAGGAGGAATGGGGGGAGGATTACGAAAACAGCCAGCCTGAAGCCTGACGTTGTGATCCGCCGTTCCGCGCTCACAGGAAATGCAGGTTAAGCTCCAACCTGCCTGGCATCACCCTCTCCCAGTCGAAGGCCGCCGGCTTGTCGCGCGCCAGGAACGAAGCCGCTATTCCGGCTACTATGGGATAGTTGAAAGGGTTCTCTATCCTGGCCCTTATCCCATCATCGGTCGGTTCGGTGAACACGGGGTTTCCCATGCCTCTGTACGCCAGAAAGAAAAGGTCGCGGATCTTCTCTTCGGGCCGGCGCCTTTTCCACTCCAGGCCGGGTAGGATGCCATCCACCATATCCTTGATCTCAACGGCAAGGAAATCGTCCACCCAATTCCCGCTTCTGGCTTTTATCTCAGCATATGCGGCATTTATGCCAGCTACGTCGATAAGGGCCACCGGCTCGCCGTTATGCGTGTCGACCATCAGCCCCCGGGAGATGTCCCAGGAGAAGAAGCTGACCGAGAAGGGGACGCCACACTTCTTGCACCGCTTGTAGCTAATATAGCCGGGTAGGGGCACTTCCCACGAGAAGGAGTATTTTTCGATGGCCTCAAACCTCTCGTTATCCAGTACGGTAACCGTATAAATGATCTCCCCGTCGCTATCGTCGATATCTATCGTCGCCTCCCTTTTCTCGCCCGCATATACCGCGCCCAGTATGTCACCGGCAAAGAAGGTCTTGTTATAACACTGGGTACAGGTGATGATCACCTCTTTGCCCCGCTGGTAATGCGCCACATTGGCGTCCGCCATTCCGAGTATGCGGGCGCGGTCGCAGAGAAGCTCGTAAAAGGGGCGCCTCACGAGGGGATAACCCGCCGCGACCTTGCGCCATCCCACCATTACGGAGCGCACGTATTGGCTGGCGTCGAAGGCCTTCGCGTGGATGAAGGTCTTCTCGTATTCCCTGCCCAGTTTAGCGGTGATCTTCTCGAGGATACCGTTGATTATCTTCCTCTCTACAATGACCAGCCTCTGGGAGGTATCCCGGCTCAGGATCCGCCCGTGCTCTTCCCAGGCGTGGTCCTGCGAAATAGCCAGCGGCACACCGCATTCCTTGCATACGCGGAGCAAGGGGCTGAAGACCGACAGTCCCTTGCTTCTGACCCATCTCTTCCTGGGCGCACGATCGGCGTATGATCTCTTGCCGGTACCTTCTTGCTGGTTCATAACCTCATCCCGGAATAGTCGCGCCTCTCCCTTTCCCGCTGACGAAAAGCCTGGCCCCGTCGTGATCTGATCGGGGTATCCGGCAACATTACTTATCCCTGTTCCCCGCATTTGTGTCGCTTCCGTAATTTACCTGTTTGCGAGAATATTCTATCAGGTTCTTCTCCATGATGTTCGCTCAAGGATAGTCAAAATATCGGCGATCTCCTGCATAATCCCAGGATCAACCCCTTTGCCCGGCAATCGCTCCCCCTGGGGCCTTTACCGTGACGACCACATATAGAACGAGGGGGGCGTTTCCGCCCCCCTCTCCACACTGGCGATTATTTCAACTGTTCTCGTGTGAAGCCGAGGATACGCCTGGCGGTTATCAACAGCTGGATCTGGCCGGTTCCCTCGAAGATATCGTTTATCTTGGAGTCCCTCATCCACTTCTCCAGCAGCAGTTCCCTGGAATAGCCCAGCGGTCCCATCAACTCCACCGCTTTCTGGGTAATGCGGGTGACCGCGAGTCCCGCCTTCGCCTTGGCCATGGATGACTGCAGATCGTTGCGCAGGCCGTTGTCCAGCATCCACAGCGCCCTCCAGGTGAGTAACCGCGCTGCCTTGAGGTCGGCCTCCATCTGCATGACATCCCTCTCGAGAGAGGACATGCGGTGGGGGTTGATGCCGTAGCGCAGCTCAATTCCCTCCTCCGCAAGTTTCTGCTTCAGGAAGTCGAGTGAAGCCTGGCCCACACCGATAGCCATCGCGGCAACCAGGGGACGGGTGGCGTCGAAGGTCGCCATGACCTTCTTGAAGCCCTCGGTCTTGGTCTTGTCCACCACCTCCGGGCTGCCCAGGATGTTCTCCTTGGGGATGCGGCAGTCCATGAAGGAGATGGATACCGTGTCCGAGCAACGGATGCCCATCTTATCCTCGATCTTAGTTATCTCCATGCCCGGGGTGTCGTGCTCGACGATGAAGGGTTTGATGCCGGCCCTTCCCGCCTGCTTGTCTATGGTAGCCCAGACCACCACGAAGCCATCGGAATCCTCCAGCGCGCTCTTCCCGGAGGTGACGAAAATCTTCTCACCGTTGAGCACCCATTCGTCCCCGTCCAGCACCGCGCTGGTCTTGAGGTTGGCGGTGTCCGAGCCCGCCTCGGGTTCGGTGATGGCCATGGCGCCCCAGGATGGCTCCTCGCCGGCGAAGCGGGCCAGAAACTTTTCCTTCTGTTCGGGGGTTCCGCTGGCCTGAACCGCCGCTCCCCCCAGGCCGGGGCCGGGGAAGGCCAGCGCGATGCCAGCGTCCCCCCAGAAGATCTCCTCGACGGTGATCGCTCCCGCCAGGTTGGTCTCGCGGGGCTTCTTCTCCTTCTTCTCCTCGCCCTCCTCCTTCTTCTCCTTCTTCTCCGGGCTGCCTAAAGCTCCGGCGATGCCGCCGCCCATTACTTTCTGTACCATTTTCAGGAGATCCCAGGGCTTCTCGTGTTCCTCCTCGTCGAACTGCCGGGCGATGGGGCGCACTGCGCTTTCCGCGAACATATGGATCATGTTCTTGGTGCCCTTGATACGCGGAGAGAGTTCAAAATCTATCATTTTTCCACCTCCCTATACCATCACAAAGCCTTCGAAGGCTGCGAACCCGCGCGAGTTACGGAACCAAAGCTCAACGGGATTGTCCCTGACGTAGCCGTGGCCGCCCATGATCTGCACCCCGCGGTCGCATACCATCATGGCCATGTCCGCCGCGTAGTTCTTGGCCAGCGAGGCCTCCTTCTCGAAATCCATGGCACGGTCGCAGCGCCATGCGGCCTCCCAGGCTAGTAATCTTGCGGCATCGATCTCTATGGCCATCTCCGCGATCATGAAGGCAATGGCCTGGCGCGAGCCGATGGGCTCGCCGAAGGCTATCCTCTGTGTGGCATAATCGCGGGAGTGCTCCAGCGCCCTGCGGCTCATACCCACCGCCAGAGCAGCCAGGGCCAGGCGCGAACGCGACAGCAACCTGAGAAAATTGCACCCTGCCTCTTCCCCGATGCGGGCGCTCACGGATACGCGGCAGTCCTTGAAGGAAACAGGATAAGTGGAAAGGGCTTTGATACCCATATTTTTCTCGCGCTCCCCTACGCTTACTCCCTTGGTAGCTACGGGGATGACGAAGGCATCTACACCGGAGAATCCCATCCCGGGATTGCTCGCCGCGAAAACCAGCATGTTCTCGGATTCCTGGGCCAGCGGCACCAGGCACTTTTCTCCGTTAATGACGTACTCTTCACCCTCGCACGCCGCCGAAGTCCGCAGCGCCGACGCGCAGAAGTTGTAGTAGGGCTCGACGAGGGCGCTCGACGCCGCCTTGTACTCCTCCTCGCAGAACGTCGGCAGCAGTTGTTTCTTCTGTTCCTCCGTTCCCTGGTCGAGTACGGAGATGGCGAGAACCGAGGGGGCCATGAGATGGAGACCTATGGAGAGATCCCCCCAAGCCAGCTCCTCCAATGCGATCAGTCCGGTAAGCGAAGAGAGCTCCTCTCCGAAACCCTCGTATTCCTCCGGGATGCACCCTCCCAGGAGACCCAACTCCCACCCCTTGGCGATGACTTCCTCGGGAATGGTGTTTTGCTCGTCACTCTCCCGCATGACCGGCTCTATCTGATCGGCAGCGAAGGAGGCGACAGTCTCCTGGACCATTTTCTGTTCGTCGCTCAACTCAAACGAAACCATACGCTTCACCCCTTATTCCTAGTAATGGAACGCATGCAATGGGATACAGCTGTTAGTACAATCCTGCTTCGACCCTCCTTTCCGTCATACGGCCAAAGCTCACGCTCTGTCCACAAATCCTGTCCTTCTATCCTGCCGGGCGTTCCTCCAACCATTTCTCCCCTGCGTTGAACGCACCGGCGATTACGCGGGTCTGACCCCTCGGGTCATCCTGTCTCTATGGCGCTGTGCAGCGCCCTTTTTACGTCTCCCACCTCCGGTATAAGTGCCCGGATGTGGTATTCGACTATCATGTCCGCAAGGCTCTCCACGTCCACCTCGTTCTCCGGCAGCAGGTGCTCCATGACCACGTAGACCGTTGACCCCATTACCACGGAAGTCACCAGCTCAACATCGCATTCGCGCATCATGCCCCGGTCGTACATCATGCGGAATTCGTCGACCAGTTTCTCGCGCGCCAGGCTCGACAGCTCGCCGACCCTTGCCGAGAAGTCCTCGTCCTTTCCGAGGGCCTCACGGTAGGCGATGTTGGTAAGGTATGGGTTCTCTTGATGGTACTCGAGGACCCTCAGCATGTTTTCCCTCCAGGTCCTCAGTACCCTGCTTCGTCGCCTGAAGGCCTCCTCCAGCCTGCGGTGATTCTCCTCGAGCAGCTCGGCATAGCCGCGGAAAAAGGCCTCTATGAGCTCGAGGAAAATCTCTCTCTTGGAATCGAAGTAGAGATAAAAGGTACCTCTCCCAATACCGGCCTCCTCAACTATATCCGAGACCGAGGCCATGCGGTACCCCTTGCGCGAGAAAACTGCGGCTGAGGCTTCGAGTATATGCTCACGCCGCTCACGAGCGGGCATCCGTTTTTTTGGTACTGACATGTCATTACAATAGTATCAGCCTGCCCACCTGTCAAATATCCCGTCTCTTGATCGCGCAATCCCCATAAAACGTGAATCCGATCGCGAAGGATAATGAACCAGGTGTATCAATCCGTGAGTAACAGAAAGACCGCGCCCGGGCATAGCCTGCATTATAACCGCTGCACGGAGGAGTAATGGGTTGGTCGCAGCTGCGCGCGCAAATGAAGATGAGGTCTCTTCCTCCTATCCCGCCTATTGCGCGCCGAGCGAGGCCATTACCCCAAGGCTCGGGCCGGAATATAACACGGAACGAGGACCGCCTGCCCCGGGACCGGGCTACAACCCCCCCTAGGCGAGCTTCTTCGGCCAATCGTTGAGCATAAGGCTGGCCACCGCCATACCCGAGATCATCGCCCCCGGCACCCCCAGGCCGGGATTGGTGCATTGACCGGCCTGATAGAGCCGGTCGATGAAGTGGGAACGGTAATTGGGGCGGAAGGGCCCTGAGTTGGGCAGGCTCATCTCGATCCCGAAGAAAGCGCCCTCGGCGACGTTGAGCCGCCGCTCGAGCTCGGTGGGAGGTACGGGGTCCATCCATTCCACGCGCTGAACGAGGCCGGGGAAACACCTTTTGTCGAGGTAATCTATACACTCCCAGGTCCATTCCTCCGCGATATCATCCCAATCGTGATACTTGAGCCGGTAGGGCGCGATGTACATGGCCGAGATAACCTGCTTGCCGGGAGGGGCCAGTTCCGGGTCGTCGAAGGTGGGGCAGATCAGCAGGTACATCCCATCCGCAGCGCGGCATAGCAGCCCGCGGTCGTAGAAATCCTTCCACACGTCATCCAGGTGTTTTCTTGATTGGGCCACCAGGGACATGTGGGACTTTACACTGTCCAGCGGCTCTGAGAGCCCCATGTAAAACATGGGAGCGGGTATGGAGCAGGGCTGGCGGCGCACGGTGCGGGCCACCCACCCGGGCAGGTTGGCATCCCGGAGGAGGTTGAGGTAGGTGAAGCGCGTGTGGGTGTTGGATATCACGGCACGTGCGCTGAATATCTCTCCGTTTGCCAGCTTCACTCCCCTGGCCTCACGGCCTTCGAGAACGATGCTGTCCACCTCGGCCTCCAGTCGCAACTCCGCGCCGAAGTCCTGGGCGATACGCGTCAGTGCCTTGGGGATGGAGATCATCCCGCCCTTGGGGTAATAATACCCCAAGTGTCCCATGTAGGTAATCATCGCGAACATGCCGAAACAGCGGTGTGCCGGCAGCCCGGAGTATATGTTCTCCCAACCGAACATGAGCTGCACCACGGGATCGTCGAAATAACTCTTGACGCACTTCTCGAGGTTGTTCAGGGCGAGTTTGAGGTTGATGGGCAAGGCGGGGATGAAGTCCTTGCTGCCGAACAATTTTGCCAGGCTGGACAACTTGGTCAGTTTCCTGATCTCCGGCATGGGGTTGGCGGTGAAGGCGGTCAAAGCCTTGTGGAGCTTACCCAGGTCCTTGCAGTAGCGGTAGTATCCGTCGACATCCTGGGGGGCCAGTTCTTTGACGACTTTTGCCATCTCATCGACGTCCCGTGGCAGCGCTACATCGCTACCGTCCTCGAGGTAAACCTGGTAGACGGGATCTATGAGGCTCCAGTCCAAGTAATCCTCCAGCCGCAGGTCGAGCAGCTCGAACAGCTTGTAATAGAACTCGTGGGCGATGACGAAGACAGCTCCCACCTCGGGCTTGAAGCCGCCGACGTCGTAGTTTGAGCAGCATCCGCCCACTCTCTCCAGCCTCTCGAGCACCAGGACCTTCAATCCCTCCTTGGCCAGCAGGGTAGCTGCGGTCAGGCCGCCCATGCCCGCGCCGATGATGATCACATCGTAGTCGTAGTCCATTCCCACAACCCCTTATATGAAGATGCGGAACGGCATCTCCCGCAGCTCGAACAGGTTCTTCTTGATCCGCCTCTGTTGCTCTTCGTCAAGGTGCATGGCCCATGCCGCTCCCAGACATGCCCCCAGGCACAGGCAGGCGATTACAGGTAGCGAGTTTTTCGAGGATGATCTAGCGGGCGTCACCATGGGCAGCCTCCAGTGCTCGTTCCCTCCCAGGACGTGCAATATCTTTATATTTCCATCGACCATACGCGTCAAGCCCGAATTGTCTGGCATGGCGCGTCACGCCAGCTCGAAAGAGAGGTCGACGGCGATACTGGGGGTGGTGAAACCGGCCGGTGTATGCCAGGTCAGCACCGGCCATCCCCGCTCGAAGGCGATGCGCTTTACGGCCCGCTGCGGGTTTACCGCCACGGGGTGTCCCACCGCATCCAGCAGGGGGGTGTCGGCCAGGGAGTCTGAATAGAACCAGCAGTCCTCGAGCGTGACTCCCCTGCTCTCCGCATAGCGCTGAGCGAGCACCTTCTTTCCTTCGCCGTAGGGCAGTGGCATCTCCAGCTCGTCCGTGAGCCGGCCGTTGCGGACGGGGGCGACGGCCGCTATCTTGTCGTCCGCACCCAGCTGCACCCTCACCTTCTCGGACATATATTCCCCTGCGGCAGTGGCTATGACCGTGTGATGCCCCTTTTCTTTATGTTCGGCTACACAATCGGCGCCTTCCTTATAGAGGCGCGGCATGACGTACTGCGCGTAGGATTCATCGAGCATCTCGATTAACTCGTGCATGCTGTACTTACCACATTCCTGGAAGGTCCAGCGGTAGACCTCCTCTCTGGGCAGGCGGTTCATGCGGTATAGCACCGTGAACTTTATCGCCTTCCATATCGCGTCCACGCCCATGCGCCGGGTCTTGACCATGTACTTCACCACCAGGTTGCCGTTGGCTCCGTCGAGCAGCGTATGGTCCAGGTCGAAAAAGGCTATGGGTACAGCCGTCATGTGCTCTCCTCTACACTCTTGGGTGACGTACACGTGCCAGGCCTTCATCTTGAGAAAGTTGAAGGCCTGGACACCGTCGCGCCGAAGACGGCGCTATCGCTTACGCGATACATACTATCGATCTTTACTTTAATTCCCTCATCTGCGTGAAGACAATCTTGATGGCCTTCTCCCTACCCTTGTTCATGGCGGTATCGAGAGCCTTATGCCACTCATCCAGGGAGAATCTGTGTGTTACCAGGTGTGACAGATCGACCTTGCCCTCGGCGAACAGCCTGAGAGCCAACGCGAAGTCGTGCATCCTCTCGCCACCGATCATATCGTCCTGGTAGGCGTAGATACCGCGTATGGTGAGCTCCTTGAACCATACCGGCGTCCAGTCGATCTTCTTCACCTTACCGATACCCAGTAGGTTGTACCATCCGCCGTTTGCCAGTACCCGCAGTGCGGAGTGGACGGTGGAGGTGGAACCTACGGCATCGAATACGCGGTCCACGCCTCCGATAAGAATGGGCTGGGTTACGGTGGGGGTGTACATCTTTGCACCGGTGAGCTCGGCTACCCTTTTGTAGAACTTCTTGCCCCCGGGTTTGATGACCTCCTCCACGCCCATATCCCTGGCGACCTCGCTGTGGAAGGGGTCTACCTCGACCCCGATTATGCGTACATCTGGATGGAGCGCTTTCAAGGCAGCAATGGTGCAGAGCCCCATAACGCCGTGACCGATGACCATCACCGTCTCACCCTCGGCGATGGGATTGGCGATCACCATGTGCAGGGCGGTGGAGAATGGCTCCGAGAGTACGGCGTTCTCGTCGCTTACCCCTTGCGGCACTTTATAAAGCTGCGATACATGTGCTACCCCCATTTCACTGATGAAACCGGGGGTGTCGGTGCAACTGCCCACGTACATTCCCGCCGCAAGGCTTCCCTCGGTCAGGTTCTCGCACAATTGATAACGCCCTTGCGCGCACATGCGGCAGGGTGGATCGATGCCCCGTATACTACAGCTCAAAACGGGCATCACCACTACCCTATCTCCGGTTGTATATCCCTCCACCTCCTCCCCCACCTCGGCGATATCCCCGCACACCTCGTGTCCAAGCACGAAAGGATAGGAGGGGAAGGGCTCCAGGGTAAGGCTTTCGTGGCAAAGGACCGTGCCGAGGTCGCTGCCGCAGAAGCCGGACAACCTTGGCTTTATCGTTACCCATGCGGGACCGATCAGCTCGGGTTCCTCGACTTCTCGCATCTTCACCGGCACCCACGAAGAGTGCACTACTTGCGGTCTGATCCCGGATAGAGCCCCCGTGAGCAGGTAGGCCGGGATCTTCATCTCGAAAGTCAAGGCTTTCACCTGGATCACCCCCTGTATGAACCGGTCAGGATATTCGTAGGTCTCAACAGCTCTTTCCCGTGAAACTAGCCGGCCTTTTCTGGAGGAATGAAGTAATCCCCTCAACCACATCGGGGGTGCTCACCGCTATACCCTGCAGGGATGCCTCCATCTCCAGGGCCGTCTCCAAGTCCGACTCGAAGGAGCGATTGAGCATGCGCTTGATCATCCCGAGGGCCCGTGTGGGCCCCTGAGCCAGCCTGTTCGCCAGCTCCATGGCTTCGTCCATGAGGCTCTCGTGGGGCACGACCTTGCTCACCAGGCCCAGATCCAGTGCTCTTTCGGCGTCTATGGCTTCACCCGAGAACGCCAGCTCCTTGGCCTTGGAGAGCCCGACAAGACGCGGCAGGAAGAAGGTGCCGCCCATATCCACGACGAGTCCCCGCCGCACGAATACTTGGATAAAGCGGGCTTTCTCCGAGGCGATGAGCAGGTCGCATGCGAGGGCAAAGTTGCATCCCGCTCCCGCCGCGTCGCCGTTAATGGCGCCGATGACCGGTTTCTCCATGGTGACCAGTCCGCGGATGACCGAGGAATAGATATGCGTGGTAAGGCGCATTCCCACGGGCGTGGCGGCATCGGCACGCGCCCCGCCCCCCGTGAGGTCGGCCCCCGTGCAGAAACCTCTACCCGCACCGGTGATCACTACCGCCCGGCATTCATCGTCCTGATGCAGCTCCCCGAACCTGCGGGTAAGGGCCAGTAGAATATTGTTGTTGAAACAGTTCATCATCTCCGGCCGGTTAAGGGTGATCACCTCGACCTGGCCCTCACGTGCGAAGAGTACATCCTCCAAAGCCTACCTCCTTCTCCCTTGGACCCCCGCCTCCTGCGATCAACCGGAAGGGAGGCCTCATAACCTCTCAAGTATCCGTCAAAGCCAGCAGATCCGATCCGGCCAGGCAGAGTACGGCATCCCTGATCTCCAGCGCCGTACGCCGCATGAAATCCATGGACTGCCCCAGCGGATCGTCGATGCCGAAACGATGGTCGTAGATATGGAAGTAATGGAGCATGAAGATGCGCAGCTTGAGGTTGAGATTTTCCTCGCCCGCATCATGGTCCAGCCCCTCGATATGCCTTATCCACTTCCTCAGTTCCACCAGTCGCTTCGCTGGGTCCCTCTCCTCTATCTCGCGCCCTTTTTCCACTCCCTGTATGACGAATTCCTTCAGGGTGAATACGCGGTCCACAGCCTCCTGGTACTCGGTGAGAAGGCGCGAGCTATTATGCATGGCCATGGCCAGGATGAGGTCAGCCCCTTCCACGTCCTCGCGGCTCAAGAGGTGGGCACGGTGCCCCGAGATGTCCAGCCCGAATTCCTGCATGATCGAGAGCACCTCCGGTGGGGGAGCGCCGCCCTCATCGGCCTGCAGCCCCGCGGAGCTGCAGGCCACCTCCGAGCGCCCGTTGACGGCAGACAGCTCCTGCTTCAGAAAGGCCTCGGCCATGGCGCTGCGGCAGATATTGCCGGTGCATACGAAAAGGATCCTCAAAAAATGCTCCTCGTCGATAGCGCAGATCATAAGTCGCCACCGGCTGCCGTAATCGTTTCCCATCCGCGCGAGATATACGGCCGCGCCGGTTACCATCATTATCCCTGCGGCAGACGATATACTCAATCTCCGAGTAATTCGCCCGCTCTATCCAGGTAGACCCGCTGATCGTTCTCGCTGAAACAGACGAAAAAAACCTTTTCTATACCTGCATCACCTTCCAGCACTTCCTTTACCGTTCTCAAGGCGATAGGTGCAGCCCTGTTTATGGGAAACCCGTAGGCTCCGGTGCTGATCGAGGGAAAAGCTACACTCCTGAGCCCGTGTTCCACGGCAACGTCTAGGCTGTTGCGGTAGCAGTCGGCCAGAAGTCTTTCTTCATCACGGTCACCGCCATGCCATACCGGACCTACGGTATGTATGACATGCCTGGCCATCAACTGATATCCACGGGTTATCTTGGCTTCTCCCGTTTCAGCTCCACCCAGGGTGCGGCATTCCTCCAGTAACTCAGGTCCCGCTACGCGGTGTATGGCCCCATCCACACCACCCCCGCCCAGCAGGCTCCGGTTGGCCGCGTTGACGATGGCATCCACGTTACATGCGGTGATATCCCCCTGGGTGATGCCGATCCTTCCGTTCATGAACTCCCGCAAGTCTCACACCTCCTCCCGCTTGCACTCCTCTGCGCCCCTCTTGCGCAAAGCATGGTTCCATGCCCACCAGGACCGGCGCCATACCGCCTTCCGCGCCCGGCCTCCAGGTACCTACGCATGGTCCGCATCTCCATACAGAAGCTGCCTTGCAGCCCTGTAACCTTCGTGCACGGCATCCAGCAGCCGCCTGGGCTCAACCGCGTCGCCCGCGCTCACCAGCGTTAAACCGGCTTGTTGCGCGGCTTCAGCTATATCGGTTTCCGGGAGCGAGCCTACCGCCCATACCACCTTATCCGCCCGGAGTTGCCTGCGCTCGCCTCTGGCCATCACCATCACCCCCGCTTCACCGACCTCCAGGACCTGCGTCTCCAGCAGCAACGTCCCGTTTTTCCTCAATGTACGATGTAGAAAATACCCATGCGACGTCAGAGGGGAGACCGGCGGCTGATCGCGTCCATCCACCACCGTTACCCGGCACCCCCTGTCGACGAGATAATGCGCCGTCTCCATGCCCACGGGTCCGGCTCCCACCACCACAACATCGCCGCCGGCTCCAGCCAGTCCGAGCAGGACCTGCCTTGCCTCCAGGTTTATCGGGAGTTCCGCCCCTGGAAGTACGGGCAGCAGGGGCCTGGCGCCACAGGCGTTCACCACGCCCATCCATTCTTCGCTCGCGAGCGTTCTCGCATTCGCTTCTCCGCCGAACTCTATCTCCTGGCCCAGCGACCGCAGGCGATTCTCGGCCCATTTCACCCATGCCGCCAACGGCTCCTTGCCCGGGGGGCTGGATGCCGCCCGCAGCTGACCGCCTGCCATTTTCTCTCTCTCGACGATCCTGACCTCTGCGCCGGCTTCCTTGAGGGTGATGGCCGCCTGCAGTCCCGCCGGCCCCGCCCCGGCCACCAGGAAAGGGCCAGGTGCAGGCGGCCCGCTCTGCTCGACCTCCAGCTCGCGGCCGCAGTGCGGATTAATGACACAGGTGGTCGAGCGCATCTCGAAAGTCAGGCGCTCTATGCAACCCTGGTTGCAGGAGAGACAGAAGCGAGTATCGTCATGGCGTCCTCGCGCCTCTTTTGCCAGAAAATCGGGATCGCACAGGTGCTGCCTCCCGAACGCCACCATATCCGCCTTTCCCGTCCGCAGCACCTCCTCTGCAAGGCGGGGGTCGTGTATCTTCCCGGCCACGATCACCGGCTTTGCAACAGCCGCCTTGACCGCCGCAGCCCTCTCTACATTGATACCCTCGGGATGGTGCATGCCGGGGCTGGTAGGATTGCCCGGAGAGTCGTATATCCCGCATGAGACGTGAAAGGCATCGACGCCGTCTTCCTCCAGCATGGGGAGCAGGGGCAATATGTATTCGAGCTCGTAACCACCCTTCATCTCCTCGCTCGCGGAGAAGCGAAAAAGCACGGGGAAATCCTCTCCGGCCACGCTCTTGATCTCCCGCACTACCTCGCGAGCGAAGCGGAAGCGTCCGGAAGAGTCGCCGCCGTACCCATCCTCGCGCAGGTTGGAGTATGGGGAGATGAATTGGTGCACCAGGTATCCATGAGCGCCGTGTATTTCTACCGCGTCAAAACCTGCTTCACGCGCCCGCCTTGCCGCCTCCGCGAAGCAGTGTACGAGTTCATGGATCTCATCCTCGCCAAGCTCCCTCGGCACCTGTCCCATGGCACGGCTGGGTATGGGTGAAGGGGCCAGCGGCTGTTCGCCGATAACGGACGGAAAGGTCTCCCTGCCGGCGTGGTGCAGTTGCACGGCTGCACCGGCGCCTTCTATCTTTATCGCGGCCGCGAGTTCTCGCAGCCCGTGAAGGAAAGTGTCATCGTATATCCCGAGCTCGGAGGGGAAAGCCCTGCCGCTGGGGTGCACGGCGCATACTTCGGTGACGATCAACCCCACTCCTCCCGCGGCCCGGGCTCTATGATAGGCCTGCAGGCGATCGCTGACGTGACCCTGTAGGGTGGCGTAGCCGGTGCCCATTGCGGGCATCACGGCCCTGTTACGTAGCTCCAGCCCACCAACGCTGATGCTATCCCACAACGATGCGCACATCCGCTCACCTTTTTCTATGCCGTGCCAGCGAGGAATCAGGCCGAGATCTCTCTTCCTCCATCGATGAGCACGACCTGTCCAGTCAGGTACTGGGAGGCATTGCAGGCCAGGAAGATGGCCAGCCCCACCATCTCCTCGGGCTCCGCCATCCTCCCCAGGGGGATAGAGGCCAGTGCGGCCTGGAGTATGGCTTCGTTACCCCACAACGCCTGGCTGAAATGGGTTTTAACCAGTCCGGGGGCAATACCGTTCACACGGACTCCCTTGGGCCCCCACTCCTGCGCGAAGACCTTGGTGAGCATGTTCACCGCAGCCTTGGATATCGAGTACACCCCTAGAAAGGGCGTAGGGCAGAAGGCGGCCTCAGAGGAGACGTTGACCACGGACCCGGAGCCCTTGTCGCACATCACCTTCCCCACCTGCTGGGTGAGGAAGAAGAGGCCCTTGACATTCACCTCCATTATCTTCTCGAAGGCGGGCTCCTCCACGTCACCTGTACCGCAGAAAATGGGGTTGGTCGCTGCGTTGTTGACCAGTATGTCAATGGTGCCGTACTTGTCCAGGGTGCCCTGGACAAGGCGCCCTATGCCCTCCATGTCCCCCATGTGGGTGGGGATGACGCAAGCCTCTCCCCCGGCGGCCTCGATGCCCTTGCGTACTTCCTCCAATGCCTCGGCCTTGCGGCTGGCCAGAACCACCTTGGCACCCATCTCGGCGTAGCCCTCCGCTATGGCCTGGCCTATCCCCCTGCTGCCGCCGGTCACGATGGCCACCTTTCCTTCCAGGGAGAACTGTTCCTTATACAACTGCATCGACCTCCTTTTTCAGCAGCTCCAACACCTGCCATGCATATGGCCGTGCCTATATGTGAGGCACGGCTTCATCCCAGACTGAACGTGGTTGACTCCCGTCCTTCTTCGATCCTTGTCGCGGTATCTTCTCCCGTAGCTAGTGTATACAGGGCGCGTAGCCAACCGGCGACAAGACCCATGTCCACCGGATCGAGCACATCGATCCGCCATTCTCTCCCCCGTAGAGCTCCCCCGACTACCTCCCCCCAACCCCTCATGGCCATGCTTCCCCAGGCGATCCGGGCATTGCCATTCCTGGGCACGATGGCGGTGCTCTCGTAAGCATCGTCCCTCCCTCTCTCGAGGCCGTTCACGGTCGATGCGTATACCGCTCTCTCCACAAGCCCAGCCTGCCCTCCTTCAACCTCTCCTTTTCCCAGGCGAGCCAGGACGGAGAGCATATAGGCAGGTAGGAATGCGACTCTTCTTCCCTGAATGCCGGCTTCCACCGTGCCGTAGAGTTCGTCCCACAGCAATTGCGAAAACGCCAGGGGCAGTCCGCATAGAGAGCATCCCCTCACCTTCTCTCCACCTCTGCCGTGCCAGGAAGAAGGCTCGGACAGGGATACCTCGGGGTCCTCCGACTCCGAAACCTCCAAGACAAGACGATAGTCGTGCTCTCCCAGGCTGGAAATGGAGGTCCGGTACCGGCAACGGTCCATCTCCTCGAGCGCGCCGGTGACACCTGCCGCCGTTACCATCAGGTCGAACGGCTTATGCAGTTTCAAGGCTCCCCCTTCACCGGGAGTGAATCTCTCCATCTCGATCCTTCCCATCCCCAGGAGCAGGGAGTACTCCTCCATGTCCTCCAGCGCTCTTTTTTTGATCGCACCGTAGCGGGTCAATCTGCCCTTTATACCCGCCAGGAGACTGCCGGTCACGATGCGTGTAGCTTCCTTCTCCGCCATCATACACGCATCGCCTCCCACTCCGGACGCCAGATCCCTCTGGATGTTATCCATGGTCTGTGCATCCAGCAGCGCAAGGCGCATGGACATCGTACGGCCGAAGACGATGGTCCCGCCGCTTCGCCATTCCAGACGCTCCGCCAACTTGCCCGGGAGGCCGCAGGAACGGCAGCGGGTCAGGGTCTGTACCACCTTGACTCCTTATGATTCGCGCTCAGGGATGGCTTCTTCGGCTGGCTGGAGAAGCCCGTATCAACGGAGGTGCAGGCTACATAGAGCAGCAAGGCCATTTCTTCCACAACCATCGCATCTCTCCAGCTTTTCAACATTGAAGCCAACACTAATACAAGGTTGCTTATAGGGATTCTACCACTTCGCCGAGGTGCTCTGGAATGTGCGCGGAAGCGCAAAAGCGAAGCGTTCTCCGTCTTTTCCATCCTCTGTCGCTCGATCTGCGGCTATGGGCGGGCTACCATGCCGTGCAAACCCTCCTTGAGCGATCGTGCAGGTTGCCCCTACACTTCTCGGGGAAGAAGCAAAGATGATATCCTCAAGATGACCATGAGCCCCTACAGCGGGGATGACCGTACATGTTAGGGGGGCAAGCAAGAAAGGTGGCGTACGCGACATGCGCTATGTTCACGGTTTGAGGCTGTTCATGCCGGCGGCACTTCTCATTGCCCTCGTGCTTACCCTGCTCTGTCCGACCTCCGCACAGGCGCAGCCGTCCTATTCCTACGGTGCGTTCCTCACCGAGCTGAACATCAATGCCGACGGGTCGCTCCTTGTACACAACAAAGTCACCTACGAATTCCAGGATTCTTCGGGGTGGGTCGGCCTTTTCATCCCCGCCTCTTATGGTACGCTGCAAGAGGCAAGGGTCCTGGGGGGCGACGGTGCCGTGCTTCCGGAAAGCAGCTGGGACTTCGAAGAGAACGCTGAAGGATACACCATCTGGTGCGAGGTAAGCGGCGCCGGGCCAATGGCCACCTTTACCTATGAGTACCTGCTCAACGGTGCGTTCGTGGTCAGCGGGGACCGGGTTGGTATCCCGGAGTGGGGGGCGGTGCCGGCAGAGAGAGATTCGCCCATCGACACGAGTTCAGTCACCCTACGCTTCCCGGCGGAGGTGGACACATCCCTCGTGGATCTTGAGGTCAACACCGTCGATTATTCCGGACAGATCACCAAGAGATTCGTCGGCAACGATACGGCGATCGTAGAGGCCGCCTATCTCTCGGAGTCATCCTCCTATTCCGTCAGCTGCTACTGGCCGGCCGCACTCATGGATCTGTCCGGGGCAGGATTTGCCACGCCGGACGGGAAGAGCTGGAATTTCGAACGTTTCGACGTCGATATCCAGGTCAATCCCGATTCATCCTTTACCGTACGCGAGACACAGGTGGCCAATTTCCACGGAAGCTTCAGTTATCTCAACCGGGACCTGAGTGCGGAACCCCCCTTATACGACGAGGGCAGGAGATACGGACGCGTACGCATCCATGATATCGCCGTTTACGATCTTGACGGCCAGCCATACGACGGAAATCTCTGGCACGCCGAGTCCTATGAAGGCGGCAAAAGGGTGCATATCGAATTCCAGGCCCAGGACGAGCAACGCGGCTGGATCATCGAGTACCGCATGACGGGGGATCTGATCTTCGCCGCTGATTACGACCGTCTCTATTGGGACACGGCGTCGGTACAGCGCGACGTTCCCATCAAGTTATCCGCCGTGACCGTGCGCCTCCCGGAGGGAACGGATATGAGTGCCGTTGAAACCACGCAATATATCGATATTCATAGCCCACCTTCCTCATACGATTCCGGACGGGATGGAGATACTCTGTGGTGGAGCGTGAAGAACATCCCCGCTTACACCACCTTCAGCATCGACGTCGCTTTTCCCAAAGGAGTGGTCGGCAAACCCTGGCAGTACGGCTGGGTCTGCGGTATCTCCGTCATCGTCTCCTCTTCCTTCCTCTTGGCCGCTGTCTTCCTCCTCATGATTCTGCAATGGTGGCGGAAAGGCCGCGACGTGGGGAGGACCGGCGCCACCATGGTACGTTATGATCCCCCCCAAGGCCTGACACCCGCGGTCGTCGGGATGCTCGTGAACGAGAAGCCGCGCATACAGGACATCTCAGCTACCATCGTCGACCTGGCACGTCGCGGCTACCTCACCATCATCGAGCAAGAGCAGAGAAGCTTCATAAGGATCACGAAGTACGCTTTCCAGCGCACATCCGAGGATCTTTCCGGACTCCTGCCCTATGAACGGGAGATCATGGAAGGCCTGTTTTCAAAGGGGAATAGCGCCAGCGAGGATGACCTGAAAAACTCCTTCTATGTCCACGTGGACGCCATCCTGAACAAGGGGGTGAAGAAGGAGGTAATGGACAAAGGCCTTTTCACCAGCGATCCCCAAGCCCTGCGGAAACACTACCTTGCGGCGGGGATCCTCGTCGCCGCAGTGCCCCTGGCCACCGCCTTCGTTCTCCCGAGATGGTTCGATCTCGGTTGGTTTGCCGTCCTGCTCCTCTCCTTCATCCCCGTGGGCATAGTCGTTTCCGTTATCGGCTGGGCGATGCCCAGGCGCAGCAAGGTGGGTTCGCAAGCCTACGAATACGTGTTGGGCTTCAAGGAATACCTGGAGACCGCCGAGAAACCCGAGTTGGAATACATGACTCCCGAGAGGTTCCAGGAGAACCTGCCTTATGCCATGGTGCTCGAGGTCGCCGACGCATGGGCCCGAAAGTTTCAGGAAATATACACCACGCCTCCCCAGTGGTACTCGAGCACTGCCATGGCTTTCAATACCGTATACCTTACGGCCGCCCTCAACAATATGAGCGGGAATCTCTCGCATACCTTGACTTCCTCTCCCGGTTCCTCGGGTTCGGGAAGCGGAGGTGGTTTCGGCGGAGGATCCGCTGGAGGGGGCGGGGGCGGGGGCGGATCTTCCGCCGGATAGCCGTCGCCGGTCTCCCCCGTCTAGCCCCGTCCAGGGATCCGCAAGCGTATATTCGGTAAGCGCAGTGTTTCTGCGGGGGCGCGAGCCAACCGCAAGTACACGTGGCGACATTCCCGCTCAACACGCCCGGTAGCCATCGGCGGCTCGAGAGCAAGGAGGATAGCATGGAGGAATGGAGGGAATTGGGGATCAGGCTCGAGGATTTCATCAGGCCGGCGACGTTCCCGGTCGCCATCCGCTTCCTGCAGCGCGGAGAAGAACCGCCGGAGCGCGCGCGCCGGCCCAGCGAGGAGACGGGCTGCAGTATCGCCCTCTGCCAGGGGCTTACGCTCACCAGGGAGAGGGGCCTGACCATGCTCTTCGAACTCGAGGAGTCTAGCTGCCCCCTGGCCAATGCCGCGCTTGGCTGGGATACGACCACCGGTCCATCTTTCATGGCCGCTTTCCTGCTCACCATGAACTACGCCAGGGACGATGACGCCGCCGCTAAGAGGGTCCAGGGTATGGCCATGCTGGAAGCCGATACATACCCAAAGCTCGTCATGTCGCCGCTTGCACGTACGCGCGTGGAGCCTCACCTGGTGCTGGTCTATGGCAATCCTGCACAGATCATGCGCCTGGTGCACGCCACTTCCCGCTGGACGGGCGAGAGGGTGCCCGCCGATTTCGGCGGCATAGCCGGTTCATGCAACGAGGGGGTTGTGCGCACCTTCGCAAGTGCGACCCCCAGGGTCGCTCTGCCCGGGAACGGGGATCGCGTATTCGCTACCACCCATGATGACGAGCTCATCTTCGCTTTCCCGGCGGCATGGGCGGAGAGGATAATGGAGGGGCTGGAGGCTACGAGCGCACGCGGCATCCGTTATCCCATCCCCACCTTCATCAACTACCATCTACCCTTCGGCGACCTCATGCAGAAGTTTACATAACCGGTCAATGCGCCTTTTCGACTGCCCTTGTCGCTAACGGCGTTCCGGCCTGCACCAGAATTCTTCTCTCGCTGCCCTTAGGTATGTTCGTGGTCGTGGGGATGTGCGTGGGGATGGCTGTGAGCATGGCCGTGCTCGTGCTCGTGCCCTTCAGGGTGCTCGTGCCCTTCAGGGTGCTCGTGGGTGGCGGCGGCCTGGATCTTGACGGTCGCCTCGATGGCATCGGCCACCCCCTCGACCGCATCCGCCAGGGCTTTCCTCGTGGCGGCCGCCGCATCTGCGACTTCCTCCCAGCCCAGGTTGCCGGCCAGGGCTTCATACTGCGAAAAAGCATCGGCCTCGCCCTGCATGCGCCGTAGGGCCTGGCGCAAGGCCACCTTCAGCAGCAAGGGCGATCTGTCTTCATGATAACTCATGAGATGAGTATATAATATTGCCTTGAACCCAGGTAGTCGTGGCGATAACGCAAAGTTCTTCTCCGAGGAGTGTGGGCGTCAGGCATAGGGGTCGGCCCTGGACTTATGCCTGAAACAGCCAGGAGGAGCAGGAGGAAAGAAGTGTGGCGCCACTCAAATCCCCATTCATATATGCTGGACATATGGGTCAGGCATAAGTCCAGGGCCGACCCCTATGCCTGACGATGTTGCTCACTAGTCTCTACCCACACTTCTCGGAGAAGAACCTAACGCAAAGGCTTGGGGCGCATGGATAAGATACTCTTCGTATGTGGCGAGAATGCCGCGCGCAGCCAGATAGCCGAGGCGTTCTTCAACCGCTTGGCGGACGCCTGGATAGCGGAGAGCGCTGGCACGCATCCCGCAGCGGCCGTAAATCCTCTCGCCGTCGAGGCCATGGCGGAAGTGGGGATAGACATCTCGCTGGCGGTCCCGAAGCCGCTCTATCTATCCAGCCTGCAGGGATTCCGCCGCATCATCTCTTTCGGCTGCATAGTCAAGAGTGTCTTCCCCGCCAGAGACCGTCTGGAGGAATGGCTCATAGACGACCCCGGCCGGCGAGATATGGCCACGATGAGGGAGACCAGGGACAGGATTGCCTCCATGGTCGCGGAGCTCGTGCGTGAACTCGAAGGCTGAACCTCCGCCGAGACAACGCCTTTCGGGGTTGAGTTACGAGTTGCAGGATGGCGTTTCAATTCTACGCCGGCGGTAAATAATATATTTGGTTCTTCTCCGAGAAGTGTGGGTGGATAATATGGTGGAGTTGGGGTCGGGTTTCTCACTCGAGGAGGGGATGCTGCGAGGAAACAGTGAACGTCGGTCCGGACCGCCCGGAGAGAGCTTTCCTGCATGATGCCGGGCGGTCAGACGAATCACAAAGGAGGTACGATCATGAACGTAGGTGAATGGCCCGCACGCTGGGCGGCGCGCTATCCCGACGAACCCTATATAGAATATGGGGACCTCTCGCTGAGCAAAGGGGAGTTCAACACCAGGATAAACCGCCTCGCCCATGCCCTGCAGGAGTTGGGGGTGAGAAAGGGAACGCGCTTCGCGGCGCTTCTCGCCAACACCAATGTCTTCCTGGAGGTGCTCCTGGCCATGAGTAAACTCGGCGGGATAATGGTTCCCCTCAATTTCCGCTTGGCGCCGCCGGAGCTGGAGTATATCCTCAACGATTCCAGCCCCATCGGGCTCATCTACTCGCCTGAGTTCGCCGAGACCGCCGAAGCCCTCAGGGGGAAAATCCCCTCCATGCGTCAGTATATCCGCGAGCTCGAAGGAGGCGATTCTTCCGATCCTCTGTATGAGCAGTGGGTGGCCGGGCGATCGGAGGAGGAACCGGTACCCGATGCGGAGGTCACCCTCGACGACGTCCAGTTCATTATGTATACCTCCGGCACCACCGGCAAACCGAAAGGGGCGGCCATACTCCACGGTAACACGCAGTGGAACGCCATCAACTCCATAAACATGTACGCTTTCGATTCCTCTGACGCCAGTATCGCCAGTGCCCCGCTCTTTCATATAGGCGGCCTTGCCGTTTCCGCTTTTCCCGCTCTATATGTGGGCGCTCGCGTTGTGATCCAGCGCTTTTTCAACCCCGTGGAGTCGCTCAAGATCATCGAGGAAGCGAAGGTAACTTTCATGTTCGGTATTCCCGTGATGTTTCTGCTCATGACCCAGGTGCCGGAATTCGACAGTACCGATTACTCCAGCGTGCGCTTCTTCATCGCCGGTGGCGCCCCCTGCCCACGGCCTCTCATCGAGACCTGGCTCAAACACGGCATCACTTTTAACCAGGGCTACGGCATGACCGAAACGGCCACCGCCATCACCGCGCTGCGCACCGAGGATGCCCTGCGCAAATTGGGCTCATGCGGGAAGCCCGTCTTTCATACCGATATCCGCATAATGGATGTGGAAGGGAACGACCTGCCCCGGGGCGAGATGGGAGAGGTATGGGTAAAGGGTCCCAACGTTATCCGGGACTACTGGCAGCTTCCCGAGGCCACAGCCGAGTCCATAACGGACGGATGGCTGCATACGGGCGATATGGGTTACATCGACGACGAAGGATATCTCTATCTTGTAGATCGGCGTAAGGATATGTACATCAGCGGCGGCGAAAACGTATATCCCGCCGAGGTGGAAGACGTGCTCATGGCCTGCGAAAAGATCGCCGATGCCGGCGTGATCGGTGTCCCGGACGAAAAATGGGGAGAGGTGGGGCTGGCGGTCGTGGTTCCCGCTCCCGGAATCGAGGTAAGCGAGCAGGAGGTAATAGACTTCTGTAAGGGCCGGCTTGCCAAGTACAAGATACCCAAGAAAGTCGCTTTCGTCGAGGCCCTGCCACGTACGGCGACAGGAAAGATTCTGAAAAAAGAGCTGAAAGCCCAGTTCATAAATTGAAATTGCTCGACGGGTAGGCGCGGGTTACTACTGCCGGTACGTCCGCCTAGCGCCTGTAGATGGATATGTTGAGGTCGCCATCCTGCCGCGCCTCCCACTCGTAACCCGTCTTCTCGTGGGCGAACAGCGACTCGCATGCACCCTGCATCACTCCCACCATGAGTAAGGGCAGGCAGGAGTTCTCTATGGTCGCCGAGATGCCACCTTCCGACACCTCCAGGTTCACGAGGTTGCCCAAGCCGCGCAAGGCGAACATCCTGCGGAAAGCGTCTTTGCCCTTGCCCAGATCCTGTGGCGACAGGGACTTCACGATGTAGCGTCTCTGAGCCTCGATAACCGTCTCGGGTATGGCCGCCCCCAGTTCGACCTCCAGGTCGTCCAGGACGGCCTCAAAACCCGCGGGGCCGAATATCGCCATCCTCCTGCCGGTGGAAGGGTCGTTAATAGTCCCCAGTTCCGGGTTCCACTTGCAGGATGCCACGTCAAGGGGTACGCGGCAGAACGGGCATCTTTCGAAGAATATATCCCCTTGCTTGCGGGCATAGGTGGGAGTACGCAGTCGTTCGTGCAATTCTATGGGATGCTTTCCTATGTAGTTCGTAACCTCGAAGGTGTTCGCGGTTATCTCCTCATACCTGACGCGGCTATCCCTCCCGTCTATCGCCTCCCATGCCCCGAGGTTCTCTCCGCAATAGAAGAGTATCGCATGGGGGTTGTCGATGACCCTGGTTACGTAGTCATCGTTCCTCCTGCGGATCTTCCTGTCGGCCATGCGCACGTTACCGTAGCCGTAAGCCCTGCCCACGTTGCTCAGCTTGCGTATCATCATGCCCATGCCCCCGTAGCGTGCGGCTTTGCGCACGGGGGCCGGAAGAAGCCTCTCCACGTATTCCTTTACTTCCCGCCTTTTGCTCTCGATAATGATGTGCTCGATGGGCACGCCGATTATCTCCTCTATGCCCATAAAAAGGTTGTCGAGGTTATCCGACTCGTAGAAGATCATGCGATGATCGGGATCCCTGGTCTGAGTGATCACCCCGTTCTCGTGCCATACAAGCTCCTTGCTTACGGCGTAGGGCACGCCGCACTCCCGGCAAATCTTCATCCGCATCTACCTCCCCACTTAAGGTTAACCGCCGGAGGGCACGGCTCAGCATATTCCTACTATAGATTTCGTTTATCCGCGCATGCGTTCCTTCCCGGTATCCTGATGTCGGCTGAATCGGGAATATGCCTGCCGGCGGTCACTCCGAAGCGATGGATTGAGCGCTCTGGCTTTCGGCCCTCGGCGACGTACACGTCGAGACGGCGGGCGATATCATCTTAGTGGCAATGGGGAGACCTGCCGGTGAGGGCGGCGTGGGAGCCGCCTTTCTCCTGGGTGAGGGCCGGAGCACCAGGAGCGACAGGAGAAGCAGGTTATCCGTGAATTTACCGGCCAGGGGGCGGATATCTATTCGAGACTCAGGTCGAGATCCAACATCCAGATATCGGTGAGGCGTCCCGCGCGGTCCACCCCTGCCAGGAGGCAGCTCGCTACCTGGAAGACCAGGGCCGTTTCTCCACCCAGAGAGATACGCAGAAAGCGGCTATCCTCGTGCCACGCAAAGCCAGGTTCCGCGGCTATGAAGACGGGGTCATCCACTCCGCTTGGAAGCAGGATGACCAGACAGCCTGCGGCGTCGACCGCGGGCAGAGGCTCCTGCTCGCTCTTCCATCTACCCGTCTTGACATACGACTGCAGGCCCACGACCTCACCACCATCGCCGTCCAGACTCAGCAGCATACGCCCCAGTGCCAGGGTCCGGGTGCTGAGCGGTATCGGGCCAAGGCGATGGAATTCCACCATCTCCGGTATGGCCTGATAGGTATTGATCCCGAGTGGAGGCTCCACCGCCGTCTTCAATTCAACCCGTGGCATTTCATCATCGCTCATGCTTGATCCTCCGTGCGCCGGCCCGGATCGTAGTTCCCGTATCCTCCCTACTCGCAAAGGCTATCATATCCCGCCGCGTTTCGCCGCAGCCGCATATTTTTCCGTCATGACGAATCGTTGTCATGCGCCCGCTTTTTCATGGCCTTCTCATGCTGGGCAAACCACGCGCAATGCAGTCCGGTGATCACATTAACGCGGATTCCGTGCTGGAAACGGCATCCCTCAAGAACGCGGGGAAGAGGATGAGCAGAAAACCCGCAAGCGAACATGCGATCCCGCCCATGCACATGGCGAACGGCACCGAGCGCAAATCCGAGATCAACCCCAGGAACAATCCCCCGATGGGGAATATACCCTGGAAGACCAGGATATAGAGGCTCATCATGCGCCCCCTCATCTCACGTTCGACCCTCGCCTGCATCACCGTGTTCACGGTTGCGCTCAGCATGAGCCCGCATATGCCGGTGCCCGTGGTCAGGATAAGGCAGAGCCAGAGGTCGCGGCAGAAAGATACAGCCAGCAGGCTGAGACCGAAGCCGAGGGTCGTATACCTTATAATGGTGCGTTCCGGGATACGTCTGCGCAGCAGGGTAACGAGGGGTGCTCCGATAACTGCCCCGACCCCCACCGCCCCCAACAGCACACCGTATCCGAGCGACCCGCGCCCGAGCACGTCCTTGGATACACCGGGAAGTAGAACCAGGAAGGAAAGCCCGAAGAAGGAGATCACGCTCAGCACCGCCAGCAGGTTCCTGGACCAGTGCTGTCCCAGCGCGTATACGACGCCTTGCGTGACATGTTTCCACGTTCCATACCGCTGGGAAGAAGCCGGAGTTCGCGTCCTGACCATGAAGAGGGCCACGATAACCGCGAGGAAACTGACTGCGTTCACGTAGAAGGCAACCTCTACGCTCCAGATGCCGACGATCAGGGAACCCAGCAGGGGTCCGACACTGCGTGCCAGGTTGAACTGCGCCGCATCCAGGGCGATGCCATTCAGCATATCCTCCTGGGATACAAGGTCGGGGATTATTGCTCGCCATGCCGGAAAGTTGAATACGAAGGCCACTCCCATGACCGCGGTGATGACCATGATCAAGGCCATCGACGTCCATCCCGCCCCTACGCATATCGCCAGTACGAAAGCTCCCAGCATCATCACCGCCTGAGTGGCGATGATGAGCTTCTTGCGGTCCAGGCGATCAGCCAGCGATCCCGCCCACAGCACTAGGAGGAATACCGGCAGATAGCTGGCCAAGTTCACCGCGCCAACCCAGGCATTGGAATCCGTCAGCTCCTTGACGAACCATAGCAAAGCCGTGGTATGGATCCAGGTCCCCAGGTTGGAGACGAAAGCGCCGGACCACAGGACGCTGAAATCGCGGTATCGGAAGGCCGAGAGTACTCCGCTACCCGGCATCGCCCGACCCGTTATAACGGCGGGAGGTGCGACGATGTCGGCCTCCAGCTCCTCTATCCCCGGTCTCTCCGTATCTCTACGCATTACAGTCGCCCTCTCGCCGCTTCAGCGTTATGCTCGTTTTGATTATACCTCCCGTGCTGCTGGTCCCCTCCGCCTTAGCGAGCGCGCAGGGCGGACGTTCCCGTGACGTTGCCGGCCCCAACACGGGCGCATCCCCGGGAGTATTTCAGCCACCTCCGATCGTTTACTGCTCCCGCCAACGCACTGCTCCCCGTCATACCCGGGCCGAGGCTTCGTGATATAGAATGTATGATGGTCATGTGCGAAGGCATGAATATTGCGAGAAATGCGAGTGGTGAGACTGGAACAAATAGGGGTGGGTCAGAAGTTGAATCCTGTACTTCTGCCATCTGACCGTTCCATGCCGGCCGTTTCTCCAGAATTCAGGATGCAAGACCTGGCCCTCCAAGACTCCGAAGCCAACTCACGCTTCTCGGAGAAGAGGCTATCTTTATAACGGTTCAACCTTTCCGTGAGAGAAGGGGGTTGTAATGAACGCGAACGAGCCCTGGAAGCACGCATACGCCCATGTGAACAACATCCGCTTGCATTACGTGACCGCAGGAGAAGGTCCCCTTATGCTCATGCTCCACGGCTTCCCGGAGTTCTGGTATTCGTGGAGGCACCAGATACCGGCCATGGCGGAACGCTACCGCGTTGTAGCACCCGATATGCGCGGGTATAACCAGAGTGAGAAACCCGTGGGCGCCGGACACTACCGCTTGAACGCGCTCATGGGAGACATCCAGGGCCTTATACATCATCTGGGCGAATCCAGCGCCATAATCGTCGCCCACGACTGGGGAGGTGGTGTTGCCTGGCCCTTCGCCGCCTTCTACCCGCATATGGTCGATCGCCTGATCATACTCAACTGCCCGCCCCCCGCCGTACTCATGCGCCATCTTTTGAACAACCGTGCCCAGTTGCGCCGCTCTTATTACATGTTCCTCTTCCAGCTTCCCTATCTACCCGAGGCAGTCATGCGCGCGCGCGACTATGATCTTATCGCCAGGGCTTTCCTGGGTTGGGCCATCGACAAGAGCGCTTTCAGCGTCCACGATATCGCCATGTTCAAGGAAGCCGCCGCCAAACCCGGAGCATTGACGGGAGGCATCAATTACTACCGCGCCGCTTTCCGGCAGTTCCTGCGCTCTCCCCGCCAGGGTGGAGGCGTAGCGTCGAAGGTGCGCTGCCCCACCCTTGTCATCTGGGGCGAGGAAGACCAGGCCCTGGGGAAGGAACTCACCTATGATTTCCACGACGAGGTCGAGGGACCCCTGGAGATCAAGTACATCCCCTCCTGCAGCCACTGGGTACAGCAGGAGCGGCCCGAGTTGGTGAACTCATACATCATCGAATTCCTCAACGGCTCGCGGGTTCCGGAATAATCCCCCCGGCCTGAAAGAGGCAACCTCATCCGCCTCAACCGCATCGCGGTCGCGCATGCAGCCTCATGGTGCCGGGGTCCGGGACATGCGCCCCTGAGGCGGGGTGGATTTCATTTCTTCTTGCGCGAGAAGCCTGGTTTGCTGCCGGGTCAATCTCACCATCACTTACTCACACTTCTTGTGGAAGAACCCTTTCGTTTATAATGATTCCCAGCGCGGAAGGGACGTGATACGAGCATGGAGGTGGAGCGAGTGGATGCCATCGAAAAGGTCAGGCATACGCTGATCGAACTGGATATCGAAAACATTCAGCAGACGGTCAGGGAGGCTCTTGATGCCGGTACGCCGCCCCTGGATATCGCCCTCAAGGGTCTGGGGGAAGGCATGAAGGAGATCGGAGAGCTGTTTCAGGCAGAGGAATACTACCTCGCCGACCTCGTTCTGGCGGGAGAGACCATGAAGGAGGGGATGGCGGTTCTCGAACCGTTGATCTCCGGGGAAGCCACCTCGCGCAAAGGACCGGTGATCATTTTCACTGTAAAAGGGGATATCCACGACATCGGCAAGAACCTCGTCGGTACCATGCTTTCCGCGGCCGGCTTCAAGGTAATCGACCTGGGGGTAGACGTGCCGGAATCCAAAGTCGTCGACACCGTGAAGCAGAGTGGCGCGTCCCTGATCGCCATGTCCGTACTCATCACGCCCATGATCGGTTCCGTCGGGGAGGTCGTCGATTCCATCCGCGAAGCCGGCTTGCGCGACAAGGTAAAGATCGCCATCGGCGGAGCCTGCACCACCCAGGAACTGGTCGACAGGTTCGGCCTGGATGCCCTGGGAAGGGACGCCGTAGACGCGGTACGTATTTTCGAGGAATGGAACGACTCTTGACCGCTCAGCCATTACCCTTCTCCTCGCCCGCCTGCCTGCGGCGCCATACGTTAAAACCCCGGCCTGTGCCGGGGTTAACTTATGGTGTCGGAGGGGGGACTTGAACCCCCATGAGGAAATTCCTCACTAGGCCCTCAACCTAGCGCGTCTACCGATTCCGCCACTCCGACCCGTTCGCGGTGGACCCGCTGTTGCCATGAAGATCAGGTGAGTTGGGCGGCCTCGTCGGGCTTGATCTTCCGGTTGCGAAAACCAGTATATACTCTCTCCCTCCCGGGGTCTATTATCTTGGACGCGTAGAATACGTCCTTGGAGACGTGCCCGTACTTACCGATGACCTTGACGCGATCGCCATCGTTGAGGGGGGGAGGGAAACGGAACCCACGGTAGAACCATATCCTGGTGCTCTTGCCCTCGTCCTCCACCAGGTCAAAATTTATATCGAAGGTCAGTGTCTTTGATTTGCGGTCTATACGCTTGGGCATAAGCGTGGGCAAAGGATACGTGGATACGTTGAGGATGATTCCCTGCTTAGTGATCTTCGCCAATTCTTGTTCCTCCAACGCCCATGAGCGAAAAGGCTTGTGCTTCCCGCCTCTCACACCACTAATGTATCGACGCGGCCGCGTATCGCCTTGAGATTCTATCGTGTTTCCCCGGCTTCCAGCAATGCGATCACGGCATCCCATATGCGCGCCGCCAGCTCGATTTTGGGCATCAGGTCAAGGTCGATGACTCTCCCATCTCCGTACACCATCGTCGCTTTGTTGAAATCGGAATCAAAGCCCGATCCCAGTGTCGACACATCGTTGGCCACTATCATGTCGGCGCCCTTGGCATGCAGTTTATGCACGGCGTTTTCCACCGGCTTCCCTGTTTCGGCGGCAAATCCCACCAGTACCCGCTCCGGCCTGTTCTTCTGCCCCAGATCCCTGAGTATATCCCTGGTGGGCCGGCATTCCAGCGTCAACCCTTCACGCCCATCTTTCTTGATCTTCTCGCTCTTACGCGCCTGGGGGGAGAAATCGGCGACGGCCGCGGCCATGATCACCACGTCACAATCCTCCTCCCGCGCCATTACCTCTCGCCACATCTCCTCGGCGGTCTCAACCGCGATTACCTCCACGCCCTGTGGCGCCTGGAGGTATGTCGGCCCGCTGACCAAGATGACGCGCGCGCCCATACGCCTTGCCGCTGCGGCCAGCGCATAGCCCATCTTTCCGCTGGAGCGGTTGCCGATATACCGGACCGGGTCTATGGGTTCCCGCGTCCCTCCGGCCGTGACCAGGACCGTCCTGCCCTCCATGCTCGCGGTGATGCCCAGGATGTCCAGGGCCGCCTCCAGGATGAGGTCTGGTTCCGTCATCCTTCCTTCGCCTTCTTCTCCACAGGCAAGGAAACCACTTTCCGGGCCCACGATACGGACTCCCCTCGTCCGCAACACCTCCAGGTTCGCGCGCGTCGCTGCATGGCGCCACATCTCCAGGTTCATGGCCGGCGCCACCATGATGGGCGCGCGCGTCGCCAGAAGCATTGTAGAGAGAAGGTCGTCCGCCAACCCGTTAGCCATCTTGGCGATTATATTTGCCGTCGCAGGAGCCACGATGATCAGATCCGCCTCCCTGGCCAGTGATATGTGTTGCATGGGCTCGCCTTCATCAGCGAACATGGACCGGGCTACGGGATTGCCGGTGATGGCCCGGAACGTGGCGGGGCCGATGAGGCGGGTGGCATGTTCGGTCATGATCGTCTTGACCTCGAAACCGCGCAGGACAAGCTGGCGCGCCAAGTCCACCGCTTTATAAGCGGCGATACCACCCGTCACACCTAAAACAATGCAGTTCATAGAGCAGGAAAACAGATATGTTCCGACGCCTATATCGCCCCATCTTCGGGGTGTTCGAACTCCAGCTTATCAGCGGCGATCTCCTCCAGGGCAAGGGTGAGGGATTTATTCGAAGCGGATCTTATCTGCGGCCCCGCTTCCTGCCCCAGGCCCTCTCCAAGATGACGGAAATAATTGTTAATCTGCCTGGCTCTCTTGGCAGCGGTTATGGTCAATCCGAACCTCGAGTTGTCGATCCATAGCAGCAGATCATCGATCCTGGTCTTCATCAACACGCGTTTGAAACCTCCCGTTCAATCAATTCCTCTTCGCCAGCGGGCTTTCCCTCTCATATATAGCACAGAATTCCTCTACGGCGCGATGGAACTCGTCATTCAATACCGCATAATCGTAATCGTCTTTTTCCCTGCTTTCCTCAAGCGCGTTACGGAGACGCCTCTCCAATTCCCGTTTTTCCTCAGTCCCACGCTTGCGCAGCCTCTCCTCCAATACCTCTAGTGAGGGTGTGTGCACGAAGATGGCCACCGCGCCCGGGACCTTTTCCCTCACCTGCCTGGCTCCCTGGACGTCAATTTCCAGGATCACGTCACGGCTCTCGGCGAGGTCCTGCTCGACCTTCGCCCTGGGAGTGCCATAGAGATTGCCGTGCACCTCCGCCCACTCCAGGAACATGTCTTTGCCCGCTTGGTCCCTGAACTCCTCCTCATCCAGGAAATAGTATTGCAACCCGTCAACCTCACCCGGCCTTGGCCTTCTCGTGGTTGCGGATACCGAAAGGCTGGCAGACGGGTAACGCTTCAACAACTCCCCGATCAATGTGCCTTTCCCCGCGCCCGACGGACCGGCGACGACAAAAAGACGTCCCTGGGGCATTACCTCACCTGCAGGTATTATTAAAGGTGCTCTGTTGCGGTCTGTCGCCTATACGTTGACGTTTGCCGTTCAGGCAAACCTCTCCTTTAGCGCCTTGATCTGCTTCGGGCCCAGTCCCTTTACGCGGCGAGAGGTGCTTATGCCGATCTCCTCCATTATCTTCGCGGCACGCAGCTTGCCCACGCCCGGAACCGATTCTATTACCGATTTAACCGTCATCTTGCCATAGATCTCGTCGCTTGCCTTGTTCAATATATCGCTGACCTTCAGTTGACCCGCCTTGAGCTTCTTCTTGATCTCAGCCCTTTCCTTCCTTACCTTTGCCGCCTTCTCCAAGGCTGCCTTGCGCTGTTCGGCTGTCAATTCCGGGAGCTTTTGCTTAGCCATTCTCACCCTCCTCGAATCAAAGCTTTCCCTACAGCAACAATCTAGATTAGTATAAACCTCCTTTTACCTGCATACAAGCCATATATCCCCTTCACCCTCACGACGCAGTGGTATTCACCCGCACTCACGCCAGCCTTCTGCTTCCAGGCGCTTCCATTTTCACCCCCTCTCGGCAAAGCGGGCAATGCACAGCTTCCCAGGCAGATGTTTCCAATCTCAACAGCACCTTCTTGACGACGCCGAATTCCCTGTCCTCGCTGCGCTCGATCAGGGCTCCCAATCCCCCAACGCTCGCACCGGCTGCCTCCACCAGTGCCATCAACTCGTGCACCGAACCTCCCGTGGTGATCACGTCCTCCACTATCAGCGTCCTCTCACCACGCGATAGCTGCTGGCCGCGGCGCAGGTGGAGCTCGCCTTCCATGCGCTCGGCGAAAAGCATGCGCTTCCTCATGGCCATGGCGACCATGTACCCGATGATGATCCCCCCCAGGGCCGGGCTGACCACCACATCGATATCCTGAGGGGTGAATCCCTTGGCCAGCTCGTCCGCCAGGCTCTCGGCCAGGTGAGGATGCTGCAGCACCCTGGCGCATTGTACGTAGGTGTCACTGTGCAGTCCCGAGGTGAGGAGGAAATGCCCTTTCTGGACCGCCCCTTCCTTCTCGAATATCTCCAGCACCTCCCATTGGTTCATCTTTCACTCCCCCCTCCTTATCGCCATCTGCCAGCGGTTGGCGCCTTGCGAACGTTCCATCTTTCCGCCATGACCCAAACGTTTCCTTGCGCGATCCGCCTCACGCCCGCCCCCGCAATCCCGCCGCCGTCCTTATCTCGTGCAAAGCAGCCACGGGATCCGCGCTTGCGGTCACCGGCCTGCCCACCACCAGGTAATCCGCGCCCGCGCCGAGCGCCTCCGCGGGGGAGGCCGTCCTCGCCTGATCCTGATGCCCGCCGCCCTGCAGGCGAATGCCTGGCGTCACAATTACAGCCTGCGTTCCCAGGGATGCCCGTAAGTCGGCTGCCTCTCGTGCCGACGCCACTACTCCTTGCAGCCCGCTTTCCAGGCCCAGGCCGGCCAGGGAAAGCACCGTATCCGCGGCATTGCCAGACCATCCTATCTCAGCGACGGCGGCATCGTCGAGGCTGGTGAGGACGGTAACCCCCAGCACGAGTGGCATGGTGACGCCCAGCCTATCCGACTCCCCCTTCGCCGCCCCCACCGCCGCCTCCATCATCCTCCGCCCCCCACTCACATGCACGGTCAGCATACCGGCCCCTTTTTGCACCAGGCCCTTCACCGCACCGCTTACCGTGTTCGGTATATCGTTCAGCTTGAGATCGGCGAAAACCTGGAAGCCCATCTCCGTCAATGCCATGAGTATCTCGGGACCCATGTGCGTATATGCCTCCAAGCCGATCTTCACCGTCTCGACCTCTCCCCTCAGGGTCTCCGCGATTCTCAACAGGCGTTCCCTTCCGTCCAGATCCAGGGCGACGATTATGGGGTCGGGCGCAACGGCCATCTCACTCATCCTCCCCACGTACCATGTCCACCAGCTCTGTCACGGAATCCATACCCTTGCGCTCGAGGAACGCGGCAATGCCGTCCACTATTCCCAGGGGAGCAGCGGGATCGGCGAAGTTGAGGGTGCCAACAGCCACGGCGTCGGACCCGACCATCATCATCTCCACGGCGTCCTTCCAGGTCCAGATACCACCCATGCCGATGATGGGCAGATCCACGGCACGTGCGACCTCCCACACCATACGTACGGCGATGGGGTGGATGGCGGGTCCGGACAGGCCTCCAGTCACGTTTCCCAGGCGGGGGCTCGCGGTCTCGATATCCACGGCCATGGCCGGGAAGGTGTTGATCATGCTTATACCGTCCGCCCCCGCCGCCGCCACCATCGCCGCCGTGTGCGCGATATCCGTGCAGCGCGGCGTCAGCTTCACGTAGAGAGGTATCTCTATCTCCGCTTTCACCAGCTCCACCAGTGCGGCAGCCTCGTGCGCATCATGGGAAAAGTGTATGCCGCCCCGCTTCACGTTGGGGCAGGAGATATTCAGCTCCAATGCGGCCGCCAGGCCTGTACGGGATATCTCCCCGGCCACTTCCACGTATTCCTCCGGGCTGAATCCGGCCACGTTCACCCACACGGGAAGATCAAGGTGGGACAGCCAGGTAAGCTCGTCCGCGAGGAAACGCTCGAGTCCCGCATTCTCCAGCCCGATGGAGTTGAGCATGCCGGACGGCGTTTCCCACAGACGCGGAGGCGCGTTCCCGGGACAGGGCGCGAGCGTGACGGATTTGGTCATCAGGCCTCCCAGCGCCTCCAGCTCCAACCACTCCGCGTACTCCCTGCCGTTTCCATACGTACCCGAGCATACCAGCACGGGGTTCCTGAGCCTGATGCCGGAGAGCTCTATTCCCAGGTCTACCCGTTTATCCTCCGCCAATCCAACTCCCTTCCCGTGAATACCGGGCCGTCCTTGCACGCCGTCAGGTAGCCGCCGGGCGGCGAAGAAACCGGCACGGCACAACCCCTGCAAGCCCCGACCCCGCATGCCATGCGCTCTTCCATGCACACCTGGAGGCGCGCGAGCCCTTCGCTACCGATGCATTCGGCAAGACCCGCGAGCATCCCTCTCGGCCCGCATGCATAGATACCCGTGAATCCCTCCGTACCCGATGCCCGGAAGAGCTCGATCACGTTGCCCGCATATCCCGCGCTGCCATCCATGGTTGCCAGTCGCAGATCGAATTCTCCATCCAGCGCGCCGTGCAAGCCCCCGCATTCCTTTTCCCCTTCCACTCCCCAGAACACGACCGTATCCCCGTCCAGCTCCATCAGGCGTGTGGCCAGGAAGCGTATGGCGGCTATGCCCGTACCACCGGCGATGAGCGCGTGCCTGCCCCCGGCGGACATGGAGAACCCCCTGCCCAGAGGTCCCAGCATATCGAGCTCACAACCTTCTTCCACCGCGCACAACCACGCAGAGCCGGCACCCACCTCCCTGATCAGCAACGACGCAGATCCCTTACGGACATCGTATAGGCTATAGGGACGCCGCAGGATCAAGCCCGGGACTTCACAGCGAACGTGCACGAATTGTCCGGGTGCGGCGGCAAACGGTTCTCCCATCTCCATGGTGAGCTCTACGAAACAGCCGCACTGCCTCCTCGCCATCACTTTCGCCCTGTATCGCCCGGGCAAACTCGTCAACCCCTTATCTCGCGTCTGACCCGGCAGTAGCCCTCCAGGGGCATGATCTCCCATGCCGGGGGGTCCGCCTGTCGCATGGCCCGCGCCAGGGTCAGCGCGACTTCCATATTGGTGACGCAGGGGATACCGTGGCGCACCGACGCCGCCCGGATATAGAATCCATCGGAGTGGGGGTATTTGCCGCGCGGTATGTTGACCACCAGGCCCACCTGGCCATTGCGTATGAGGTCGAGGATGTTCGGCCTTCCTTCCCGCAGCTTGTTCACTGCCTCCGCCTCGATCCCCGCGGCCGCCAGCGCATGGGCCGTACCCCGGGTAGCCTTGAGGATATAACCGGCCTCCTGGAGTTCCCGCGCCAGCAGCAACGCCCGTCTTTTGTCGCGATTCGCCACGCTCAGGAAAGCCACTCCTCCAGGTTGCGGCCTGAGGCCCTGGCTCCATAGCGCCTTCGCGAAAGCCATGCCGGGATCGTTGGCCATGCCTATGACCGCGCCGCTGGAACGGCGCTGGGGGGATGGCAGAATATCCGCACCAGCGATCATCCCGAAGGGTATGAGCGGCGCCCTTACGGCACTGCATGGCTCGCAGGCCGCCTGCATCTCTATGTCCCTGCCGCCACCCAGAGTCAGCATGCCGTATGCCGCCAGCGGCAGCGAGGAAGCGCGGTACAGGAACGGCAGGCTTGCGGAAGGGCCGGGAGACAGGCTCCAAATACCTATATCTCCATTGTGTATATGAATACGCATGGAGAGATTGCCCCTCCACCCCAAAGCATCTATGGCTTCCCTGGCCAGTTCAAGCGCTTTGCGCGACTGCTCCGACGTGAGGTAGCACGGGGGGAATACGGCCAGACCGTCCGTGGAGTACATACCCGCCGCGTCGACCTGTTCCCAGAGGAGTACGACATGGCCGCCGTTCGTGGCCACCGCCTCGACCTGTACCTCCTGGGCTTCCTCCTTCAGCGGTCGCCACAGTATGTCCCCCTGATGGCCACGCAGCATTTCCCTCCCTTCCTCCGGCGTGTATACGAGCCGATGGACGGGCCTCTTCCCGGCTCCTTCCTCCGTCGCCAGCAGGGGATAAGACGCTCCCTCCAGGACCCCTTCACCCTCTTCTCTACCCTTGCTCATCTTGAAATCTACTACCTTGATACCGGATTCACCCGCTCTTCTCAGTGCCGACGTGAGCCTCCCTCCGCCCTGAAGAGCCTGCATCCCCCACACAACCATCCCTCTATCCGCCATATCCGCCGCGATATCCATCGCGGCACGGCCTCCGAAATGAGCCGTCAGGCACTCCGCGTCCAGCACGGATACGGCATGTGCAACAACGGCCGTTTCGAGTGATCCGAGGAAAACCGCATCCGCCACACGCGAGGCGAGGAGGGCATAACCCGGGTCGGGGGTGTAAACAGCCACGCGCCCACCCTTGCTCTTCCACGCCTGGACGGCCTGGAAACAGTTTACGTTCGCCTCATACCCACCCCCGGGCCCCCCGTTATCGCCGGCCAGTACCATCACCCCTCCGGCGACGCCCGCACTTACGGGCCAAGATCGATAATACGATGGCTCCGCGTCCTGGCCGGCCATGCCGGGGGTGCCTCCGCCCGCTCGCACTTTCCCTTTCGCTGGCCGCATCAGTCCCCTGAGCGCCTTCAGCGTCTCGCCCTCGACCTCGCTGTACGGGCCACGAGACAGGCTCGTGACGGCGGCGGCGGCCGCCTCACGGGCATCGCCGCCACGGAAAAGTCTGCGTCCCATGGACCTGCAACCCAGCGCAAGATATCCTTCACCCTCCCTTTCCGTACGATAAGCCGGGCAACTCGCGATCACGGTGGTACAGTCCGGGGGTTTGGCGTCGAGCTCTGCGTACCCGGCAGACAGGGACCTCCCCATGAGCAGGTCGAGGTGGGCGCGCAGCAGATCCACTCCCCGCGCCGCCTCCAGGAGGGGCATGGCCCTCCATGGGCGGGGGTTGATATCTATCACGTAGAGAGATTCCCAACCTGGAGCGGCAGCCAGCTTTATCTCTATGAGCCCCAGTAGGTCCAGGGCCTCCACGACATTGCGCGCCATCTCGCGCAGCGCGTACTCACCTTCCCTGCCCGCGCGCTGTGGCGGGTACACCAGCACGGCGTCCTCGTCGTGTTTGGGAAGCGGTTCCTCCTGTTCCAGTAACCCCGGGATACATATCCCGCCGTCGCGGTCCCGCAGCACAAGAACGATATATTTACGCCAGCCATGCAGCGCCTCCTCGACCAGCACCTCCCCCGTCAGGCTCTCGCGCATGGCTTCCTCGAGCAGTTCGGGGTAGTCCTCGAGGTTGTACGCCAGGCCGGCTCCCCAGCCCCCGCAGGAGAAATGAGGCCTGACCACGAGCGGAAAGCCGAGCTTCTCGGCAACCTCCTGACCCTCCCTGGCGCTTCCCACGGCACGGAATGCCGGGTTGGCGATGCCGCTTGCCTCGAGCGTCTCCCGCAGCAGCGAGCGATCGCCACAAAGCCACAGCGTACGGTCGTCCAGATCCGGCGCATGCATGCCAGATGCCTCGTACCATGGCTCGCGGGCGAGCCTTACCGCCAGAGTCCATCCCCTTTTTCCCCCCAGTCCGTACCACATAGACCTGACGCCGCTTCCCTCCACGATACGTTCAACCACCTCTGCGGCGGGGGGTTCCATGAAGAGGTCTCCCGTACCTCCTCCCAGATCGATCAAGGTGGCGGGGTTGTCCTCCAAGGCCAATACACGCATGCCTGAATCCCGCAGCTGCAGGCAGCCCCTGGCCGCCGTGTACTGGAGGAACGGCCCCTGGGCCAGGGTCACCGGGCCCGGGCCGACCACCAGCACATCTCCCAGCCGCTCCTCCATTTCAACCGCTCCCCGCTTCGGCCAG
This sequence comes from Actinomycetota bacterium, assembly GCA_003598015.1. Classification (GTDB taxonomy): domain Bacteria; phylum Actinomycetota; class Geothermincolia; order Geothermincolales; family RBG-13-55-18; genus SURF-21. Next base: position 26,806 of record QZKE01000065.1, on the reverse strand, counting down.
GCGATAGGCGACCCCGCCGTTCTTTAGAGTACAGCGGATCCGGCCCTTCACCCTCCGCCCATGGAAGGGGCAGTTGCGACCCTTGGAGGCGAAGCGCTTGGCATCCAGCGTCCATTCGTTCTCCACGTCCATGATGACGAGGTCGGCACGAGCGCCCTCAACGATCCCCGCTCCGTATTGCGGCGGCTGCAGCCCCAGTACTCTCGCGGGACCGCTGGTAAGCAGGGCTATCAGGCGCATCGGGTCGAGACCCCCCGCCAGGACGAGCTCGCTGTATAGAACGGGGAAGGCGCTCTCCATCCCCACCACTCCGAAGGGGGCATAATCGAACTCCTTCTCCTTGTCCTCGATAGTGTGGGGCGCATGGTCGGTGGCTATGGCATCTATTGTGCCGTCCGCCAGCGCCTCCTGCAGGTACCGCACGTCATGGGGCGTGCGCAGGGGTGGATTGACCTTGAAGACGGTGTCATAACCGGCGATATCCATCTCGCTCAAGAGCAGGTGGTGCGGCGTGACCTCGGCCGTCACCCTCACGCCGCGTTCTTTCGCTTCTCGCAACATGCGCACCGAACGTGCGGTGCTTAGGTGGGCCAGGTGCAGCCGGCATCCGGTCTCCTCCGCCAGCAGGAGGTCACGCGCGACCATCACCTCCTCCGCCAGCGCCGGTATGCCCTTCAGCCCCATCTCGGTGGAGACCGTTCCCTCGTTGATCTGACCCCCGCGTGACAGCGCCGCCTCTTCGGCGTGCGAGATGAGCAGGCCGTCGAATGCCTGTACGTACTCCATGGCCCTGCGCATGAGACCGGAGTCAGCGACCCCGCTGCCGTCGTCGGAGAAAGCCCGCACATGTGCCTCACTCAAGTGCATCAGCGCCATCTCCGCGAGCTCGCTACCCTCCCTTCTCCTGGAGATGCAGCCTACGGGGAACAGGTCGGCCAGTCCCAGGTCCCTGGCCTTCGCGGCTATGCCTTCCACGATGGCCGCGTTATCCAGGGGTGGATCGGTATTGGGCATACAGCATACAGCGGTGTAACCGCCACGCAGTGCCGACTCGAGCCCGCTCTCCAGCGTCTCCGCATCCTCTTTTCCGGGCTCGCGCAGATGGGCGTGGATCTCCAGGAAACCGGGTGCGAGTACCATCCCCTCCGCCTGTATTGACTCCCGGCCCTGCACGGGTAGTTCTTTAGCCAGCGCCGCAATGCGGCCTCGTGAGATCATCACGTCCATCTTCTCGTCGAGCTCGTTGAACGGGTCCATGATCCTCGCGTTCCTGATAAGGAGTTCAGGCAACCTTCTCACCCCCCTCGGAGCCTCCGAGAAGGAGAAAGAGCACCGCCATGCGTATCGCCACCCCCGCCGAGACCTGGGCGGTGATGGCGGCATGAGGGGCGTCTGCCACCTCGGCGGCTATCTCCACCCCCCGGTTCATGGGGCCGGGGTGCATTACTACCACTTGTGGCCTGGCTTTCCCCAGCCGCTGCATGTTGAGCTGGTAGAGTCTCGTATACTCCTCCAGGGAGGGAAACCTCCCCTCCTTCTGCCTCTCCATCTGGATACGCAGCATATAGAGAACGTCACAATGGGGTATCACGTCATCGAGATCACTGCCGGTGACCACACCCTCGAGCGCGACCGGGGGCAGCAGCGTAGGGGGCGCCACGGCAAGTACCTTCATCCCCATGGCCCGGCAGGCCTTTATCCCCGAACGCGCCACGCGTGAATGGAGTATGTCACCGACAAAGGCGATGGTCCTGCCCTGCAGCTCGCCCAGCCTCTCCTGCATGGTAAAGAGGTCCAGGAGCGCCTGGGTGGGATGCGCATGCATGCCGTCCCCTGCGTTGAGGATGGCGGCCTGCAGCCATTGTCGCAGCAGCCAGGGGGCTCCGGCTACCGGGTGCCTGACCACGACGGCGTCTACCCCCATGGCCTCCAGTGTGAGCGCGGTATCCTTGAAACTCTCACCCTTCTCGACGCTGGACGTGGAGACGTTGAAATTGAGCACATCGGCGCTGAGCCTCTTCGCCGCCACCTCGAATGACATGCGCGTCCGCGTGGAGGATTCGTAAAAGAGGTTCACCACCGTTTTACCCCGCAGGGACGGTACTTTTTTTATGGGCCTGTGCAGGACTTCCGAGAAGGAGCGGGCCGTATCCAGTACCCGCTCCATATCCTCGCGGTCCAGGTCGTCCACGTCCAGTAGATGCCTTCTCTCAGCCAAGTCCACCCTCCTCTCCCGTGCAACGGATGAGCGCCCGTGAAGACGCCGCATTGGCGACCTCGGCACGTATCACCTGTTTGGGCAGGCGTTTCTCCGCTACCCCCATCATGAAAAGAGCCCGTCTCCCGACGGGCTTATTCCTCCTCACATCCGATATAGACGCCATCTTCCCCGTCCACCTCCTCCAGGGCCACTTTGACCTTCTCGCCCGGGGAGGTGGGTACGTTCTTCCCGACATAATCAGCCCTGATGGGCAGCTCGCGATGGCCCCGGTCGACCAGGACCGCCAGCTGTATGGATGCCGGGCGCCCGAAATCGATGATGGCGTCCATGGCGGAGCGCACGCTGCGCCCGGTAAAGAGCACATCGTCCACGATTATCACGTTCCGGCCTTCGATATCCCCCGGCAGATGGGTCTCCTTCACCACCGGCTGGCTCATGGTGTGCAGGTCATCCCGGTACATGGTTATATCCAGCCTGCCCACGGGCACTTCCATGCCCTCTATGGCGGATAACGCCTTAGCGATGCGCAGCGACAGGGGCACACCTCGCGTCCTTATGCCCACTACAACAACGTCTGCGGCCCCTTTATTACGCTCGACGATCTCGTGGGAAATACGCTGTACTGCTCGCCTGATATCCGCTTCCTCCATTACCTTTACCCGCTCTTTGAAAACCAACCCGCACCTCCCACGCGAAAAAGCCTCCCTGCGGCCAGCGCAAGAAGGCTCCGATCTAGTTCCATATTTTCCCTTGCCAGCCTCGCGGGACTGAATTAAAGGTCTACCCCAGAATATCACCATCTATACTGCAGGGCAACACACAACATGTGGCGCCTGTCATGTGCCGCTTCGTCCCGGGCAGGTTTCTCTCCAGCCTCGAGAGCCCGCGAGGCGTGCGGAGCTCCTGATCCCCAGCGGCGGCGGGCCTACTTCCCCCCGCCCCCGGGCCCATCCGGCCCCAAGTGGCCCTGCAGCCCCTTGTCCCTGACCAGCTTCCCCAGCACGCCGTTTATGAACTTCCCCGAATCCTCGGTGGAGAATGTCTTGGCCAACTCGAGATACTCGTTGATGGTCACGTTGGGGGGAATATCATAACGGTAGAGCAGTTCGCTGAAGCCCAACCTCAACAGGTTGCGGTCGACCATGGGCATGCGCTCGAGCGACCAGCGGTCCGCGTAAGAGGCTATCAGACCGTCGATCTCCTCCCAGTTGTCCATGTACAGCGCCACGAGTTCCCGCGAGAACTCAGGGACCTTTTCGGGGTATGCGAAATCGACCGAGCCGAACGACACCAGCTCCTCGATATCCGCACTGCTCCCGAGCAGGAGCCGCACGTGCTCCAGGGATATATCCGGAATATCCTGTGGCGGCTTGGGCTCTTCCTCGATACCTTCCTGGAGCATGCGGTCGAGTTCGCCGGTCACCTTCTCCGCATCATCGCCGGTCAGGTCCATCTGGTAGAGGATGTCGCAGGCCAGCATGCGGGCCAGAGTGCGCCTGCTGAAGGACTTGGGCTCTTTCACCTAGGAGGCGTTCACCCCCACCACGTTCACGTTCACCGCCTCAACGCCCCAACCGGTCATGGTCGATATCTTCTCTGCAACGGCTCCCTGGATCTCCATGGCCAGAGCCACGAAATCCTTGCCGTATTCCATGCTCACGTCAAGGTCGAAAACGACGCTGCCCTCATCCTCCTCCACCCTGATACCCTTGGTGAGGCTCTTTCGCTTCTTGAGGTCATCGGGATGATCCGCGCGCATTCCGGTCCCGGTTGCTCCCTCGATCCTCGAGAGAGCTATCCCCGCGATGAGTTCCAGGATCTCCGTGCGCATCTTGAAAACGCCCGTATCCAGCATTCCACTCACTCAACCCTTTCCACGTATTCCCCACTGCGCGTATCCACCTTTATCCTGTTGCCCGCCTCTACGAACAGGGGTACGTTTACCACAAGACCACTTTGCAGCGTAGCCGGCTTGCTCCCCCCGCTGGCGGTGTCGCCCTTCACCCCCGGAGCGGTCTCCACTATCTCCAGCTCCACGAAGACCGGGGGCTCCACGCCTACCGGCCTCCCTTCGTAAAGGTGCACTTCCACCTCCGCTCCTTCCATCAGATACTTCTCCGCCTCCCCTACTTCATCTTCCGTGAAAGGCATCTGCTCGTAGGTCTCTATATCCATGAATACGAAGTTGCTCCCCTCACGGTAGAGGAACTGCATCCTGCGCTTGTCCAGGATGGCCAGTTCCACCTTCTCTCCTGCCCGGAAGGTCTTCTCCATGACCGCCCCCGTTCTCAGATTCTTCAGTCTCGAACGTACGAAGGCGCCACCTTTTCCCGGCTTTACGTGCTGGAAGTAGACGATGTTGTAGAGGACTCCATCCATCTCGATGGTCATGCCGTTTTTGAACTCCGCGGTCGTTATCATGCCTGCCAGCTCCCGTCTCGTTCCCTGCGTGCGTCACCCATTTTAACACAGCATGGGGTCAGCTCCAGGCATGGGACGGTGAATATTCCGGGGCTGGCCCCTAGAGGTAGTCGGATGGATCGAGGCTGCGGGGCAGGGTGGTTAGCAGTTCCGGTCCATGCGCGGTCACCAGCAGCATGTCCTCCACCCTTACGCCGCCAATGCCGGGAAGATATATTCCCGGCTCGTTGGTGAAGACCATTCCCTCCTCGATCACGTCCCGGCTGGCCCTTCCGATATAAGGCCGCTCGTGCACCTCCAATCCGACCCCGTGCCCCAGCCCGTGACCGAAGGCGTCTCCGAGGCCGGCCGCCTCGATCACCTCCCGGGCGGCGCGGTCGATGTCGCTTGCTTTCACGCCCGGCTTGATCCTCTGCATGGCCCGATCCTGCGCCTCCAGCACCAGGCGATGGGCTTTTCTCAATGCGGCGGGGACCCTTCCGAAGGCCACGGTGCGTGTGGCGTCGGTACAGTACCCCTCGTATATAACGCCCCAGTCCACCACCGTGGCCCCACGCAGCTTCTTGTGCGAGGGATGAGCGTGCACCAACGCACTCCTCGGACCGCTGGCGACTATGGTCACGAACGACTGCCTCTCAGCTCCCCTCTCGCGCGCGGCTGCGTCCACCGCCCCTGCCAGGTCCATTTCGCTCGTATCGCGGCCCACCTCGCTCAAAGCCCTCTTGAAAGCCTCCTGGGCAATGCCTATACCCGTTACTATGGCCGAGAGCTCCAACCGGCTCTTGCGCGCTCTCAGCAGCGTCAGAGAGCCTTTCAGGGGCACTATGCTGGCTTTTCCTTTGAGATGACGGCGCATGGCCACGACGCTGGCATACGGCATGTATGCTGCATCGAAGCCGAGCCTCAAGCCGGCGCGACCGCGCAGGACGTCAGCGACTCCTTCCTCCGGGCTTCTGTCATAGATTACCTCCCGCAAGCCCGTTATCTCGAGTGCAGCCTGCTCGCGGTAGCGGAAGTCGGTGAGGAAGTACCCCCGTTCGCGGAGGAGGACCACGATCCCACTGGATCCGCTGAAACCGCACAGGTAGTAGACGTCCGGTGGGTGGTTCACGATCACCCCGTCCAGGCTCTCCTGGCGCATCAGCTTGCGGAATTTCTTGCGCCTGGGTACGTATTCAGCTCTTCTCTCGTCGTTTGAGCTTGCCATGCCGTTGTTCTCCGGTTCCCGTCATTGCGACGGCTTGGCATCGCCGCCTATCCCGGAAGAGCGTTGTACACGCAGTAAAAAGACCGCGAGCAAGGCTATGACGGCCGCCCATACGACGTGGGCCAGGAATTCGAAGAGGTACCAGTCGATCCAGGCCAGCGACCCCGTCTTGGCCTCATGGGGCAGAAAGAAAATGCGGTCGAAACCCAATATAACCATGACGGCCGCGAGCGCCAGCAGATAGCCCCCCAGGAGGCGCAGCTTGAAGAGGGATACGGGCAATCTCTCCTCCTCGACGGGCGTCTGCATATAGCCGATGGCGAAGAAGATCACCCCCAGGGCGAGGAGATATGCATTCAGGGCCAGCCAGGGAGCGAACGCGGCGGCCCAGCCGGAGGCGCCGTGCAGCGTTGTCGTCACCGCCTCCCGGGCCAGAGAACCGTTCTCGTAAAGCGGCTCCTCGAGCACCACCAGCACTCCCTGGCTGGAGGCATCCACGGCATAGACGACGTTGATGATCAGGTTCAGGGTGAAATAAGCGATGAGGACCAGCCCTACCACCATCAGGTACCAGTACAGGCTTCTCCTCGCCGGGCCTGTCTCCCCGCGCGCCTTCCCGCCTTCCTTCTCCAAGCCCGCACCGCGCCGTCTTCCTGATGCCATCCGCCTCTCTCCTTGCTCCGATGCATACCCGCGCGTCACATTATTCTTTTCGTCACGCCCGCCCGCGTTCCTGCCTCTCCACGCCCCTCCTGCGACAGCACGTGCATATTACAAGCCCGGGGCGCGTCGCCGCGCCCCGGGCCCTTCACTCTGCCTCTATTACAGTTCCTTCCAGGACTTCACGGTAAAGGGGATGCGGAAGGCCTCGCCCAGCACGGTAGGGCTCTTGTACTTGATGGAGTGGTCCGAACCGAAGAGGAAGGCCCAGGGATGAGAGGTCAGCACGATATCCCCGCGGGCGGTGATCTGCCCGGTGACGTCCCGCAGCCAGCCCATCTCGTACTCGACGCTGACGCTCTCGTTGGGATTGTTGGGGTCGTAGTTCTCGTGCGCAGCGTAGATGAACATGTTGTCCCCGTCGTTCCACTGGGCATTGAAGCCGTCGACGTAGGCGACCTTGTTCTTCGCTATGAGCTGGAACTCGGACTGGGACGAGAGCGGGTCCGTCCTCAGGGTATCGCTGAGCGTTATGTTCCCGGTGGACACAAAGACGCCCTTGGTGTCCAGGGGCATCGCCACCGTATCGATGGTCAGGTTGCCGTCGGCGAAGACCACATGGGTGCTGGAGGCGGCGAAGTCGGCTTCGGTCATGTTGAGATTGGTATCGCCCGAGAAATAGTGCGGCAAACCGTCTATGGCTTCCTGTTCCTTGGCAAGCTCGCGGTAGTAATCGAAGTCGCACGCCGGCAGCAGCACCTCGCCGAAGGGGGTGGGCGCCTCCGGAGGGTTGGCGGCCAAGGGCGTGAAAGCTCCCACCGCGGGGGCCGTGGTGCCCTGCTGTACGTCACCGCCATTTATCTCGCTGATGGTGGGCGACCCCACCGACCTGCGGGAGTTGGGAGAGACGCTCATCACGGCCTCGTCGTTGACGATGAAATGCACGGTCTCCTGGGCGGTGAGGGTCATGTTCCCCCCCGCGAAGGCCCCGGCCAGGTTGGGCGGGTTGAGGACGCTGCCGCCACCCTGGACGTAAGCCCTGGCGATACCCCTTACCGGCCACAAGCCGTTCGCCCGGCTGGTGAGGGTGGCGTTTCCCGAGGCGTACACGCTTCCGGATACGGTGGCGGTGCAGGTGGCCCCCGGCCCCCCGTAGTTGTCCAGGGTGAAGTTCCCACCCCGGCAGTAGACGCTGCCGCCCACGGTGTTATTGAGGGTTCCGGCCGCCCCCAGGCTGCTGGTGAGGGTGACGTTCCTGCCGTAGATGTTGCGCCCGATGCTGTAGCCACCTCCGCCGGTCCCGATGATGAAGTTGGTGTATACGTCAACGTCGCCGCCGGCCTGGATGTCGCCGGCCACGCGGCTGGTGTTGCTCCCCAACGCCCCCGAGTTGCTGTAGAGGGTGACATCTCCCGCGGCATAGACGCTGCCGTTGATGTCGTTGCGCATGGTGGCGCCGATGAGCATCTCGTTGCGGAACTCGACGTCGTCCCCGCACAGGACGTTGCCGTCGATATCTATGGTCGCGTTGACCACCGCTCCAACCCTGTTCTGTCCGAAAACGGTCTCGTTGGATTTGATGGTGCCGCTGATATGGGTCGTGGAGCCACCGATGAAAGCCACGAAGTTGTCCAGCCTGACCCCGTAGGGATAGTCCTTGAGGCGCCCGTGGGCGTTTATATTGCCGGTAACGTTGACGGAGTTACCCCCGATGATCCCCACCGAGGTCTCGAAGTTGACCCCTCCTCCTATGCCGCCAGCGTTCATGATGCCGGTATAGATGTCGCCGTTGATATTGATATCCGATCCCGCCAGCGCCACGGATACGCTGCGGGCCATCACGTCGCCGCGCTCGGTATAGATGTTGCCGTAGATCTCGAAGGCGCCGCCTGCGATCCCGATCTTCGCGGAGTTGGCCAGGGTGATGTCCTGGCCCGCGTAGATATTACTCATGGTCCCCGGTTCGCCGATGCTGACATTGTCGAATTCCGCCAGGAACCCCAGGTCGCCGTCCAGGTCTATGTCGATGTCTCCTTCCTTGGAGAAGAGCACGTAGTCGAGGGCGCTGTAATAATGCCCGCCGGCGAAGGAGATCACTTCCTGCAAAGTGCGGTAGAAGGTACGCTCTACCCCCTCCACCTCGGCCGTGTACGTACCTTCGGAGGTGATCAGCCAGTCGTAGGGGTCGCCGTCCCCGAGGTCGGCCTCTCTCACATCCACATGGAACGTTCCCTGGCCCTCCCACATCGACCCGTCTATGGTATCCGCCCCGGTTATCTCCTCGGAGGCCAGTTGGGCGTGGGCGGCCTCGAGCCCCGCCTCGGCCACCGTCTGCGCACGCGCGGACGGGGTCACCCCGACGGCGTTGCGCAGGACATATCCGGTATAGAGCAGCACCAGCGCTCCCAGGATCCCCACCACCATGATGGCGAAGATGACGAAGACCATGGCGAAGCCGTTCTCGCTGCCGGAGACGCCGGCATGAGGAGCGGCCTCGGGATCACCGCGCCTCTCCCTGATGATATTGTTCTTGCATCCCGTCATCTTGATCACTCCCAGACGTCTGCCCTCGAAAAACATCTTCGCCGCTTTCATCGCCTCGTCCTCGCCATGGTGGTCACGCTGTCGGTCACGACGTTGCCGGCCGCTTCCATGGAAATGGTCAGCTCCAGCTCGACCAGGGTTATGAAAGCGAGGCTGCTCCCCGGGTCCGTCAGTTCGGTCCCCGTGGAATCGTAGTACGTGAACTGCAGGCCGGTTACGTTGGTTGCCAGCACCTTGTTGTCCGCCTCGCTCGGGGTGGAGAGGCTGGAGCGGTGGATAAGGTTGCCGTCCTGGAGCAGGAACTGCACGTTGTAGAGATCGTTCGTACCGGTAAGATACGAGGTGAAGGTCACGCTGGATGCCTGTGCGTCCGCGAAGGAACGCGCGGTGCGCAACTGATCCACCATGGTGCTCGAGGCCTCCCTCAACTCCTGGCTGATATCCGACGTAAGGGTATAGACGGTACCGGCCCTGATATTCACGTCCATGAGGTTGAAGGCGGCGTACACGATCAACGCCAGGATGAGGAAGGCGATCATCAACTCTACGAGGGTGAAGCCCTCCTCCCGCTCCATCGCGCGTCTCATCCTAGCGGCTCTTCTCACGTCCCATTCACCACCTTATCCCTGGGACTGGAAGGCGAACCTGTCGATATACCAGTCGGACCACATCCCGGTACCGTCGTTCCTGATACGCATCTTGACAAATCCGCCCTCGTCCGGGCCGGAACTCTTCTTCTGGGTATCGTCCATCTCTATCCACACCTGGGCGCTGGCGCGGTCGCAGTGTACCGCCTGGTCCTGCCAGGTCTGCTGGAAGAGCGGGAACTGCGGCGGGAGGTCGTTCTTGCCCATGCACTCAACGTCAATGGTGCCGTCCTTGTTGAAGCCCATGCCGCGCAACTGCGCGAAGTACATCTCGCCCTCCGTGCGGTAATTGACGGTGTCGTGCAGGGGGTCGTTCTCCCAGGCCCACGCCCGCGAGCCGTTCCCCTCGGTCACCGTCTGCCAGGAGCTCCACTCTCCCCACTCCCCCGATCCGTTGCAGTCCTTATAGCGGCTGGTGATGCTCACCGACCAGGGCTGGCCCGCGGCGGGCACTCCCGGGGTCAGGAGGATGGGCGTCCCGTAATCGACGCTTATATAGCTCGTGTAGATGATCCCGCTGATAACGTCCGTATAGCCGCTGTCGGTGAGCCCGGCCGGTTGGGACTTCACGTAGAGCTCCCAGTCTCCGGTATCGCAGCCCACCAGGTTCAGGGCGCAGGTGACGAGCCTGCCTCCGGGTGCGGCCACCGGGGCGGCCATGGCCTCGGTGGCCAGCCAGTCGTTGGCGGGGACGTCCTTCTCCTTGATCATTACGTCCACGTAATCCCCCGCCACGGGGTCGACGTCGAAGCACTCCCCTATGACCTGCACCTCCACGCCGTAGTAGTTCTGCCACAGGCCGTAGGTGTCCACGCTGTAGTCGTAGACGATGGGCCTGGGCTCGCGGATATCGAAAGCGGGGTTGAGGACATTGCCGAAACCGTTGCTGTTGCGTACGTACAGCCAGTACAGGCCCCTCTCCGTATCCCCGACGTCGTCCACGAAGTCGAAATCGGCCTGGATGGTCTGATCGTCCAGTATGTCCACCGAGACCGGGTGCACCTCGTTGTCACCCACCGGAGGCTCGACCAGGACGTCCCCGCCGAGGCCCAGCCAGATATCGTCCACGGAGATCTCGTCGTCGAAGTTGAAGCCCTTTATCTCGAGGTTGTAGGTGTACTCACGGTCGTCGTAACCGAAATGACGTACGGATGGCGTCACCGGTGTCTCCTCGTAGACATAGACCTCGTCGACCGCCGGCGGTCCCTCCAGGTAGTAGTACGGCCCCGCGTCCAGCTCGAAATAGGTGTTTCCCATGACCTGCGGATCCGGTGTCGACCTGTCGATGCAATTGACCACGCGCACGTAGTAATCGCCGCCGATATGCCCGGTGAAATTGAAGCGTGCTGATACCGAGGTAAGACCGGTCTGGTATCCGTCCGCCGCCGACGGAACGATGGTAAGATTGGTACCGTTGATGCTGTCGATGGGCACGCCGTCATCTTCGACGGTGTGCACGAGTTGCACCACGGCTCCAACGCCGGGGGCGGGATGCTCGCCGGTGACGAAATTGATTACGTAGTCGAGGTTGGTGAAGGTTATCACCTCGTCCGTGCTGCTCTCCAGGCCCGACTTGTTCCCGTCGCCGTCCGCGAAGTCAGATCCGGGAGAGTGGTAGACCGGAACCGGGTACTCCACCACGAAAGCGCTGTTCCTGACGGATATGACGTGATCCACGGCCAGCCAGGCATGCCAGTAGCCGGGCATGCGGTAATCGGGCGCCCATGGCTCCTCGTCCCCGTCATCATCGGCCAGATCGATCTCCCCCTGGACGTATGTCCCGGTGGCATCCGTCCCGAAGGTGAGCGTCGGGCTGCCTCGCAGCTGGACGTCGGTATCCTCCACGCGCACCAGCCTCACGTCGACCAGGCCCGAAGCCACTTCAGCCGCCGTGAAGCCCTCGCCGTAAGCGCGTATGGTTATGTCGTTCTTGTTGTGAGGCGCGCTCACGCATTCCGAGAGGGCGTTATAGCGGGTACCCAGCTTGCTGCTGTCCGAGTCGATGTTAACCACGCGGTCGATATATACGTTCGCCACCGCGTCGGTGGGATTGGCGTAGAGCTCCGCATTGGTGTAGGAACGGCCGCTCCGCGCGGTCGCCTTGACCTCGTAGAGAATCAGGGTGAGGGTCTTGCCGGTGGCGTTCTGCGGGCGGTCGTATCCGTACAGGGTCGTGGGTTGCCAGTCGCTGGCGAGGACGGTGGCGTTGGCGGCCTGCTCCAGGGTTACGCCGTTCATCACCTCGTCATCGATGTAGGACATCTTCACGGTCACCCTCATATCCGGGTAGGGCTCTACGTCGTAGTTTTTGACTACGACCTCCGGGGCCGTCGTCCAGGTATTGGTGTAGACGGGGCTGCGGCTGCCCCAGTAGAAGTCGTCCACGTCCAGGGGAATGCCGAGGTCGCTCTCGCTATGTTCCATGTAGAAAGGTATGTTCCTTATCTTCTCCGTGTACAGCTGCAGGCACTCCGCGGATGTATTGATGTCGGCAGCGGCCTGCGATGCCAGGAAAGCGCCGTCGAACATCCCCACCATGGGGAGAATGGCCAGCGCCATGATAAGGCCCGCCATCAACACCTCGGCCAGGGAGAAACCTCCCTCACTGCGCAGGGAAACGCCTATTCTCCTCATCATCGCCATTCCCCTCTCCTCGTTCGCATCCTCATCCTCGTTTTCAGGGACCTCAGCTGCTGATCTCGCCGCGGTCGTTGATGGATACCGTCCTCGTCTGTCCAGACCCCACCAGGGTGACGCTCATGCCTCCCTCGGTGGAGCTCACGGTGACCAGCGAGCCGTCTCTCCTGAAGAGAAGCGTTACCGGATCCTGTACGTCAATGCCACCGTTGGCGAGCTTGAACCAGTAATGTCCGCTTCCATCCGTATCGGCCGTTACTCCGCTCGGCGGAGGTTCGGTCGGCTCATCGTCCGCATGCTCGTCGGTTCCATCGGGGTAAACCCTGTATATGGCACAGCGGTTGGCGTGGGTTCCCATATCGTCCCAGAACTGGACGTATACCTCGACGCCCTCCTGCATGGCTATGTTGTAGGCCCTCTCCATGATGGACTCGACCTCGCTCACCGCGCTCTTCATGGAGAGATCCTTCTGCGTCCTGCCGTAGTACAGCGAAGCTATCCCCAGGGAGACCCCTATGAGCACGACGGTTATGGCTAGTTCTATGACCGTAAAGCCGAACTCCCGTCTCGATCTGCTCATGCCCCGATGCTCCCTTCCGTTTTCCCCGAAGCTTCCCGTCCCCTCCCGCCTCCCGCGGGCGAAGTCCCGTATGGGACGGCTTCTCTTGTTCAATCGATAACCCTTAAAAATATCTTAAGCCTTTTTCTAATCTTTGCACGCAAATTAGTTGCAAAGCATGTTACGTTATTGTTACGATAGCCCCTTGAGCTGCGCTTATGTCGTCAACGGCGATTCTCCTCGCGTCCATGTCAGCCCCTTGCATCCGCCTGGTTTCCGGAGCTCGCGTTCCCGCACAGGAATTCCAGGGCCAGCCCGTACGCGAGTGGCCCGCAACCCGATATAACCCCCTTGACGACGGGGGAGATCACGGAATACGCTCTCCAGTCCTCCCGGGCATAGATGTTGGTGAGATGCACCTCTACGGCCGGCAGGTCCAGCGCGGCCAGGGCGTCACGCAGGCTGTAGCCGTAATGGGTAAGGGCTCCGGGGTTGACGATCAGACCGGAGGCCCTGCCGCCGATCCCCTGCAGGTAATCGATGATGGCACCCTCGTGATTGCTCTGAAAAAACTCCAACTCGCACCCTATCCCCGAGGCCTTCTCCTCGAGATCTTTCTTGATCTCCTCCCAGGTCAGCCGGCCGTACACATCCGGCTCCCTCTCCCCCAACATGTTCAGGTTCGGCCCGTTTACCACGGTTATCAGGTTCATCGCTCCATCCCCCATGTCTCGCGCAAGATCTCCTCCACCGCTCTCCTGACGATATCCTCATCCAGGGAATCCACTATGCGAGGCTCTCCGGGGGCCTCCAGCAAAACGAAGCGTTGCCTCCTGCCCCTCTTCTTGTCCGCCAGCATGCGCCGCAATACCACCTCGACCTCCAGCCCTTCGGGCGCTTCGACCTGCGCGATCAACGGCATGAGGACATCGCGGTGCAGCTCCAGGAGACCACCGGCCGCCATCCCGTCCATCTCGGCGGCCCTCGCCGCCATCATCATGCCCAAAGCCACCGCCTCACCGTGTCTCAACGCCTGGTATCCGCAGGCGGACTCCAGGGCATGGCCGAAGGTATGGCCGTAATTCAGCAGGGCTCTTATACCGATAACGTCCCTCTCGTCCTGCCTGACAACCTCTGCCTTGTGGCCCGCGCACCTGGCTATGATCTTCTCGATAGCGGTACCTTCAAACGATCTTTCACTCTCCCATATCCTCAACATGCTCAGGAGCTCGACGTCGTATAGAAACCCGTACTTCGCTACCTCCGCAAGGCCGCTGTTGACTTCCCTCTGCGGCAGGGTCTTCAATACGCCGATATCGCTGACCACCGCGACCGGCTGGTGGAAACATCCCACCGCGTTCTTGGCACCGGGAAGGTCGATACCGACCTTCCCGCCTATACTCGAATCGACCATGGCCATGAGCGTCGTGGGAACCTGCAGGTAGCGGACTCCCCGCATATAGGAGGCGGCCAGGAATCCCGCCAGGTCCCCGACCACTCCTCCTCCAAAGGCCAGGACGACGTCTTCCCTGGTCACACCGGCCTCCAGGAGGGCGACATAGCCCCTCTCGAGCGTAAGGAGACTCTTGTTTTCTTCACCGGGAGGGAACGTGAAATGCATCATGGAGGTATCGCCCGCGGTCATCCCTCGCAGGGCGTCTTCGAGGCGGCTACCGTGCAGTTCAAGGATATCGGGGTGGCTCGCCAGGACAATCCTCGCCGGGTCCATCCCGACCAGGGTTTGCGCCAGTACCGTCTCGTAGAGACCGCGACCCACATGGATCGCGTATCCTTCACTCCCCAGGCGCAGTACTATCCCGGCCATCTTGCGATGATCTCCTCCACCACCTGTTCCGGCGTCATGTCGTCCGCTTCTATCACCTCGTGGGCCGCGCGCACGTACCGCCCCTCGCGCTCGTCCATCAACTCCCTCACGTCCCATGCCATATCCACGCCCTGGAGCAACGGTCGTCCCGTGGTTCCCCCGAGGCGACGTATAGCCGTCTCCGCCGAGATCCTGAGATAGAACACGCTGCATGCCTCAGTGAGCAGGCGTACATTCTCCTCCCTGTTTACGACCCCACCACCACACGCGAGAACCTTGCCTCCCGTCTCGAGCTCTCCTTTCAGGGCCTCCGCCTCGCGCCCGCGGAAACCTTCCTCGCCCTCCGCATGGAATATGCCTTCCACGCTCATCTCCGCCGCAGCCTCTATAACCTCGTCCAGGTCCACGAAATCCATCCCCAGGCGTCCGGCAAGCATGCGGCCGACGGTGCTCTTTCCGGCTCCCATGAAGCCGATAATGGCCACTATTCCCCGCTCTCCCTGCGGCAATCTTCTCCCGTCCTTCGTGCTGTATACCCGCCGCTCAGCATCGCTCCTGGGCGGCCAGGATCTCCTTGTACCTTCCCTTCACCTCGCGCAGGCTGTCGCCACCCGTCTTCTCGAGGAGAGCATCCGCGACAACGAAAGCAACCATGGCCTCGGCGATGACGCCGGCGGCGGGAACGGCACACGTATCGGCTCTTTCGACGACCCCCTCGACCTTCTCCTTGCTTATCAGGTCCACGGATTCTAGACCCGACGCCAGGGTCGGGATAGGCTTCATCGCCGCCCTGATGACCAGGGGCTCGCTGTTGGTCATGCCACCCTCCAAACCACCCGCGTGGTTGCTGCCGCGGAAATACCCGCGGCCGGGTCCGTGGTGGATCGTATCCATGGCTTGGGATCCGCGCATGGATGCGAGCCTGAAACCCGAGCCGATCTCCACTCCCTTTATCGCCTGAATGCTCATCACCGCCGCCGCCAGGCGGGCGTCCAGCCGGCGATCCCAGTGGACGTGACTGCCCAGGCCCGCGGGCAATCCGTAGGCCACCACCTCGAATGTTCCTCCCAGAGAATCCCCCTCTTCCCTTGCGCGGTCTATTTCCTTGCGCATACGAAGCGACGCCTCCGCGTCCAGGCACCTCATGGGATCTTCGTCCGCCGCAGCGATCTCCTCCAGGCCGGGCGCACGCAAGCCACCCTCCCGCGTTATCCCACCAACGGCTGTTACATGTGACAACACCCGTATATCCATCTCCAGCAGCAGTCTCTTGGCCACCGCCCCCGCACAGACCCTGCCCACCGTCTCGCGAGCCGAAGCCCGCTCCAGGATATCCCTTATGTCCCCGGTGCCATACTTCAGGGCCCCCGGAAGATCGGCATGACCGGGGCGGGGCGCGGTAAGCGGCTCGACGACCCCCTCCCGCTCCACCCTCATGAACTCCCCGCTTTCACGGTTGGCTACCAGCATGGCTATGGGAGAGCCCAGGGTGCTCCCGTATCTCACTCCGCTCCATATCTCAACGCGGTCTGCCTCGAGCGACATCCTTGCGCTTCTGCCGTAACCCAGCCTCCTCCTGGCCAGCTCCGCTTCTATGCTGGAGGCATTGAGGGCAACGCCGAGAGGAATGCCTTCCACGATGGTAACCATACCCTTGCCGTGTGATTCTCCTGCGTCAAGAAACCTCAACATCGCCTTTTATACCTCCACTATCCTTACTGGCTCATCCACACATGATGGACCGGCATCCTTCTCCGCCACCATATTAAAAAAGGGCGGCTCCAGGCCGCCCTCCCCAATCCCAACGATGCGCTAGATCTTCCTGAGCTGGTTCACCTGGAGTTCGTAAGACTCGTCTCCACACAGCACTAGGGCCGTCTTCCCGTCCTTTATCTCCTGCAGTCGGAATACCTCGGCGAACTCGCTTCCGGCCTTCAGCTTATCGTAGGTGGTATCGTTCACCTTGATGTCCGCGTACATTATCCCCCTCATCTCGTATATCTCCTCCACCAGCACCACGCGCTGGGTAACGTCTGTGGTGACCGGCAACGAACTGGTGGGGCTGCCGGCGGGCGCTCCCGTTGTCGTTCCACTTTCAACCGCTTCGTAATCCGGGAACCCCAGCATCTGCCATTCCTTGCCGGACAGCGTCCCCTCGTTGCTCCTGAGATCCCCCACCTCTCCCATCAGGGGATAGAATGGGTCGTTGAGCACCCATATCTCTACGTAGGGTATCTCTCCCATCTGCTGGTCCATCTCCTCCATGTGTATCTGGAATTTCTGGTCCACGACCCTGCTCGCTAATTCCTCCGAATCAATCTGTAGGTCCACCCTGTCCGAGAGCAGGGCCTGCGAGAGCATCGTCTTTTCATTCGCTTTCGCCCCGGGGTTGTTCGCCATGATGAGGACGGCGATCATACCCAAAGCCAGGGAAAGCCCTATAAGCAAACGGAGATAATTCTTCGCCAACGAGATATCGATTACCCCATCGCGTTCAGCTCTGTTTCCTCGCATGTCAACCCTCTCTAAGTCCGCTTTCCTCCTTGCCCTGGCCTCCGCCTTCTATAATCGTCTATCCTCCCGCCACTGGCTGCAACAGGCCCTCTATCCCCTGGGTGGTGGTGAAGAATCCTCTGAACGTTACGGTTATCTGAAGGTACGGCAAGCCGTCGTCGGACGCTACTATCTCCAACAGGACAACCTTTATACACCTCGGCAATCTCTCGATATGATTGAAGAACTCCACCAGGTTGAAGTATCTCCCGTTGAAAACGGCCGTGCAGGTCACGATATAGTATCCTTGTGCGGCTACCGGCAGGCCTGGCGTTATGGAATAGAAATCAAGACCGGCCTCCTCTGCCGCGTAGTCGATTTGTTGTATGATATCCGCCAACTCTACGTTCTCCGGAATGCGCTCCTTCAGCACGTCTATCTGGCGGAGGAACTGTTCCGGGTCCTTCTCGTACTGTTTAAGCTGGTTGAGGCGGTTCTGCTCCACCTGGATACTCGTTTCGACGTTCTCTATCTCCGTCTGTACTTCGTTCGTCTTGTTGCGCTGCGGGAATACGACCAGGAACAGCCCGAGCACGAGGATGATCACGCATATAAGCGCTCCCAGGATAAGCCAGATTCCGGCACTTGCCCTTAAACGCATGATCAGTTCCCCCCCGTAGCCGTGCTATCGACCGCGACCCCTTGCCAGATAGCATTCTCCGGGTTCCACTGTCCCGTGATGGAAAAGGTTATCGCCCAGTCGGAGTAATTGACCTCCGCCTCCTGCGGTCCAGAATCAGTCTCCTCGATTATGGTCATCGTTTCACTGATAGTCGTCTGCGAGGAATCCTGTATCCACAGGCTGGTCCACTCCTCCATGTTGTGCAACCTTACGAAGAACTCGGCAACCTTGGGGTGCCCCCTGAAATAGTAGTAATAGGGGTAGGCGTCCAGGAATCCCTTGGCCTTGAAATCGCTCGCCCGCGGCAACCATGTCTGCACGCACAGCCACGCGGGTGTCGCGTAACCCTCGATGGTTATGGGGGTCGTCGCAGCCACCTGCCCCTCGGGGGCAACCCCGCCCGCTATCGCCTCCAGGGACTGTGCGTCTATGCTGAGCCGGGTCAACCAGATAGCGGGCGCCCGCGGATTCGATGCGGTCGCCAGTCCCTCCGGCACGTACATGGCCAGATCGTTGAGCATCTGCGCCCAGGCCACCCTGCCCGTGTTGGCCTGTGTATAAAGGTCCTGAAGGGCTTTCAGGTCACTCTGCTGCCCCTCGAACACCTCCAGTGGCTTGGTCTGTTTCTGCAGATCCTGTAGTTGCTGTTCCTTCTCGTTCAAGGTGTCCTGCTTGCCCGATTTCTGGGCGCTGAAGAGTAAGAACAGGCCCACGATAATCACAATGGTCACGACTCCCATGAGAATAAACCAGGGGGCGAGATGGGGCCGTTCTACCTTTTCCTTTATCTCCGGCGGTAAGAGGTTTATCCTCGTCATTCCACGACCTCCCGCAGCGCCAGGCCTATACTGACCGCGATCGACGGCTCTATCTCGGCCAGCTCCTCGGCCGTATAGGGCAACTTACCGAGTTGCACGTTCTGCAATGGCCTACCCACTTCTACCGGGATCCTCAGCCCTTTGCTCATCTCCTGCATCAGGTTTACGGTCACTGAACCGCTGCCCGATAGCACCACCTTGCTGAAGGTTCTCTCCTGGGTCTGAGCAATATAATAATCTATGGAGCGCCTTATCTCCCCTACGAAGTTGAAGATCTCCTGTTGCAGCACCTTGTCCGCCTCTTCGTTCATCAGCTTTCCGCGGCGCGCCGCCTCGGCTTCCTCCCACTCCATATCCAGGCGATTGACGATTGCGCTTACGAAATCGTCCCCTCCACGCAGCAGGAACCTGGCGAAGCGCGGGATATTATCCTTGAGTATGGTGATGTTGGTCATGCTGGCGCCGATATTTATCAGGCACATGGCTTCGCCTTCTTCGTATCCGGCCTGTAATACCGCCAGGGGCACGAGAGAACGTGGTATCGCGAATGCCTTGAGATCTATGGCTGCGGTCGCGAGCCCCGCCGCCTTCAATACCTCGATGAAGCTCTGGATCATGTCTTTGTGGGCCGCCACCAGCAGGACCGTCAGCATGCGTTCCTCGTCGGCGGTCATGAACTCCTCGATGATCTCGAAGTCCAGGATGGCGTCCTCTATGGGTATGGGGATGAATTCCTGCACCTGGAAGCGCAAGGCGCTGTCCAGCTCCTCCTTCTCCATGTACGGGAGCTCGATGGGGCGGACGATAACCCTCTGGTTGGCAATACCCAGGATCACCGCCTTGTCCTTGATGCCGGTCATCGCCCACAGCTCTTTCAGTGACTCCGCGAGGGTCACGCCGTCTTCGACCTCGCCGTCCCGGATGACCCCGTTGGGTATGTGCACTATTCCAAGGTTGGAAAGGATCGGCTCCCCTTTTGCGAGGGTCACCTCGGCCACCTTTACGGAGTTGGTACTGATGTCCAACCCGAGCGCTACAGCGGCTCTTTTCGGACTCATGGACTACCCCCGATCCGGCCCTCTACCTTTGCGTCCCTCTGGACAGGTAGTCGTTGACATCGCTCTCCTTGATACGATAGTTCTTGCCAACCCGTATGGCAGGTATCTGCCCGCTCTTCACGAGCCTGTAAACGGTCATATTCGATACCCTCAAGATATTAGCGACTTCGTTGACCGTCAATAATTTGTTGCTGAACCTGTCCCCTAACACCAACCCTCCAGTCAGCGAAAGCTATCAATCACTTGACCCATCTTTACAACACCCTACATAATGGGTCAATATAATCCATCGCCAACATCCTTAACTAACTTTAGCACTATTTTATAATAAGCACATTCTTGCCATATTCTATATTTAGTTCATTGTAGTTGTCAATAATATACTTCTTCAACAGCAATCCCGGCAGAATCCTTCATACTTCTCTTAAGTTCTTCGCTTTCAAGCATCATTCCTCTTGGTTCCCTCGGGGTCTCGCAGTTCAACCCCGCAAATCAAAGAGCGCGGCAACAAGGCCGCGCCCTGTCCTCACAGACAGTCCCCTCTATAATGTGGGCGAACATCTCGCCGCCCCTACCCGGCCCGCAGGCCGGCCTTTACGCTTTTGTGAACTGGGTGATTAGCGAGAATATAGGCATGTAGAGTGCGATGACGATGGTTCCCACGACCAGCCCCAGGAACACGATGAGCAACGGCTCCAACAGGGAGGTCAGGGCCTCGACCGTCGCCGAAACCTCGGAGTCGTAGAAGTCCGAGACCTTGTTGAGCATGGTGTCCAGTGCACCGGTCTCCTCGCCGATGGCAAGCATCTGCGTAACCATGGGAGGAAAGAGTGGGCTCTGGCCCAGGGGCTTGGCGATGGAATCGCCCTCCTTGACCCCGGCCCGCACGTTCTCTACGGCCTCCGACACCAATACGTTCCCAACGGTCTTGGAGGTGATCTCCAAGGCCTGCAGAATAGGCACGCCGCTTGCCACCAGGGTCCCTAGTGTCCTGGAGAAGCGGGAGATGGACATCTTGTGGAAGAGCGAACCGAATACCGGCAGCTTGAGCTTCAGGGCATCGAGCTTCCTCCGTCCACTGGGCGTCTTTATCCAGCGCAGCAGGTAGACCATCCCAATGATAAGCAAAACGATCACGATCGCTCCCTTCCAGCTGACCAGGAAGTGGCTGACGCTCATGATCGTCTTGGTCAGGAAGGGCAGGGTCGCCCCCATTTCCTTGAACATCTTCTCGAATGCCGGCACCACGAACACCAGCATGACCACCAGAAGCAGTACGGAGATGGCGAACATGGCGATGGGATAGGTCATGGCCGACTTTATCCGTCTCTTTATCTCGTCCTCGCTCTCCAGGGTGGTCGCGATACGCAGGAGCACGTCGTCGAGGACACCGCCGATCTCGCCCGCCTTCACCATGCTCGTATACAGCTCCTTGAAGGTATCGGGGTGTTTGGCCAGCGCCTCGGAGAGCGAACGCCCCATCTCCACCTCGTGCTGTACGTCCGCTATCACTTCCGTCAGCGCCGGGCTTTCCGTCTGCTCAGCGAGGATATTGAGGCACTTGACCAGGGGGAGGCCGGCGTTGATCATGGTCGCGAACTGCCGGGTGAATACCGTGATATCCTTGGTCTTCACCTTCGGCCTGAAGATATGCAGCTCTTTCTTGCGTAGAGATACTCTCTCCTCCTCGACGCCGATGACGAAATACCCCATCTCCCGCAATCGCTGTGAAACCGAGGTCTCGTTGTCGGCTTCGAGTTTTCCCGAGATTATCTTCCCTTGCCGGTCCCTGACCCGGTATGAATAGGTGTGAGCCACGGCTCGCTCTCCTTTTTCTCGCTTTCCCCCTAAGTCCTCAATACATGTTGCGCCAAGCTAACATATACAACATAGTCAACGTTAATGTCAATATTTAACTCTTTCAACAGCAACCCTCCACGGCCAGCGCTCTATAATATATCGTTCACGCCGGCCGATTCCTTTATGTCCATTATCAATCGCCAACGAATCACGAACGCGACCCCTCTCCATATGCTCCCCCATCGGTCCTGCCGTACCCTAACCTATGAGCCTCTCCATCTCTTCCCGGTTGCTGCAGCGCCCTATAGCGACCTCGTACGAGACGATGCCCCGCTTGTAGAGAGCCGCTATGGAATGGTCCATGGTCTGCATCTTGTACTGGCCTCCCGCCTGCATGGCGGAGTATATCTGGTGGGCCTTGGCCTCCCGGATAAGGTTGCGTATGGCCGACGTCGCCACCATCACCTCGACTGCGGGGATGCGGGTCTGCCCATCCTTGGTCGGAAGAAGCTGCTGTGTCACGATGGCCTGGATGGTCGACGCCAATTGCATGCGTACCTGCTGCTGCTGGTACGTGGGGAAAACGTCGATGATGCGGTCGATGGTCTGGGGGGCGTCCTGGGTATGCAGGGTGGCGAAGACCAGGTGGCCCGTCTCGGCCGCGGTCAATGCCGTGGAAATAGTCTCCAGGTCTCTCATCTCTCCCACCAGGATCACGTCGGGGTCCTGGCGCAGTACATACTTGAGGGCGTTGGAGAACGAATGAGTGTCTCCCCCCACCTCTCTCTGGTTGACGATACATTTCTTGTGCACGTGGAGGAACTCGATGGGGTCCTCGACGGTTATGATATGGAGGTTGCGGCCTTCGTTGATGATATTGATCATGGCCGCCAGGCTGGTGGACTTTCCCTGACCGGTAGGTCCGGTAACCAGGATAAAGCCACGCGGCAGCATGCAGAAGTCCTGCAGCACCTGGGGAAGATGCAGTTCCTCAACGGTTTTGATGCGGTAGGGGATGATGCGGAAAGCGGCCCCGATGCTGTTCCTCTGGAAGTAGGCGTTGACCCGGAAACGCGCGCTTCCCGGAACGGAGTAGGAGAGGTCGTACTCGAGATTGCTCTCCAGCTGCTCCCTCTGCCTGGCGGTAAGGATGCTATAGACCATGTCTCGGGTGTCATTGGAAGTGAGACGGGAATATTCCTCGAGCCGCACCAGGACTCCGTTGATGCGCATTACCGGTGGAGCCCCCACGGTGAGGTGCAAGTCGGAAGCTCCCCTTACCAGGACTTCCTCCAACAGTTCGTTGATATCAAGCTTTCCAGCCAAGATCTTATCCTCCTCTCACTTCACCGGTGCTCCACGACGTCATGCCGCTGGTTTCCGTGTATGCGATCCTTTCCATACGCTCGCGGCATCACGGTTGTCGTCTCCCTTTATGGCTTTCGCCCTCGCTGGCGATTCTCCCTGTCTAGATATCGGACGATATTTACGATCGGTTCACCCTCGAGCATGAGCTATAGATCACATGATAACCCTCAGGACCTCTTCGATGGAGGTAAGCCCCTCCCTGACTTTGATGAAACCCTCTTCGCGCATGGGCCTCATACCTTCCGATCTCGCCATCTCTGCGATCTCGACGTGGGGAGCGTTCGTGGCCACCAGGCGCTCTATATCCTCGCTGACCTGGAGCACCTCGTAGATCCCTACCCTGCCCTTGAAGCCCGTGCTGTTGCATGCGGGACAGCCGCGCGGCCGGTACAGGATATGATCGTCCCCGTTCTGCCAGCTGAATCCCACTCTTTCCAGGAACTCGGGGTCGGGCTCGTATGCTTCCTTGCACCTTTCACATAACCTTCGCGCCAGCCTCTGCGAACTCACGCAGTCCACCGCCGAGGCGATGAGGAAGGGTTCGATACCCATCTCCAGAAGTCGGGTCAGGGCACTCGGTGCATCGTTGGTGTGCAGGGTCGACAGGACCAGGTGGCCGGTTAGCGCCGATTCTATGGCGATCTGAGCCGACTCCGGATCTCGGATCTCACCGATCATGACGATATCGGGGTCGCAGCGCAGGATGGACCTTAATGCGGAAGCAAAGGTCAATCCCGCTTTGTAGTGGACCTGTACCTGGTTTATCAGGGGCAGCCGGTACTCTACGGGGTCCTCGACGGTGATGATGTTGTGCCTGATACTGTTGAGTACGTTGAGGGTGGCATACAGCGTGGTGGTCTTGCCGCTGCCGGTAGGGCCCGTGACCATGATGGTCCCGTATGGCTTGTGAAAACTGTGCGAGTAGTCCTCCAGTACGTCCTCGCTGAATCCCAGCTCCTCCAGGCTCATCAGCGAAGCGCTCTTGTCGAGGATGCGCATGACTATCTTCTCGCCATGGATGGTGGGCAGGGACGCCACGCGGATATCGATGGACTTTCCCCTGATGTCCACCGAGGCCCTGCCGTCCTGCGGCAGGCGTTTTTCGGCGATGTTCATGTCCGCCATGACCTTGATCCTCGCCACCACCCCGGAATGTATCTGCTTGGGATTCCTCCTGATCTCGTGCAGTACGCCGTCGATGCGGAAACGCACCCGCACGTCATTCTCCATGGGCTCGATGTGCACGTCACTGGCCCGGTCGTTGACCCCCTCCGAGATGAGCAGGTTGACGTACTTGACGATGGGGGCATCATCCGCCTCGGCTTCCTCGCCCGCTTCCTTGCTCTCGCCCTGCATCTCCTCGGAGGTGAGGTCTACCTCCGTCCCGGAATGGCAATAGCGGTTGATTGCCGTGTTGATATCCTCCTTTGTGGCCACCATCGGCTCTATCTCCATACCGGTCATGATGCGGATGTCGTCGATGGCGAATACATTGGTCGGATCCGCCATGGCGACCATCAATCGGTCCCCATCAAAACCTATGGGGATCAGGTTGTAACGCCTCGCGATCTCCGCATCCACGAGTGAGGTAGCCGCGATATCCACGTCGAGGTTGGCCAGGTCGACGTATTTCAGGCCGATCTGCCGGGCCAGTATCGAGGTCAGCGCGCCTTCGCTGACTATCTTCATATCGATGAGCACCCTGCCCAGGGATTCACCGGTCTCGCTCTGGCGCGCCAGCGCCTGCAACAGCTGCTCCTCGCTGATGATCTTGTTCTTTACGAGAATCTGTCCCAGTTTCTCTTTTTTGGGCTTCTGCATCTCAACAATCCTCTATCCGTTCCCGGCGGTCAGCGCACGACGGTATGCTTCGCGCATCACCCGCAGCGGCGCCGATTGTCCGGTCCACAACCTGAAAGAGGCGGCGGCCTGGTGAAGGAGCATGCCCTCGCCATCCGCGGTCTTGGCGCCTCGAGCCGATGCTTCTTCCATGAAAGCCGTCGCTCGAGAGGCATATTTCAGGTCTATCGCCCACTTGTCCATCGTGAATCCCTCGTAGTCGAGGGGCAACTCACTTCCTGCGCGGCTCGCCAGGGGCGTGCAGTTCACCACCATGTCGCACTCCCCCAGAACCCGCGAACCCTCGAGATCGTATGTCCTTAAAGATATCTCGGTCGCGGGGATTACCCTCTTTAACAGGACTTCCAACTCCGCCGCTCTTTCCCGCGACCTGTTCATCACGAATATTCTGGCCGCACCCTCCTCGGCGAGCGCCAGTGCCACCGCTCGTGCCGCGCCGCCCGCTCCAATGAGCAGGGTGGTGGAGCCGGCCGCCCGCACGCCCGCCTCAGCGAGAAACGCACGGAACCCCTCCACATCGGTGTTGCAACCCACCAGCCTACCCTCATCATGCACCACCGTGTTCACGCTTTTCAATATCCCCGCCGCTCCCCGCAGTTCATCCACGCAACGGGCTGCCTCCAACTTATGGGGAATGGTGACATTGCAGCCCCTGAAACCCAGGACCCGCAGGCCGAGCAAGGCCGGCTCCAGCGCCCCGGGAACGACGCGCAGCGGTACATATATCCAGTTCATCTCGAGATCGCTGAAGGCGGCGTTATGGATCGCCGGTGAGAGGGTATAGGCGATGCCGTGACCAACGATCCCCACCATCTGTGTCTTACCGTCTATGTGCAAAACCAACCTCCAGGCAGCAGGCACGGCGTACACGGATAAGCGTGATATCGCTCTATCTACCTATGATGCTACCATAATATCCCTGCCCGTATGGCGCCGGCCGGCCGGCTGCCATCGCCGCATAGAAGCACAACCGTACTACGCTTTCCTGCATGGTCGGGCGATCGCCCCGTGCGGGCTTACTTATCGAGGGTCTTCAGGATATCGTAGAGCAATCCCAGGAGCACCTTCTTCACGTCTTCTTTCTCCATGGCGTTGCAGGGGATTATCTGTATTTCTCCGTCGATGCTCAGCTCCTGCCTTATCTGTTCTACGGCCTTGGCCGTATCATTTTCGGGGATCCTCGTCGCCCCTACGACATACGGGGCATCGGAGAGGGTGGCAAAGAACTCGAGGATACGTCTTCCCTCCGTATATGTCTCGGGCCGGCTGGCATCCAGCATCAGGATATAGCCGAGCATGCCCTCGGAGAGGATCTGCCACATGAAATCAAAACGTTCCTGGCCCGGTGTGCCGAAGAGATAGAGCACTATATCCTTGGATATGGTGATCCTGCCGAAGTCCATTGCCACAGTCGTCTCCGCCTTCACCCTGCGCGTGGAGTCGGATATAGCCCTCTCCGTGGAGACGATGGAGATCTCGCTTATGCTCTTGATGAAGGTCGTCTTGCCCGCACTGAACGGCCCCGTGACAACGATTTTGAAGGATCGCAACTGGCTTTACACTCCTTACAATCTCTTTATGCCGTCGATGATACGCATGATAATGCTCTTGGTTACGGCCTTGTCCCTCTTCACCTTCGGAACAGGCTTGCCCCTATCTATTTCCTCCACTTCCCCTTCTTCTCCTTTCGGCTTCACCGGGATTTTTATCTTCTTGGTAGGTTGCGGCACCGATGCTCCCGTCAGCTCGGCCAGCTCCCTCTCCAGAGAGTAACTGCCCATATCGAATCCTGCGGGCTCCTCCTCGGCGAGTGCGCCCGTATCCTGTATATATCCCGGTTCCACATCTGCCTGCGCCCCTGCCGGGGGTGCCTGTACACCAAATGGGGGTGCCTGTGCCGCCTCGGAAATGACTTGCGGCTGCGGTGCCTCAGCCAGGGGCACCTCGGGCGGTCCGGGCATGGGCGCCACGGGCTCGCTCGGCATGGCCGGCTGGACGTACTCCGG